>JAGHUJ010000203.1 GCA_018064905.1 Candidatus Treponema equifaecale
CAGAAATTCAATGATCAGTGAAATTTCAATTGCTCAGGAAATTATTTCCACAAAGAATGCATTGTCAGTTCTTTCAAATGTTCTGTTGATTGCAGAAGGAAATACATTAACAATTAAGGCTACAGACATCAAAGTAAATTTTCAGACTAAGATTCCTGTAGAAATTCAGGAAGAAGGTTCAACTACAGTTCTTTGTGATAAATTCATGGGAATCCTTTCAGCACTTCCTGAAGGTGAAATTGAATTTGCAATTCAGGATAAGGACAATCTTGTAAGCGCCGTAATCAGACATACAGTTAAGAAAATCAAATTCCAGCTTAACTGCACATCTCAGGACAAATTCCCTGAAATTGCAATTGCAGAAAAAGTTTCATTCTTTGAAGTTCCAGCAAAAGAACTTAAGCAGATGATTTCTCAGACTAGCTTTGCCGTAAGTGAAGATGAGACAAGATACTTTATGAACGGTGTTTTCTTTGAAAAGAAGGAAGACAAGCTTGTTCTGGTTGCCACAGATGGTAGAAGACTTGCATATTGTGAAAAGCCTGTTCTTGCCGGTGTTGCAGAATTCCCATCAGCAATAGTTCATCCAAAGATTCTCAATATTGTTGCAAAACATGCTTCTGATGAAGGAAACATTGAAGTAGCAATTGTTGACAAGATGATTTTCTTCAACTTTGGAAATTATGAATTCTCGGCAACATTGATTGATGGACAGTTCCCTAACTATCAGAGAGTTATTCCGGAAACACAGTCAAACAAATTCTCAGTACTTAAAAGTGAATTTGTTTCTGCACTTAAACGCATTTCAATCATGCTTGATAAGACAGGCAGAATCACTTTGACTATGGCTCCTGGAGTTCTTACAATCAACTCAAAATCAAATGATCTTGGTGATGCAAAAGAAGAAATTCCTTGTCAGTATGCTGGAGAGGAAGTTTCTATTTCAATGAACTACAAGCATATCGACAGTCCTCTTAAGGTAATGGAAAGCGAATACATCACTTTTGAATTTACAGAAATTCTTAAGGCTGTAACATTGCGTCCAGAACCAGCCCAGGATTATTTCCACGTTGTAATGCCAATGTCCGTTGAGTAATCCAAAATAAATGCCAGTTCTTTCTATTTCCTTTGTGAATTACAGAAACCTGCAGAATTCTACGATAGACCTTCTTTCAAAGGAGGTCTATTTTGTAGGCGAAAACGGTCAGGGAAAAAGCAATCTTCTCGAATCAATTTACTATTCAGCTTACGGAAGTTCCTTCAGAACCCGTTCAGATTCTGAAATAGTAAAGGAAGGTGAGAAAAATTTTAGCCTGAAGACTTTGTACAAGGAAGAGAACGGATCTACTGACAGCATTTTTATTACCTACGAAAACCAGAAGAAAAAAATAGACAAGAATGGAAAGTCCATTAAGGACAGAAAAGAGCTGATAAATACCATGCCCTGTGTTCTGTTCAGTCATGATGATTTGGATTTTGCCACAGGTGAGCCAGAAAAAAAGCGTTTTTTTATAGATCAGTGTCTTTCCATGTACGATGTTCTGTATATTGATTTAAGCAGAAACTACAAGAAAATTTTAAAAAGCAGAAATATTTCTTTAAAAGAAAAAAAATATGAGATGCTGGATGTCTACGATATGCAGCTGGCTCAGAACGGCATTGAAATTCAGAAAAAACGTAAGGCCACAATATTCAAATTCAACCAGATTTTTGGAAAGCTTTATGAGGAAATTACCGGAATAGACGGAGTTTCCATAAAATATGTTCCCAGCTGGAAAGAAAATGAAGGCCAGATACTTTCAATGAATGACGTTCTTTCCATTCTTCAGGAAAAAAGAGAAATGGACCGGGTACTTCAGACAACCATGAGCGGTCCACACAGGGATAAAATTGTATTTGTGAGAAACGGAAAGAATTTTGTTCCCAATGCTTCAACAGGTCAGAGAAGACTTCTTGCCATTTTGCTGAGAATAGCACAGTCAATTTATTTTACCCAGGTTACTGAAAAAAAACCTGTTCTTTTGATGGACGATGTGCTTCTTGAACTTGATCCTGATAAGCGCCAAAGTGTAACTACCCTTCTTCCGGTTTATGATCAGCTTTTCTGCACATTCTTGCCGGGAGAACCTTATGAACGCTACCAAAGAAGCACAACAAAAATCTACAATATAGACAAGGGAGTATGGACAAATGTTTGATAATAATGTTGTAAAAGCCTCATTCATGATAGATGCTGCCTTTGCCGGAATTGAAAGACGAAAAGCAGAAGAAAGCAACAGCATTTTAAAATACTGGCGTGAAGTTGTTGAATCAATTAAATCAAATGCCAGAAACGGTGAGAATTTGGGAAAAAATCTTGCTTCACATTCCAGAGTGATTGATCTAAAAAACGGAATTCTTCTTGTGGAAGCTGATCATCCTGCCTGGATTCAGACACTTAAAATTTATCAGAAATATATTATTACAGGCCTTTGCCGAAAGGTGAATGGAATTGAAATTTCTTCATTGGCCTTCAGATTGAGGGGAACAAATTTTGAGCTTCAGGCTGCAAGAAATGAAGAAAATTCAAAGAAACTTCAGGAAAATCTCCAGAAAAAACTAAATGAAGAACAGCAAATATACGAGAATTTAAAGGCTCAACAGTCAGAAGATGCTGAATCTGAAAAACCAAAGGAAATGCCTGCAAATTTACGGGAAATTTTGGACAGATTGAAAAATGATATGTTGACCAAAAATAATTAAATTTGTTATTATTTTTAGACTACCGGAATAATAGTATATCTTAGGAATTGTTCAACAATTTCTTTAAATAAGGAGACATGTTCACTATGTTAAGAACATATCAACCAAGCAAAGTAAAAAGAAATAGAAAATTTGGTTTCCGTGCTCGCATGGCTACTCGCGGTGGACGCATGGTTCTCGCTCGCAGAAGAGCTAAGGGTCGCAAAAAGCTTTCAGTTTGTGACGAACACAAGAAATACTAATTTGAATTTCTAAAGAAGGCAGATTTGAAAAAATCTAGCATTGATGAGACAGGGTGCTTTAGACGTGATGAACATATAAAGCGCCCTGTTGATTTTAGAAGACTGTTCAAAGAAGGAAAAAAAGTCAGCGTTGCCGGGGCAAAGTTATACTTTCTGCCCAACAATCTGGAATTCAACAGGATTGGATTTCCATTGCCTAGGGGATATGGTAATGCTGTTCAACGAAATCGTGCAAAACGATTTAGTAGAGAAACCTACCGAAAATTAAAATCACACCTGAACAACGGATACGATATTCTTTTCCTAGTTTATCCGCCTTCCGAAAAAGACTCGTTCAGCACGCGGTGTGACCAATTACAAACATTATTAGGAAAAGCTGGTTTGTTCAAAGCATGAAAAATTTTATTGCGAGATTTTTGTGTTTGCTCATTCAGTTTTACAGAAGATTCATTTCTCCTCTTAAGCCACGCTGCTGCAGATTTTATCCCAGCTGTTCGGCTTATTCATTGGAAGCCATAAGAAAGCATGGAGCTGCCAAGGGAAGTTTTCTTTCTATAAAGAGAATAATGAAATGCAATCCATTGTTTGAAGGTGGTTACGATCCCGTTCCTTGATTAAAAAAGCAAAACATCTCATGTAGGAGAAAAATAAAAAATGGAAAAGAATACTATTTGGGCTATTTCCCTTTCAACAGTAGTTCTTGTAGGATTTTTTGCTGCGCAGACAATTTTGTTTCCAAATCAGAATGTGAAACGAAATCAGCCGGTGCAGGAAAACAATCAGACTGAAGAAGCTCAGTCAGTAGCAGAAAGCTCAGTTCCAGCAGAAACAGTAAAGACTGTGTTCAAGACACAGGAAGCTGTTGAGGCAAAGGAAGAAGAATTCACAGTTACAACTGACAAAGTTAAGGTTACATTCACAAACCGTGGTGGTGATGTAATCGGCTATGAACTTATTGAAAAGGACAGCAAGGGCAACCTTAAGAACCTTGACCGCGATACTGGCAAGGGTATTGAAATGGTTGACAATGTAAACGAAAAGAACAGAGCATTTGCCCTTTCTTTTGGCGGTTACAAGAACGGAATCATCAATGACATTTTCAATGTTCAGAGAATTGATGACTACACAATCGGTTTCTACAAGACTTATGTTACAGAAAATGAGGACGGAACTTCAGATTCATTCACTCTTGTAAAGACTTATTCATTCAAGCAGGATGACTATCTGTTCAAGCTGGACATTACTGTAGATGCAGACAAGCCGGTTAAACAGCTTTCTGATGGAACAGCAGCATACACATTGCGCACAGCTCCTCAGATTGGTCCACACTTTGACTCAAAGAACAACAGATATGAGAACCGTCAGTTTGTTTCATACAATGGAAGCAAGGCTAAGAAAATCATTCTTGGTACAAAG
This sequence comes from Candidatus Treponema equifaecale, assembly GCA_018064905.1. Lineage (GTDB taxonomy): Bacteria > Spirochaetota > Spirochaetia > Treponematales > Treponemataceae > Treponema_D > Treponema_D equifaecale. Next base: position 4,401 of record JAGHUJ010000203.1, read on the forward strand.
CAGTCAAAGGAATATGAAAAGGAATGGAACTGGGCTGCATTGGCAGGAAAATATTTTGAAATGATCGTTTTCCCTGTTGATTCTTCTATTATGAACAGCACTGTGAACTATTCTTCAAATATTGAAGTTAACGATTATGCCAATGCTCAGGTAAAAGTTGAAAGAAAGGCAATTACAAATAAAGAAACTAACGATAGTTATTATATTTATGCAGGTCCTCGCAACGAAAAGGAACTTAAAAAATATAATCTTGCTGACAACAACTCCTGGAAAATTTCCGGAGCACACTTTGATGACAGCTTGAACACATCAGGTTTCCTGAGCTGGCTTGAAGTAATCCTCAAATTCTTCCTTGAAAGCATCAACAAACTTGTAAGCAACTGGGGTGTTTCTATCATCGTTCTCACAATTCTTCTTAAGATTGCACTTTTCCCAATCACAAAGAAAAGTCTGGAAGGCACTCAGAAGATGCAGAAGTATCAGCCAAAGATGCAGGAGCTTCAGGCTAAATACAAGGGTGATCCACAGAAACTTCAGATGGAAACTGCAAAAATGTACAAGGAAATCGGCTACAACCCAATGAGCGGATGTCTTCCATTGCTGTTCCAGTTTGTTATCCTTTTTGCCATGTATAACCTGTTCAACAACTACTTTGAATTCCGTGGTGCTGCATTCGTTGAAGGATGGATTGATGACCTTTCTGCAGGTGACCATATCGGTAAGCCTTTTGCTTCAGCCCTTCCAATTTTGGGCTGGAATCAGATCCGTATCTTGCCTGTAATCTATGTTGTTTCACAGCTTTTGTTCGGAAAGATCACAAACAATGGCGGTGCTTCAATGGGTCAGAACGCAGGTCAGATGAAGATGATGATGTATGGTATGCCAATTCTCTTCTTCTTCCTGTTCTACAATGCTCCATCTGGACTTCTTCTTTACTGGACTGTAAGCAACATTGTTCAGCTTATTCAGCAGCTGCTCATCAACAGAATCATGAAGAACAAGAATACAGAAATTAAACCTGTAAAAACAAATAAAAACAAACGATAGTTAGTTTTAGGAGATATAAAATGACTTACGAATTTGAAGGAAAGACAGAAAAAGACGCAATTGAAAAGGCTGCTGCAGAACTTGGTCTTGAAAGCGATCAGTTTGATGTAGAAATCATCGAAACTCAGAAAAAAACACTTTTTAAGACAGGTTATGTAAAGATTCGTGTTCACACTGATGAAGAATCTACACCAGGCGTTAAATACGATGATGCTGAAGATTCTGCTCCAGTAAAGAGAGTTGTTGGAAATCCAATTCCACAGGATGAATTTGAGCAGAAACTTGTAACCTTTGTTAAAGAAGTTGTTTCAAAGATGGGATACGAAGCAGATGTTGAAGTAATGTTCCGTGAAGACAGAAAGATTGGTCTTAAACTTTCTTCAGACAGCTCTTCAATTTTGATTGGACGCAAGGGAAAGAACCTTGATGCCCTTCAGCTTCTTGCTAATGTTTATGCTGGTCACCTGGGCCGTGAAGAAGTTCGTGTAATTCTTGATACAGAGAACTATCGTGTTCGCCGTGAAGAGAATCTTGTTCACCTTGCTTACAACACAGCAGACAAAGTAAGAACAAATAGAACTTCAATCTTGCTTGAACCAATGAACCCATTTGAAAGAAGACTTATTCACACAACACTCAACGAGTTCTCAGACATTGAGACAAAGAGCGAAGGTGAAGGACTTTACAAACAGGTTCGCGTAATTTACAAGGGAAATTACTAATAATTAACTAACGGTAGGAAGTTTGAAAATGAAGAAAATAGGATTATTGATTTTTACAGTCTTTGTTTCTTGTTTTTCTCTTTTTGCCGAATCTGCAATTTCTTCGGAGCTTCTTGAAAATGTTAAAGCTTCTGGAGAATTGCAGAATGTATTTTTGACTGATCAGGAAGTAAAACTAACGTTAGTTCCTAATACTGAACTTAGCAAATCAGCTTTGAATCATTGGAATAACGAGGAAGAACCAAGATTGACTACTGAAAAGTTGTTTTATCTTGAAAAAAGCTCCCTGGGAAATGAAGTAACTATTAAAGATGTTTCACGGATAATCCGTTCCATTTCCACAATGAAAGGTTCTGAATATTATTCAAACCGTCACAAGAAATGGGAAACATTGTATCACGAAGCATACTTGGTAAAATCTAAATCTGATAAAACTCGGATTCCTGATGATGTGGAAGGTTCGGCTGACGGCAAGACACTTTACTGCATGCAGGACGACAATTCTTTTGGAAAATGCTATTACCAGCTGGATTATCGTCAGACTGAAAATGAAGTGAGCGTTTGCTTCAACAATTTTGAACCTTTGAAATTCGGTCCAATAACTGCAGCAAAAAAGGACAATGTTAAGATAAATCTTGTTGTAGTGGATCAGGAAGATCATTATCTTGTTTATCTGATTGTTCAGGCATATTATCCACGCATCGCATTCTTAGAAGAAAAGATGATCGATTCTTTCAATGCACGTGTGGATTCGATTTATAAATGGTTTGTTCGGGAGGCAAAAAAATAAATGAAAAAGAATATTTTCGCAGCAATTTTCTGCTGTCTGGCAATTTCTTTTGGAGGATGTAATTCTATGGATAAAGAATTAAACGCAATTAAAGGTAAAGAAGGTGTTTTCGCAATCATGGAAACAAGCAAAGGTTCTATCGTGCTTGAACTTTTCTATGACAAAACTCCTCTTACAGTAGCTAACTTTGTTGGTCTTGCTGAAGGTACACTTGATGCACACAAAGGCAAGAAATTCTATGACGGCCTTACTTTCCATCGTGTAATCGCTGACTTTATGATTCAGGGTGGAGATCCTGAAGGTTCTGGTCGCGGTGGCCCTGGATATCGTTTTGCAGACGAATGTCTTCCAGAACTCACTTTTGACAAGCCTGGTTATCTTGCTATGGCTAATGCTGGTCCAGGAACAAATGGTTCACAGTTCTTCATCACACACGTTCCAACAGACTGGCTCAACGGAAAGCACACAATCTTTGGTCAAGTTGTAAATGCTGATTCTCAGAATGTTGTAAATGCTGTTCAGCAGGGTGATAAAATCGTTAAGCTTACAATCGTGCGCCAGGGTGAAGCAGCAAAGAAATTTACAGCTGCTCAGGCTGATTTTGACAAATATGCTAAGGAAGCTACAGCAAAAGCTGAAGAAGCAAAGAAAGCTGCAGCTGCAAAGAAAATCAAGGAAGTTGAAGAAAAATTCCCTGGTTTTGATAAGGATTCAAACGGAATTTACTTCAAGACTACTAAAGAAGGAAAAGGAAACAAAATCGGTGGAAAACGCGCTGTTGCTGTAGAATACAAAGGCTATCTGGTTAGCGGACAGGTATTCGACCAGTCTAAGGGACGTGGACCACTTGAATTCACAACTGCAGGCGGACAGATGATTCCTGGATTTGATATCATGGTTCAGGACATGAAGCTTGGAGAAAAGAGAACAATCGTTCTTCCTCCTGATATGGCTTATGGTCAGAACGGTATTCCTGGTGTAATTCCAGGCGGTGCTTATCTTGCATTTGACGTAGAGCTTACAAAGGTTAAGAACTAATTCTGTTTTACAACTTATTTAATAAAAGGTGGCTTGCTGGAGGTACATTTCAGATATGTGCTTCTTTTAGCCACCTTTTTTTATGTTCCAACTAATTCAAAAATTTTTTACACTTCCCTTTTTATTTATATTTGCTCCGGAAGCTTTAGCCATTGCTTTACGATGGTTTTTCTGAATGAATCATACAAGATAAAATAAACAGCCCTGAACAGAATTGGAAGAGACATTAAAATCTGAATAAACGGAACTTCCTTTTGAATAAAAATGTAGAATGGAAAATAAACCAAGATAAGAGATCCTGCAGCAAACCAATACACTTTTTTCCATTTTGTTTTTTTGGAAGGAAAAAATATTTCAAAAGCCATCAGAAGATTTGTTGGAAGAAAAATCAAAAACTGATAGTTGTTTCTGAAAATTGATTGATTTGAAAAAATGTCCTGAAGAAAAAATATGCTCCCCAAAATTCCAGACAAAAAGAAAAGCGCAAAATCAAAAGAATTTATCAGCTTGTAAACTGACGAACGGTAGTAGGAAATTTTAAAAATAACTAACGATTGGTAAACGGATTCAATCAGGTATAAAATTAACAAAAATATTAAACTAACAATCAATAGTTTGTTATAACTAATAAACGATAGTTTGTAGTCAGGTAAATCCAAACCATTTATTTTAGAAGAATACAATTCCAATGGAACAGAATCTGTAGAACTGCTTAATGCTTTTGAGGTAATATTCCTTGAATCAGAAACAAACGAACGGTTGGTAGTGTTAAATTTCCGTTTGCAATCATTCAATATTGAAGAAATGTGAGTGTAGGCATTGTTTTCAAGAATATCAAAATCGTATTTATATTCAGGAAAAGCTGTAAGCAGCTTGTATACGAAATCATAAATGTATTCTCTTTCTGGATAGGTCAAATCCAGAAGACTGTCGCTGATTGAAGCATCATTCTGACCTGTTATGATTTTTGTGTACGGATAGGAACAAATGCTTGCCTGCTTGTTTCGAAAATAAAACTTAAGCAGAAAAAAATTGTCCTCAAAGTTTTCAAAATGTGCAAAATCAACCAGCTGGTCCAGACCAAGATTTTTGTCATAAATTCTAAGACATGATTTTGAAAATGGTGATTTGAAAGTGCTGTTGTATTCAATGTTGACAAGTGAAATTTTTGAATCTTCAGAAAGCTGCTCAGGCAGTTCAAAGGAAAAGCCCTGCGATGAAAAAAACGAAACCAATAAAACTGAAAATATAGCCCTGAAGTTCATGAATACAAGTATAATCGATTTGTGAACCTATTGGTAGATACATGAAAACTTTAAGAAATTGAAATTTAAACTAATGTCCGTTAGTTAGAATTTTCCACAGTTTGTTTAAAAATTGTGGAAAACTTTTTTCAAAAATAAAAATTTTTTTTCATATTTAAAGTACTTGTTTTTTGACTAAAGTGCATTAAAATTATAATGGTTTATCAGCTATAATTTTAAAACTACCTTAAAAGTTTGGGGTCACCTTTTGTCAATTCTTAATTTCGACTTTGATATTGCAGCAATACTTCTTTATTTAATTGTAATATATTCATATCTTCAAAAGCAGCATGTAACAAATTCACAGCATAAAATTTTTGTGGCATTGTTTGTATGTGCTGTTCTTACACCGATTTTTGATATTCCAGCTTCACTTCTGATTGAATCGCAGGCTCACCCTTTCTGGGTTATGCTGACAAATACCATTTATTATATCAGCAAGCAGGGCACAACCTTCTGTTTTCTTATGTATATTTTCTCGCAGTTTCAGTCCCAGAGAATTCTGCCTAGAAAGCAGAGAGCCATAACTTTGGCACCGCTTGTAATCATTGTTATTCTGATTCTGATAAATCCTTTGACCGGCTGGATTTTTGACTACAAATTTGTGGAAGACCAGGGCTTCACATATATCCGCGGACCTTTACGGGTCATAACATTTATTGCCTGTATTCTGTACTTTATCTGGACTTGCAAATTTGTTCACGACAGAAAGCATCTGTACAACAAAAGCATCAGAAAACTGGTTTACGCAATCAGCACAATAAACATCTTAGCTCAGCTCATTCAGTATTTTAATTCTTCAATTCTTCTTCACAGCATTGCCTTTGCAATCAGTATGCTGCTGATGATTCTGAATCTTGAACGCTATGGAATGGTTGTTGATCCTGTTTCCGGAATGGCAAAAAAAGAACACCTGGAACTTCTGGCCAGAAGAAACAGCTACAGCAGAATTCCGTTCTATTCAGTTATGATTAAAATTGCCGGTTACGATGCTCTTACAGCAAGCTACGGCCTTGAAACAACAGAAGCTTTTATCCGGGAACTGGAAAAAACTATGGTTTCATTCTCGGGACAGGGAAAAGGCTTCTTAATCAACACAAATTTCTTCGTTCTTCTTTTTGATTACAAGAGCAACATATTCCGAATCCAGGAACAGCTTTACGAAAATCTCAAAAAACCGAGAACCATAAACAATGTGGAGCTTAGCTGCGAATTTTTCATCACCTGTATTTGCTATCCTGACCATGTTCGAAATATGGAAAGTTATCTGGCTTCAATTCAGGGATTTGAAAAGCATGAAGGAACAAATTACGGCGTAATTCCTGCAAAGGAACTTAAGATAAATGACAGCATTCGTGAGCAGAAGGTTAAGCGTGCCATTGAATATGCTTTGCAGAATGATAAGTTCCAGCTTTTCTACCAGCCTATATGTACATCGGATGAGAAAAAATTTGTTACGGCAGAAGCTTTGATTCGACTGAATGACATGGAGCTTGGACGAATTCCGCCGGATGAATTTATTCCGATTGCAGAAAAAAGCGGTCTCATCATCCAGATTGGTAACTGGGTTCTGGAAACTGTGTGTAAATTCATCCACGACCATGACATGGAAAAGCTTGGACTTGAATATATTGAAGTGAACCTTTCCACAGTTCAGGTTTTGCAGAGAAATTTTATAGAAACTATCGATGCAATTACGGCAAAATATGGTGTTGAAAGCAGATATCTTTGTTTTGAAATTACAGAAACTGCTTCAAATGCTGCGCCTGCTATTTTTGCTGAAAATCTGGATCTTTTGAATCAGAGAAACTATATTCTTGCTTTGGACGATTTTGGTACAGGCTACGGAAACCTTCAGCGAATGGTTACCCACAACTTTAAGATCATCAAATTCGACAAAAACATGACACAGAAGCTTTCTCAGGAAGGTCAGTTGCAGAAGGTTTACCAGACCTTGCAGAAAATGATTACTTCAATGGGTTCTTCTATTGTAACAGAAGGTGTAGAAACTCAGGAACAGTATGATTTCATCAAGAATACAGGCGCAGGTTACATTCAGGGATTCTTCTTCTCAAAACCGCTCTCTGAAAATGACTTTGTGCGATTTCTTGAACAGAATGCAAAGACAAACTCAAATGGGACTAACTAAAAATCTGAAAATTTAAAAAATACCCGAATAAAGGAAAATATTATGGCAGAAATTGAACCAAAACCACCAGTACCACACGTTTATCCACAGGGCTGCTATTTTAACAAAATTGAAGACATTGCCGGCAAGATTGTTGTTGTAATGGGGCTGGGATTGAACGGCGGCGGCGAGGCTTCTGTTCGTTTTTTGCTTAAGCACGGTGCAAATGTTATTGCTACAGATATGAAGTCTGCTGAAGATTTGGCACCGACTGTAAATTCTTTGAACAATGATCCTGAACTGGACACTACCCGCCTTACCTACAGGCTTGGCGAGCATAAAATCGAAGACTTTGAAAATGCTGACTGTGTAATCAAAAATCCAGGCGTTAAATACGACGGAAATAAATATCTTGCGGCGGCAAAGGCAATAGAAACCGACATTTCACTGTTCCTGCATTTTTCAAAAGCACCAATAATCGCTGTGACTGGTTCAAAAGGAAAATCCAGCACTGTTTCTGCAATTTACTACGGGCTCAAAGCTTCTGGATTTAACGCATATCTTGGCGGAAACATCACAGTTTCACCGCTTACATTCCTGGAAAACACAGATGAAACCACACCGGTTGTACTGGAACTCAGCAGCTGGCAGCTGGCAGACCTTCACGGAAGAAAGGCCCTTAAACCTCATATCAGCATCATCACAAAGATAATTCCTGATCATCAGAATTTCTATCATTCAATGCTGGCCTATGTTAACGACAAAAAGCTTATTTATGCAGACCAGACAAAAAAAGACTATGCAATCTTTGACTTTGACCCGGATCCGGCTGCAGACGGCGGCACTTTGATTGAGAACTGGGGCGAACTTTTTGCCAAGGAATGCAGTCATTCCGGCGGGCCAACAGTGCTGCGATATTCAAAAAAGCCGCTTCCAGAAGGAGTTCTGGGAGTATGGCAGGATAAAAAAGGTAACGGAATCGCCCGCCTAAGCACAGCAATTTTGGACACACTTCCACAGGACTACGAAAAAAATACGGAAACAGTGCTTAAGGATCTGATTGTTCCAGGAAAGCACATGCGCCTGAACTGTCTTAACGCGGCACTGGTTCTTAGAATTATGGGTGTTTCACCTGAGCGAATTGTTGAAGTTCTGGGAAAATGGAGCGGAATCGAGCATCGTCTGGAATTTTTCCACGAGGCAAAGGTTTCTGGAACCACTTACCGTTTCTACAATGATTCGGCAGCTACAGTTCCAGAGGCGGCAGCAGAAGCAACCCAGGCCTTTGGAAAACCGGTTGTATTTCTTTCTGGAGGTACGGACAAAGGTCTGGATCTTTCACCGGTTGCAAAAGGAATCTGCGAAAATGGCAAGAACATTGTTCCAAAATCGGTTTATCTTCTTGCAGGAACAGCCACAGACAAACTTATTCCGGATTTTGACTCAAACAAAATTGCCTACAATGGACCTTTCAACAGCGTGGATGAAATGCTGACCAAGCTTAAGGAAGATCTGGAAACTGCTTCTAAAACTGATGACAAGGAACCTCAGATTGTTGTATTTTCACCGGGTGCCACAAGTTTTGGAATGTTCAAGAATGAATTTGACCGTGGAAATCAGTTCAAAGACAAGGTAAAGAAGATTTTTAACTAGGGCGCAACCGCCTTAAAAGGCGGTCGGGCGTTCCGTGGCTTGCTAACGCGCGGTGCCTTTGGCACTGGCTTCGCCACCACTCCATGCCCTTGCGCGTGATTCAATGAAAAGAATATTTCTTTCAATATTTTTTCTATTTTTCTCACTATTTTCAATTTTTTCACATTCAATGATGCTTTATGACCATGAGATGAGGTTCAGCAAATTTGGTTTTTATCCAAAGAAGCTGATCTCGCTCATGCGCTGCTATCCAGATGTGGAATACAAGGCTCATTTTGATTTAAGCGTCTGGGACTGGGAAATTTATTTGACTGCAAATATCTTTGAGAACCGACCGGACCAGAAATACAATGCAAAAAAGCACGCAACTTTGTATTGGGCTGATGGAAGAATGCTTCCAAGAAGCGAACTTTCCAATAAATCAAAGTATTGGTCGCTTCAGTACAAGTATAACGATAGTACACCTGATCCAAAAAATTTCACAAGGGAAGACATTGAACGAATCAAGGAGTTTGGCTCCTCTGAAAACAGAAAAAATCAGGCCGGATCACCAATGTTTTTCTTTGATTTTTTGTATTCGGCCCGTTCAAGAATCATAATCGAAGACCATGTGGTAAAGACGAGCTTTTTGGGAAAAAAGACAAAGGTTCACGAAAGAATTGTGCCGGCTCTGAAAAATGTGGAAAAAACTATTCTAAAAGCTGCGGCAACTGATTCAGAACTAAAGGCCATTGTGGAAAGCTTTGGTTCTGCAGATGCCTATCACTGGCGGGAAATCCGTGACACCAGCAGAAAATCCTTTCACTCATACGGAATTGCCCTGGACATTTTACCAAAAAAACTGAAGGGCAAGGCAATTTACTGGAGCTGGGAAAAAGACCGCCGCGGTGAAAAATGGATGCTGACTCCGCTGGAAGAAAGGTGGACTCCCGGCAAAAAAATAATAAAAATTTTCGAAAACAACGGCTTTATCTGGGGCGGCAACTGGATAATCTTTGATTGTATGCACTTTGAGTACCATCCAGAATTGGTAAACAAATTCTAAAGGCTAAAGTCATTTCGAGCGAAGTCGAGAAATCTATATTTAATAAAAAAATACTCAGTAGATTTCTCCATTTCGCTTCGCTTCAGTCGAAATGACATTATTATATATCCGTGGCGCTAAATTCTGCAAAGGCATATGCGTTGTGGGCGTGGATACTTTCTTCTGTTTCGGCTTCTACGGTGAACCATTGGAAATTCATTTTCTTTAGGCCCAGATAGACTTCCCTTACTACGTCTTCTACGAATCTTGGGTTGTCGTAGGCGTGTTCGGTTACGAATTTTTCGTCCTGTCTTTTTAAAACTGAGTAAAGCGGTGTGGAAGCACAGCTTTCAATCATTGAAATTACGTCTTCAATCCAGAAAAAGTTTGTGTATAAAATTTTAACCTTTACAAAGCCCCGCTGGTTGTGTGCTCCGTATTCAGAAATTGCCTTGGAACAAGGACAAAGGGTTGCCAGAGGTACCTTGATTGAAATGAAGAATTTGTGATCGGGGCGTTGCGGGGTGTCCCCGCTGGAGTGGGTAGCGGAAGCAGTTGCTGGAGCGCAGGGAGAGACTTCTCCCTCATAGGTACAGATATATTCCATCATACCTTCACTGCCAGTAACTGGTGCTTTTTTTTCTATAAAATATGGAAAAGTTATTCGGCCAAATGCCCGCTGTGCATCCAGTTTTGTTCGGATTTCTTCAAGCATTTCAAGGAAGTTCTGCATGGAAATGTCCTTGTGGTAATTGTGGAAAATCTGAATGAACCGGCTCATGTGAGTTCCCTTGTAATTGTGAGGAAGATTCACAAAAAGGTTCACTGTTGCCGATGTGGTCTGAGTCTTTTTTTCTTTATCTAAAACCTGCACAGGATACCTGACGTTTTTTACTCCAACTTTCTGGAGCGGTACTTCGCGGGTATCCTGTTCATTCTGAATGTCGATCATAAGCCTATTAACAGTAATTATGCGGCAGACCTCTCCACTACGGTCGAGGTGACAAAATGTGACCTCCACGATGGTCGAGGTGACAGTGCCGAAGTTATTTTACAGTATTTTCTGCAGCTTCCAATGTATTGTACATCAGCATGGCGATTGTCATTGGTCCTACTCCGCCTGGAACTGGTGTGATGAAGCTTGCTTTTTCCTTGATTTCTTCAAAATCAGTGTCACCGATGAGACGGAATCCTGATTTTTTTGTTGCATCTGGAATTCTGTTTACGCCAACATCAATTACAACGGCCCCTTCTTTTACCATGTCAGCTGTAACTGTGTGTGGGTGACCAGAAGCTGCTACGATGATGTCTGCCTGTTTTACGATTTCTGCCATGTTTTTTGTACCTGTGTGGCACATTGTAACTGTACAGTTTGTTTCACGGCGGGCAAGAAGAATTGTAACTGGTTTGCCAACAATGTTTGAACGGCCGATTACAACTGCATGTTTTCCGGAAGTTTCAATTCCCATTCTTTCAAGAAGAACGATGATTCCGTGTGGTGTACATGGCAGGAATGCTTTTTTACCGATTACAAGGTTTCCAACATTTACAGGGTGGAAGCCGTCAACATCCTTTTCTGGTGAAATTGCCATGATAACTTTGTCTTCGTTGATATGCTTTGGAAGAGGAAGCTGAACCAGAATTCCGTGAACTGAATCATCTTTGTTGAGGTCGTCGATTATTTTGAGAAGTTCTTCTTCTGTTGTTTCTGCAGGAAGGTCAACTGACTTGTCTACCATGCCAGCTTCTGCAAGAGCTTTTCTTTTTCCTGTAACGTAAGAAACTGATGCTGGATTTTCGCCAACAAGAATAACTGCCAGACAAGGATTGATTCCCTTTTCCTTTAATGCTGCAACTTTTTCTGCAACTCCGGCACGAACATCCAGTGCAATCTGCTTTCCATCGATAATTGTAGCGCTCATTTTGTAACCTCTTATATTTTTGTCATCTCGACTGAAGCGAAGCGTAATGGAGAGATCTGTAAAAGGATTTCTCAACTACGTTCGAAATGACAATTAATTGTAACCTCTATAAAGCTTTGGTTTTTATCTTTTTAGATAATGTTGAAAATATACCCTATTTTCCGTAAAATTACTATCTATAAAATATTAGAATAATATTAGTTTTGAGGACCTATGAAACGCTTTCTTGCACTTTTCTGTGCGCTTTTTATGATTTCTTCATTTGCATTTGCTGATGATGACATGGATAAAGATGAGTCAGAATCATCAAAAAATGTAACTACAACAATCCAATACAATGAACCAGGCGACCAGTACATAAAGATTGGACTTATGGTTTCAATGCCGTTGAATTTCGGTGGATCCTTTCCTTTGTTCAGAGATGGAAATCTTTCCACAGGTGGTGCAGGAACTTTGGGATACCACAGATTTGTTTCAAACTGGGTGTCATGGGGATTTGATGTTCATTTTGGCTATCATCCAACAATCGGTGAAAATATCTTCACTTATATTCCATTGGTTTTGACCGCAACAGTTCAGCCAACCTACAACCGTTTTGAATTCCCAATTACATTGGGTGTTGGTGCGGCAATGGAAAACTACCTGAACAGAACATATTTTCCAGGTCTGATCATAAAACCACAGGCTGGTGTTTTCTTTAGAGCAACTCCAAGCTGGTCATTTGGTCTTGAAGGAGACTTTACCTATATGCCTCAGTGGTATTCAGATTCAGAAAAAAATGACTACGGATTATTTGGTTCCTTTGTGCTTTCAGCAAGATACCACTTCTAGGCAAGGCAGGAAAATAGAATGAAAAAGACATTTACAACAATTTTTACAGCATTCTCCCTGATTGCTGCTTTTGCTTTATCTTCATGCAGTGACGTTATTTTTGATGAAATCCGAAAAGAAGTTAAGCTTGATGATCCACAAATTTCCGGTGATATAAAATCAATTGTTCGCTTTACATATAATGACGGAAAATTGAATGAAGACGGAACTGAAGCATCACCAGAAAAACTTTTTGTCTGCAACGGTAAAATTTACTACAAAACTGCTGATGCGGATAAATGTGACTGGACCCGCGTTGAAAATGCTCCTTCAAATGCCTATGCCATTGCTGCGGATAGTGAATATCTTTATGCTGTAGCACTTCCTTTTGCTAAAGACGGTGACGGATACAATGTTCCTGTTGGACGGTATCTGTATTGTTATAGCGACAATGAGTGGAAAAAAATAAAGGAATTTGAAAATACTTCAACAAAATCAGTTCTTTTCTGTACCAATAGTGTTAATAAGGCCAACAGAAAGGCTTACTTCAGATTTGGCACAGAGGTTTTTGAATTGAAAGGAACAGAAGAGCCTCAGACTGTTTCTGAAGGCAGTGTAAATGTTCTTAATGATCAGAAACTGACAGATGCAAGAAATGCTGTCTGGTTCAATGGAAGTGTTTATCTTACTTCGGCTGATGCAATTGCTACAGATGCAACCGAATCTGAATATATTTATTACGGAAGCCAGAATTCAGTTTATTATTCAACTGATGCTGCAACCTGGACTTCTAAGAAATTTGATTGTTCTTCAATCAAAACAATTGCATATACCACGGATTATCTGATTTTGGGTACTTCTGATGGAATTGAGCATGTTTCACTTGATAATAATGTTCCAGATGCTTTGTCAAGTTGGAGCAACAATGCTCAGTCTGCTTTGAGTTCATATTATCTGATTCAGTGTGTGCTCGTTGTTGATCCTTCGAAAGCTGAATCTCAAACAAATATCTATGCTTCAATTGATTTTTCAGGAAGAACAGGTTCAGTAACTCCAGAAAACGTAGGACTTTGGTCTTGCTATCCGCTTGTAAAGAATCAGTGGAACCGAGAATAAATCGAACTAAAAATACTTTCTTTATGCTTGTCCCGCATCACTTGCGGGCATTTTTTGTGCTATAATAAATTATGTCTGATTTGTTTGACAATCCACAGGAAAAAAAACAGCCTCTTGCAGCCCGAATGCGTCCCCGTAATTTGGATGAATATATCGGGCAGGATCACATTGTTGGCAAGGGGCGTTTGCTGCGACGTGCTATTGCCGCTGATCAGCTTACTTCAGTAATTTTCTATGGGCCTCCGGGAACTGGAAAGACAACTCTTGCCCGGGTAATCGCAAATCATACAAAATCAAATTTCATCACGCTGAATGCGGTTCTTACTGGTGTTGCGGATATTCGTGCCGCTATTAAAAATGCTGATGATTTCTTTAAGCTCTATAACCGTCGTACAATTCTGTTTGTTGATGAGGTTCACCGCTGGAACAAAGCTCAGCAGGATGCACTTTTGCCATGGGTTGAAAATGGTACAATAATTCTGATTGGTGCTACAACAGAAAATCCGTTTTTTGAAGTTAACAAGGCCCTTGTAAGCCGTTCCAGAGTTTTTCAGCTTAAGCCCCTTACAAAAGAAGATTTGATGAAAGCGGCCCTGATGGCATTGTCTGATGTGGAACGGGGTTATGGTCACTGGAAAGTTGAATTTGAAAAAGGTGCATTGGAACATCTGGTGGACACAGCCAATGGTGATGCCAGATCTCTTTTGAATGCCCTGGAACTTGCAGTTGAGACTACTCCAGAAAAATGGGATCCAACAGCAAGAATTCCGACTCCAGCCTACGGAAGCACAATTTATATTTCCAAGGAAACTTCGGAAGAGTCCATTCAGAAAAAAGTTGTTCTTTATGACCGCGACGGTGACTATCACTACGACATTATTTCAGCATTTATAAAATCTTTGCGAGGACGGGATCCTGATGCGGCTATGTATTGGCTTGCAAGAATGGTTCGGGCTGGTGAAGATCCTCATTTCATTTTCAGACGAATGTTGATTTCTGCTTGCGAGGACACTGGTTTAGCTGATCCCTATGCTTTGGGCGTTGTAACAAGCTGTGCGGACGCTTTTGACAGAGTTGGTTTACCAGAAGGCCGATATCATCTTGCACACGCAGCACTTTATCTGGCAACTGCGCCTAAATCAAATTCCAGCATGGCTTTTTTTGATGCACTTGCTTCAGTTGAAAAGGAAGATACAGAAGTTCCTAATCATTTAAGGGACAGTTCAAGAGATGCTGAAGGCTTTGGTCACGGTGACGGCTATCTTTATCCACATGCCTACAGGGACCATTGGGTTGCTCAACAGTATTTGCCGGGAGAACTGGTTGGAAGAGTTTTCTATACTCCAACAAGTCAGGGGTATGAAGCCAAAATCCGTGATGAAGTTCTGAGCCGCCGTGAAATGCAGATTTCTTCAATTCTTGAAAATATTGGCCCAGAAAAACCGGACACTGGTGCAAGCTGCGGAATGCATCCCCTTCCCCATTTTGCTGATGATTATTCAAATCCAATCGGCGAATGGTGGATAAATCAGAATTTTAAGCAGAACAATACAGTAAAAAAAGAAAATCTCACATTCAGTCCGAAGGATGAACGAAAAGAATCAGCTTTGGATCGGGCTGACAAAACCTGGCGAAGCAGACTGGATTCAAACCGTGCAGAAGTTTTGCTTTCGATTCGAGAAGCAATGGTTCAACTTGCTCAGCTCACCCGCCACACCAGAAGTCTTGTCTGGAATGCTGATGACGGACTTTTGCTCTGGGATATTAGTCGAAAGACACCAGAAGGAATCACCTGCGGAATTTGCCGAACCAGCAAAGGCAAAGAAATTATGGAACAGTATGGCCGCACATTGGACGATTTGGACAGACCAATGTTGGTAACCCGTCCACAAACAACAGAAAATTTTTTAAGCGGCGATGTGTTCAAGCAAATACTCGGGGATTTTTCAGAAAAAGAAATTATTTTTGACAGAATTTTCTTCCGTGATCCATTTACCACACAGGATTCAGCAGATGTGCTTGCCTATGCACTGGGTGAAGCCAAAGAAATGCTGTCAGATGAAGCTAAAATTGTAATTTCCCAGAGAATTCCGTGTAATGGTCAGAGAATCAGTGAGCTGGTGGAAAATCAGGTGCTGAACCGATACGGTGTTGAGAATTTTGACGCAATTTTAAAGAAAATGGAAATTGCTGAAAATGAATTCTTCAATGATCAGGAAAATCCGCTTTTTGCATGGAATGCAGCTTCTGTGGTTCAGACTTTTAAGGACAAGGGTTTTGAAGTAAAGTCAGCCACAAAGGTAGTTGAAGAAAAGCGCAGAATTTCAGAGGCTGAAATTGCAAAGTGGTTTGACTCAAAGAATTCCAGTTATGGTTCTGCCCTTTACAATGCTGTTGGCGGCGAGGATTTGGAGAAAATCAAGAATTTACTTTTAACTGCAAGCCAGAAAACATTATTCACATGGAAAACAGAAATTGAGTTTATGACCGTTTCTGTGATAAAATAAAGAAAATTCGGTCATTGAGCCTGTCGAAATGACCAAATTAAAGGTGGTTTCGACAGGCTCAACCACCGCTAGGAGCAATTACAAATGAATTTTATTTTTTTAGGCCCACCAGGAGCTGGTAAAGGAACACTTGCAAAGGAAGTTGCAGCTGCTTACGGAATTCCACACATTTCTACAGGTGACATTTTCCGCGAAAACATCAAGAACGGAACAGAACTCGGAAAAAAAGCAAAGGCAATCATTGATGCCGGCGGACTTGTTTCTGACGAAATCACAATCGGTCTTGTAAAGGACAGACTTTCAAAGGACGATACAAAAGCTGGTTACATCCTTGACGGATTCCCACGCACAATTCCACAGGCTGAAGCTTTGGCAGAATTTGCTACAATCGATGCTGCCGTAAACTTTGACATTGAAGACAATGCTGTAGTTGACCGTCTTGGCGGACGCATCTGCTGCAAAGAATGTGGTCAGATGTTCCACGCAAAGAACAACCCACCAAAAGTTGAAGGCAAATGCGACAAATGTGGTGGCGAACTCTACACACGCGATGACGACAAGCCAGAATCAATCAAGCACAGACTTGAAGTTTACCGCGAATCAACAGCACCTCTCATTGACTTCTACAAGGCAAAGGGAAATCTGGTAGACGTAGACGCAAAACCAGCCCCAGAAAAAGTTCTCGTTGAGTTTAAAAATAAATTTCCTAAGAACTAATTTGTGGTGAGCTGTCATTATCGGGCGTGACCCGATAATCTCTAACAAAAAAAGCCCGCAATTCACTTATTCCGTGAATTGCGGGCTTTTTCGTCATATTTTATTACTTACCAAAATATGCTTCAGCATTTCCAAAAGAAATGTCCTTAACAATCTTTGTAAGCATCTTCATATCTGCAGGATATTCACCGTTTTCTGCCCATCCACCAATGATGTTACAGAGAATGCGGCGGAAATATTCGTGGCGAGAGTATGAAAGGAATGAACGAGAGTCAGTAAGCATACCAACGAATGCTGGAATCATGCCAAGGTTTCCGAGAACCTTAATCTGCTGTTCCATACCGTCTTTGTGATCACAGAACCACCATCCAGAACCGAGCTGAATCTTACCTTTGATTCCGCCACCCTGGAAACAACCCATGATTGTACCGATTGAGTAGTAATCCTTTGGATTGAGAGTGTAAAGAATTGTTTTTGGTGTGCCGCCGGCAGCTTCAATCAAAGAAAGAAGACCTGCGAGGTTTTCAGCAACTGGTTTGTCGTGTGAACCGTCGAAACCTGTATCTGGACCAAGTTTAGCAAACATAGCCTTGTTGTTGTCGCGGATAGCGTTCATATGCCACTGCTGAACGATTCCTCTCTGTTCATAAGCACGGCCCAAAGCAACGAGAACCTTAGTCTTGTAAGCTTCAGCTTCAGCTTCTGAAATTACTTCACCCTTCAATGCACGAGCTACAACTGCATCGATGTTAGCATCTGTATCAACCTTGCATGGTGGATATTCAAGAGCGTGGTCAGAAGCCTTACAACCCATTTCAATGAAGAAATCGAGACGTTTGATAAGAGCAGCAATTACGTCATCAGAAGTTTTGATTTCCATTCCTGCAACTTTAGCAAGCTGTTCAATGTATCCCTTGTAAGTTGGGAGGTTGATGTTGATTGCTTTGTCTGGGCGGTATGAAGGGCGAACCTTTGTAGCAATCTTACCGATTGGTGCAGTACCGTCAGCAATAGCCTTGTGGTATTCAAGTGAGTCGATTGGATCATCAGTTGTACCAACAGCGTAAACATGGAATTTTTCAAAAATACCCTTTACTGAAAGTTCATCGCTCTGAAGCATAGCATTAGCCTTTTCCCAGATGCGTGGTGCTGATTCAACAGTAAGTGGTTCGTAAATTCCAAAGTAGCGCTGAAGTTCAAGGTGTGTCCAGTGATAAAGTGGGTTTCCGATAAGGTGTTCGATTGTTTCTGCCCACTTAAGGAATTTTTCATAGTCAGGTTTGTCGCCAGTGATGTAGTCTTCAGTGATACCGTAAGTTCTCATCTGACGCCATTTGTAGTGGTCTCCACCAAGCCAGATTTCAGTCAGATTCTTGAATTTTTTGTTTTCAGCAATCTGAGCTGGAATGAGGTGACAGTGATAGTCCCAAAGTGGCTCATCTTTACAAGCCGCAAAAAGCTTCTGAGCTGTTTCTGTTTCCAGCAAGAAGTTTTCGTCCATGAATTTTTTCATTTGTATTTCCTTGTTAAACAAGGGGGTGGTTGATTCAGTCGAAACTACCCTCTGTTTTTATTTGGTTTGCCTAGAATTTTATCACGAATTAAAGGAAAAGTATAGAAAAGAAATATTCTATAAATTTCTGGTTGCATTTTTGTACACAAAATAGAAATACACCATCAGCATTGCAGCCGTAATTCCCCAGCTGAACACATACAGAAGGAACAGCGATTCCAAGGTTCTGTAATGAGCAAAAATCGTAAAAATCCACACAAGCCTGAACACACAGGAACCAATGATTACCATAATCGAAGGCACAAAGGTTTTTCCAAGACCACGGTTTGAAGCAATGGTACAGTCCATTAAAGAAGCCACACCAAAGGCATAAAAACGAATCTTGATAATTTCAATTCCTGCATCAACTACCGAACGTTCGTTTGTAAAAAGTCCCATAAATGGTCTTCCAAACACCAGAAATAAGGTTCCAAGAACTGTAGCGGTCACAACAGAATAAAAAAGACAGATGAAATAGCTGTTCAGAATACGTTTTTTGTTTGAGGCACCATAGTTCTGGCCAATAAAACTTGCACAGGCTGTATAAATAGAATTCAGAACAACATAAATCAGGTTGTCGCCGTTTGAAGAAGCAGAGAATCCAGCTACAATTGCAGGTGAAAATGAATTCACACCGGACTGAACAAAAACATTTGCAAAGGCGAATATACAGTTCTGCATTCCGGAAGGAACACCAACTTTTATAAGTCTTGCGGCCTTTTGTCTGCTCAACTGAATATTTCTGAAAGAAAATCTGTAGTCACCGATTCCTTTACAAATCGCCCTCAATGTCAAAAAGCAGGAAACATATTGTGCCGCAACTGTGGCAATAGCAACACCCATAACACCCATTTTGAACCAGGCCACAAGAATCAAATCCAGAATTACATTTACGACGCCAGCAGCAGCCAGGAAAACTAACGGTAGTTTGGTGTTTCCATAAGCATTCAAAATCGGATTGCCGAAATTATAAAGAGCCACTGCAGGAATCGAAATCATGTATATTCTAAAATAAAGAATCGCTTCATCCAGAAATTCAGGTCTGGTCTTCATGGCCACCAGAACCTGTTCAGAAAATACAAGACCAAGCAAAGCCAGCACAATTCCAAATCCAAGACAGATTGCCCCGGCCGTAGAAACAGTTTCATTTATGTCCTTTTGACTTTTCTTGCCAATGTAAAAGGCCACCAGAACATTTATTCCGCCTCCGATTCCCAGCAAGAATCCGGTAAAAAAGAACAGCAGCTGAGTATTTGAACCAACCGCTCCCAAAGCAGAAGAACCGGCAAATCTTCCGACAATTGCCATGTCCGTAATCTGAAAAAGGTTCTGCAGCAAATTGGTGAACACCAGTGGCACGCTGAAAATAAAAATGCCTTTAAAAAGTGAGCCGGTTGTCATGTCCAGAGTTTTAGAAGAATTCATAACTTGATTTTAGAACTTTTGAAATTATAAATAAATATGTTTTGTGATATAATGAAAAAATGCAGACAACCGATGTAAAAAATTCAGAAATCAAGATTCGTCCTGCAACAGTACAGGATGCCGCTGCTCTTCTGGAAATCTACAGATATTATGTTGAGTGCACTTCCATAACTTTTGAATGGACTGTGCCAACTTCAGAAGAATTTGCTGACAGAATCGAAAAAACGCTGAAAAAATATCCATATCTGGTGGCAGAAATTGAAGGAAAACCTGTTGGTTATGCTTATGCCAGCACATTCAAGGATCGTGAAGCTTACGACTGGTGCATAGAAACTTCAATCTATGTTCACAAGGATTTAAAACGAAGCGGAATTGGTCGAGCATTGCTGGAAGAACTGGAACTTCGTTTAAAAAATCAGGGAATTCTGAATTCAAATGCCTGCATCGCCAAAGCTGAAGTTGAGGATGAATATCTTACAAATGACAGCATTTTCTTTCATGAAAAAATGGGCTACAGCCTTGTGGGAGAATTTCACAAATGTGGAAAAAAATTTGGCCGCTGGTACAATATGGTCTGGATGGAAAAATTTCTGGGAGAACATACAGATGAAAAATAATTTAAAAATATGGCAGCACCAATTGTCTTTGCTGAAATCAACTGAACTTCGATTAAAAAGATTTTTGTTGTTGATTATTGCCCTTGCCTTTGTATTTCCTGCTTTTTCAAAAGAAAAGCCGTTCACTCTGGAACCAGTTAAGGATGGGGTTCTGATTGGAACAGGTGTTCTGCTTTCCGGCGGCGACCTTATTTTGGACAATGTTCTTAAAGTTAACCGCTGTGAATACAATGGCGAAATCTACAACAAGGATAATACAAATGCCTTCGACAGATTTTTCATGCACAGCTATTCTGAATCCCGTGACAAAATTGCAGATTTAACAATGGCGGCTTCCATGGCAACAGGTTTTGGTTTTCCATTTGTGTCACTGGTTTTTGAAAAAGATGAAGAATGGCTCACGGCTTTTTCAATGTATGCGGAAACTCTTCTTATTGCCAACGGATTCAAGGAAACGCTGAAGCTTTGTGTAAATCGTGCTCGTCCATATATGTACTACGATTCAGAAACATTTCCAGAAGAAGATTTGGAAGACGGCGATTTTGTGAATTCATTTCCATCAGGTCATTCAACAATGGCATTTGCCTGCGCAACCTATACCAGCTATGTTTTTTCAAAATATTATCCTGATTCAAAATGGAAGATACCTGTAATTGCTGCAAGCTATGGTCTTGCGGCAGGAACAGCGGCACTCAGAGTTTCCAGCGGAAATCATTTTATGACAGATGTTCTGTTTGGTGCTGTTACAGGAAGTGCAATCGGATTTTTGGTTCCATGGCTGCACACATTCAATGAAAACCACGATTTAAAACTGGCTCTCTACGGAAACGGATTGTCTTTCAAGCTGGATATATAATGGAAAGAAATATGTTGAACGAATTAAAATCTTCAGGCTTTGCAGGCCGGATATTGCAGAATGAACCGCTGAAAAATCATACCACAATGAAGGTTGGCGGAAATGCAGAATTATTTGTTCTGCCGGAAAATGAAGAATCCCTTTTGCTTGCTGTGGAATGTGCCAGAAAGAATCAGAAAAAATTTTATATTTTGGGTGGCGGAAGCAATATTGTTTTTAAAGACACCGGTTTTGACGGACTCATAATCTGCACAGAAAATCTTAATAAAATAGAAAAAATCGAAGCAATAGATGAAAACAAACTACCGATAGTTAATTTAATCTGCCAGGCTGGAAAACCTACTTCAGAAATCACAGATTATTGTCTCCAGAACAATATACAGGGCTTTGAATGTTTTTCAGGCCTGCCAGGAACAGTTGGTGGTGCCTGCTTTATGAATGCCCGCTGTTATGATGATGAACTTTCAAATCACATAAAGTCAGTCACATATCTTGATTTGGATGAAATGAAAATCAAAGAATATGAATTTGACAAATCTGATTGGGCATACAAAATTTCACCTTTCCAAAAAGGAAACAATGTGATTCTAAAAGTTGTATTGCATGGATTAAAACAACTAACTAATGATAGTTCAGAAATGCTTTCAGCAAAAGCAGTTGCCCAAAGATGCTATTCAAACCGCGAAGAAAAAGGACACTTCAAATATCCAAGTTCTGGAAGTGTTTTTAAGAACAACCGTTCCTTTGGTAAGCCTAGTGGAGTTCTGGTGGATGAGGCTGGATTAAAGGGACTTTCAGTTGGTGGTGCACAGGTTGCACCGTGGCATGGAAATTTTATTATAAACAATGGTGCTGCAACAGCCGATGATATAAAAGAATTGGTGGAAAAAATTCAAAGCATAGTAAAGGAAAAAACAGGTTTCATGCTGGAGCCGGAAGTTATTTTTCTTTAATGGAGTCTCTAGAAATTTCAATTTTCAGATATGCCATTAGTTGCTTGAAGCTTCGGTCATTTAGAACTGACCTAAAATTACGCAGGAAGTTGATTAAAGTATGGAAAGAACATTTGAATCAGAACATGAAGATTTTTATCCTGAAGATCCGGAGATAGACTATACTTTTAACATTCGTTCTGCGATTTATGAGGCATTGGAAAATACAATTTCAGATGCCATAGATAAGGAAATGCAGTCAAAGCCAAAAAATCCAAATGAGCCGGTTCCACCAAAAGCAATGATATTAAAAAAGGTTCTGGAAAAGAATTTTGAAGTTCTGGAAGACGAATGTTTTCTTACAACAGGTCCAGACAATAAAATATATGTTTGTGGACAGTGGCTTTTCCGTCCAATTTTATGGAATGGAAATATGATTTCGATGATGGAGCATCTTAAGTCCAGATTGAATCTTCCTGAAGATAAAATCATCTTCATTCCAACAGAATCCGGAGTTGAAGTAAGAAAACGTCTCTGGGGAAATGAAGAACTTTCCGACGGCTTAGATTAATCTAAAATATATCCAAAAACGAAAAAACCCCAGCTGTGGTTCAAGTTGAATCGCAGCTGGGGTTTTTCATTTAAGCCATGGACTTAACTTATTTTACAATGTCAGCCAAAGCCTTTTTCATGCCCTTAGACTGGATGTCAGCCAAGTGGCCTGCAACAGCAGCTTCGAGACCTGCAACTTTTGTGAGGTCTTCTTTCCAGAAGTCAACATTTGAAAGAACTTTGTTAGCGATAACCTTAGCATCTTTTATTTCTTTGTTGAGTGCAGCAAAGAATTCAAGAACTGGCATTGTATCAAGGTTAGCGTAAGTACCTTCTTCTCTCTTAGATTCGAGGTATTTCTTGCCCTTTTCGTCAGTTTTGATTTCTGTACCGTTGTAGAATGCGATGAGAGCTGCGATAGAGAAACCGAGGAGCTTTGGAACTGAACCGTTCTTTGCAACAGACTGTGTTACAGATGGCAAACAGCGTGTCCAGTATTTAGCAACTGAGTTCAAAGAAATTTCAATCAAGCGGTGTGGGTTGAATGGGTTCTGGAAGCGAGTCCATACGTCATTAGCGTATTTCTTGAGGTCTTCCTGGTCACCAGAAATTGATGGAACGATTTCATTGAAGATAACGTCGTGCATGAATTTCTGTGCATCAGCGTTTGGTGTGTTGAAGCCTGTTCCAACCTTTTCTGAACAAACGATATCCTGAACATAGTTGCATCCAGCGAGGAAAGCTGCCAATACAGAAGAAGTGTGAGCACCGTTCAAGATGCGAACTTTTCTTGTGTGGTAGTAGTCCATGTTCTGAGTCCAGATAACTGAAAGGCCAGCCTTCTGGAGTGGAAGTTCGTCTTCGTGTGATTTTTTAGATTCGATAACCCAGAAGTGGAAGAGTTCAGCTGAGTCAAGGAGCTTGTCTTCGTATCCGAGCTGTTCACAGATTTCTTCAGCCTGTGTTTTGCCAGTAGCTTCGTTCTTTGTAAGAAGTGGGAAGTATCCTGGAACGATGCGGTCAACGAGACATGAACAAACGTCACAAGCTTCGTCGAACCAGTTGATGAAGTCTGGTCCAAGCTGCCATTTTTCAGCATAACGGAGGATGTTGATGCGGAGATTCAATCCAGCCTGATCTGAAAGTTCACAAGGAATAAGAATCATACCTTTTGAAACATCGCCTTTGAAAGCCTGGAATCTTTTGTACAAGAAAGCAGTTACTTTTGCAGGGAAGTTTTTCTGTGGTTTCTGATCTAAAGTTACTGGAACGCCGTCAATTTCTTCATCAAAACGAATACCAGCTTCTGTTGTGTTAGAAACGATGAATCTCAAATCTGGGCTTGAAGCCAAAGCGATGTAATCATCATAGTTTGTATATGGGTTGATTGAGCGGCTGATAGAGTTGATGCAGCGTGTTTCAACTGTTGGTTTTCCGTCTTTCATACCGCGGAGAACAGTGTTGTAAAGGTTGTTCTGAGCGTTCATTGCATCGATCATACCTTTTTCAAGTGGCTGAACGATTACGATGTTACCGTTGAAATCTGTCTTTTCGTTTACGATATCAATCTGCCAGTCAACGAATGCGCGAAGGAATCCACCTTCACCAAACTGGAGAACTTTTTCTGGGCGCTGAACTGTTTTTACAGCGTCTTTAATTGACTTCAAAGCCATAATTTAGAACCTCCATAGAGTTCAAAAAATAATTTGTACAATTTTACTACTAAAACTTTCTTATTTCAATTGAATTTAATTGACCTTAAAGATGAAGAAATCTGGTTATTTTTTGTAAAAAACAGAAAAAACTTGTAAAAAAACCGTCATCATTATAGAATAACAATGATGAAAAAAATTCATAACGGAAGAAGAGTTGGTTTTATTCTTGGTACGATTCATTCTGGTACTGCGTTAAAGCTTTGGCATAAGCTGGCAATTAAGGCACAAAAACAGGAAGGTGCATTTTTTGTATTTCCAGGTGGCAAGCTGGACAATCAGAATGAAGACGGAAGACTCAGAAACAAAATTTATTCACTTGTAAATTCTCACAATGTTGACGGCCTTATCAGCTGGGCGTCTAGTATTACTGGTGCTGTTTCTTCATCTGAACTTGAAATCTTCCATAATAGATTCGATAAAATTCCTTATGTTACAATCGGTCAGAAAATCAATGGCCGTCCGTGTGTTGAATTTGACGCTTATGCTGGAATGAAGGAACTGGTTAAGCATTTCATAAATTGTCATTCAGCTAAAAAAATCGCATTTATCCGTGGTCCAGAAAGCCACACTTCTGCAGCTGACCGTTACCGTGGTTATAAAGATGCCCTCAAAGAATCTGGCATTGAGCTGGATGAAGAAAGACTTGTTTCCAGCAATTTCGGCTGGTACGAAGGTGACAGGGCTATAATTCAGCTTTGTGAGGAACGTGGTCTTGTTCCGGGCAAGGATTTTGATGCAATCATCACTTCAAGCGACCTTATGGGTTTTGAAGTTCAGAAATATCTTAAACAGCGCGGTATCAGAATTCCAAAAGATGTCATGGTCGGCGGATTCAATGATACTTCAGAAAGCAAAATTTCTGTTCCGTCTTTTTCAACTGTGCACATGCCTCATTCAGAGCTTGGTTACAACGCCTACGACATGGTGTTCCAGCTTTTGAACGGAGAAAAAAATGTTCAGGACAGAACTCTTCCAGCATATCCTGTAATTCGTGAAAGCTGCGGCTGTAACACAATGAGATCCTGGTCCTCATCAGATGTTCGGCCAAAAATCAGAAGCCGCAAGCAGTTTGTTGAGGAAGTCTGCAAGATTTTCCGCTATACAACAGAAAAGACAGAAAAAATTCTCGGTTCCGCAATCGACGCATTGTTTGAGGCTGACAGAGCAAAATTTATAGAAAATCTTAATTCTGCACTGGAAAAATATTTTGAGAAAGGCGGCGAACTGCTTAATGTCTTTGCCGGAATTTCTCTTATCAAAAATACCAGCGTTCTTCCTGATGATTTTGTAGAAAAAGTAGTCCGATACATCAACGTAATGGTTCCAAGATGCCAGGAACGAGTGAATTTCACTACAAAATATTCTGCAGATAAAACAGTTTCAGAAATCGGCGCCCTCAAAAGCCACTTGTACTCGGCTCATTCACGAAAAGAATTGATTCAGGTTCTCAAACCACATCTTGAAAAAATCGGAATGAACACTGTTTCTGTTGTTCTTCGTGATGACAGCGACTATTCAGTTTATGTTGGCGGATACAACAGCATGGGTGAAGTTCACACAGATGAGCTTAAATTCCCTTGCGAGCTTCTGATTCCAGAAAAATTTGACTCTGAATATGACAAAGGTTCCTTCGTGGTTCAGCCGCTTTTTGTGGATGGTCGCGAATACGGACATATAATAGTAAATTATGTTGAATGTGACGGAAGCATTTACGAGGATATCAGAACTTCTGTAAGCAATGCCATTCAGAATATTCTTCTTTTTGAAGAAATCAACGAAGCCAAAAAGGTTGCTGAGACAGCTGAATTTGAAAAAACAGAATTCTTTGCAAATGTCGGAAGCGAGCTTGTTGATCCGTTAAAGGATTTGTCTGCAAAAATTTCACAGATGGAAACAAACGTAATCAACGGAGTGCTTGATCAGGATATTCTCAGCGAACAGCTTTTGTTCCTTCGTTCCCAGATTGATGCGCAGATCGACAAAACAGAAACTTTGGTTGATCTTACTCGTTCTCAGGTTGACGATCTTCCTATGGACAAAAAGCTTTTTGATATTCGTCAGGTTTTACCTGGAAGTGCCGCCGCTGGTCTTACAAGAAGCATTCCACTTCTCTACGGTGACTCAGAACGTCTTAAGAAAGCATTGGAAATCATCTTCTCCTTTGCAGAAAAAACTCCATATATTGCAGAAAAAACTGACGGTCTTCATATTGAGTTCTATGCGCTTAAATTTGACTGGCAGAAACCGGAACTTCTTTTGGCGGAAAATATTCTTCTGCTGCAGTATGCAATACTGGAAAAATCGGAGAATTTTGCGGAGATAGTTCTTCCGTGGCCAAATCTTTCAGGTCTTCCTCCTGAAAACCACGGTTCTGAGAATACAGAAATTCTCAGTCTTTCTGAAAAAATCATTCAGAGTGAAATATATGGAATAAATGTTGCTGCCATTTCTTCTGAGGCAGTGGCAGAATCAGCATCAGCTCTGGAAAACGCCCTTCTCTACTGGGAACCTGATGATGCTCCAATTGATGAATGGGTAAAAGTTTACGGAATGCGCAAAAATGATTCTGTCTTCAGAAGTCCGATTCTGTGTTTCAGCCGAAATCTCATTGGCCATAATTTTGTGGAAATGCTTGAGCAGAAGATTAAGTCTCAGCGTGTGGCACCGGTTCTCTTTGTGAATGCGGTTCATACCCACTACGGAACCTGGGCGACAGATTCAAATACTGTTTCAATTGCTTCAATGGACGACTTTGACAAGATTCTTGAAGAAATTACGCCTTCGCTCATTGTGTTTGAGTCCATTACTGAGCAGGATATCAAGAAGATTAGGCAGAATCACAAGACTGTTCTGGTTCCGATTCTTGTGCTTCCGGATTCGATTGAAACAGAAGAAGAAGTTGAACTGCTGTGTTCACATCCTAGAATCATTCTCTGTAACCGTGGAGCAGCTGAGTCTGAGCAGTTTGATGAAAGAATCAAGAGCATCCTGAATGGGGACGAAATTCTTCCGCCACATACAGGTGCCCTTGTTAAAAAGGCTATTCTATATTTAAATAAAAATGCATCCCAGCAGATTGTCCGATGGAAGCTTGCTGATACAGTTCATGTAAGTGAAGATTATCTTACAAGAATTTTTCACAAAGAGATCGGATTAAGTTTGTGGGAATACCTAAATAGGTATAGAATATACTTAGCAACAAAAATGCTTTTGGAGACCAACGACACGATTTACGAGATCGCGGAGAATTCTGGTTTCCAGGATCAGGCCTACTTCTGTCGTGTATTCAAAAAGATATACGGAGTTCCGCCTGGAAAAATTCGTTCAAAATAGTCTTAAAATGGGAAAAACTCCTAAAAAAAGACGGTTTTGTACAAAGAAATATAGGTATTTTTTAAGCGTTTCACGCTAAAATAGATAAACTGAGGTTAGATATGAACGTACAAGAAACAACTGTTCTCAACACACCGAAAAAGGATCTCTGGAAAAATGTAAAGAGACACTTCTCGGTTTATGCTCTGCTTATCATTCCGGCTGTGTACTATGCTATTATGAAGTATGGTCCAATCGTAAGTGGTCAGATTGCATTCAAAGACTTCATGCCAGTTGATGGTGTATGGGGTAGTAAATGGGTTGGATTTAAGAATTTCAACACATTCATCCATGCCTACTATTTCGGCGAATTGATGAGAAACACAATTCTCTATAGTTTGGCAAAGCTCTTGATTTCTGTTCCTCTTTCAATCATTCTTTCTGTTGCTCTCTATGAGTGTACAAGAAACGTATTGAGAAGAGTTGTTCAGACATTGGCTTATCTTCCACACTTCCTTTCATGGGTTATCATGTATGGTATCTTGTTGGTATTGCTTGCTCCTGGTGATGGTCTCGTAAATGACATTATCAAGGCTGCCGGTGGTGAACCAATCGACTTCTTGACTAACATTCATGCTTTCCCTGTAGTAGTAATCGTATCTGATGCTTGGAAGGAAATGGGTTGGGCTGCGATCATCTTCATTGCTGCTTTGATGGGTATTGACCCTTCTTTGTTCGAAGCTGCCATGGTAGAAGGTGCTTCTGCTGTTCAGCGTGTATGGTACATCACATTGCCATCTATTAAGCCTGTAATCGTTACAGTAGTTCTTCTTAAGCTTGGTACAATCCTTGATGCTGGTTTCAACCAGATGTTCATGTTGTACTCTGTTTCAGTTTACTCTGTTGCTGATATTATCGATACTTGGGTTTATCGTCAGGGTCTTCTTCAGTTTGAGTTCGCTTTGGCTACATCTGTAGGTATCTTCAAGGGTGCCATCGGTATGGCTCTTGTTATGATTTCAAACAAGGTTGTAAAGAAGATTGCTGATTCTTCACTCTTGTAATCTGAAATTAGGAGAATTAAAATGGAAAAACCAAAGACAGTAAAACTCACAGCTGGTGACCGTACATTCTATATTTGTGTAAATGCTTTTCTTATCTTCATTGGTTTGGTTATTGCAATTCCAATGATCAGTACAATTTCTACATCTGTAACACCTAACGGTTACATTGGAACAACATTCGACAAGTTCTTCCTTATGCCTTGGAAATGGGATAAGGCAGCTTATCAGGCTCTTTTGGGTAACGCAGGCTTCCTTTTGGCTTTCTGGAACTCAATTAAGATTATGGTATTTGGTGTAATTACAGCTTTGTCACTTACAATTCCAATGTCATATTGTATGTCTGTACAGGATTTGCCAGGACGCAAGATCTTGAACTACTTCGTTCTTGTTCCTTACTTGTTCAACATCGGTGTAATCCCTACATACCTGGTTGTAACAAACCTTCACCTTACAAACCACCTTGCATCTATCTTCTTGCCAGGTGCAATTGGTACTTATAACTGTTTGATCATGCGCGGATTCTTCGAAGGTATTCCTGAATCACTTAAAGAATCAGCTCGTATTGACGGTGCTGCTGAATGGTATGTACTTTTGTCTATCATTCTTCCACTTTCAAAACCAATCATCATGACAATCGGTTTGTACTATGCAGTAAGCTTCTGGAATGACTTCATGCACGCTTTGCTCTACTTGAACGAATCATACTTGCAGCCACTTCCAATCTTGCTTCGTAACATCTTGATGGGTTCATCAATGAACGAAACATTGGACGTTAACGCATTCGGTAGTGCTTCTGTACAGTCAATCAAAGCTGCTTCTGTATTCTTGTCAGCTATTCCTATGATGATGGCTTACCCATTCATCCAGAAATACTTCACAAAGGGTACAATGCTTGGTTCTGTAAAGGGTTAATGTTGTATTATTTATACGATTGGACAGAAAATTTAAATTTTCTGTCCAATTTTCGTATTATAATAAATCTGTTCTTTTAACAGAGAAAATTAAAATTGTTTTTCATGATTTTCAATAAGGAGGAAAAAAATGAAAAAATTGTTGAAAGGTCTTGCTGTTTCTGCATTGGCTTTGGCAGTTGCTGCCCCAGCATTCTCAGCAGGCAAGTTGGTAGATATCGACCTTTGGTACGGTGCTGCTGTTTCTGAAGCAGGTCCAATCCCAAATGACTGGACTGGATACAAAATCATCCAGGACAAACTTGGAATTAACCTCAAACTTACTGCTCTCCCTTCATCAGAAGGTGACCAGGACACAAAGATCAACGCTGCTGCAGCTGCTAACACATTGCCAGATCTCTTCATGGCTTCAGACGCTGTATGGCAGAGATTGGCTGGACAGAAGCTCCTCGCTGAAGTTTCTCCAATGTTCAAGAAAATGCCTAACCGTACAAAGATCATGTACGATAAAGACGCTAGAAGCAACGCTTCTCTCGATGGAAAGAAAATCTGGGGTCTCTCACAGCCAGGTTCTATCGTAAGAAACGAAGGTGTTTTGATCCGCAAAGACTGGTTGGACAAACTCGGACTCAAAGTACCTGTAACACTTGATGACTACTTCAATGTAATGAAAGCTTTCACAGAAAAAGATCCTGATGGAAACGGCAAAGCTGATACATACGGATACGGTGCTTTCGTAGAAGCTTCTGATACAAACGAAGGTCTCGGAAAACGTCTTGACCCAATCATGGGTGCTTTCGGATGTGCTGGTACTTGGGATCTCACATCTAAGAAAACTGTTGGTCTTAACATCAACAAACCAGAATTCTACGATGCTCTTGTATTCGTAAAGAAAATGGTTGACGAAAAAGTAATCGATCCAAACTGGTTGGCATACAAGAAGGATGACTTCCGTGCTGCTTGGAAACAGGGTCGTTTCGGTATCATGCGTGAACAGAACGCTGCTTATGCTTCAGAATCTAACTATGCTCCATTCGATAACAACTTCCCAGAAGGTGAATGGATCGTTTGTCAGCCACCAGTTGGACCAAAAGGCAAATCATCTGCTGGTACATATGCTCAGTCATACAGAACTTACTGTGTATCTGCAAAAGCTGCTAAAGCTGGAAAGATGGACAAAATCGCTGAACTCCTTGAATGGATGTCTTCAGAAGAAGGATACTACCTCTGTGGTTATGGTATCAAAGGTGTAAACTTCAACTTGGATGCAAAAGGTGTTCCAACAGCTGAAGGTCTTGCTGATCCAGACAAGTACTACAACAAGTCAGAAATGGTTCCATACACACAGCTCCGTAACATGGTATACTACAACTCAGACGTTGAATTGGCAGGTCGCTACCCAACATACACAACAGCTAAATCTGGAAAACAGATGTCAGCTCTCGTAGCACTCCGCCAGATGCAGGCTACAAACTGGACTGCATGTCTCGGACAGAACAAGATGCCAAAACTCGACGCTGACTTGCAGCGCTTCTACCGCCAGGGTGTAACAGAATTCGTTAACGGTGTTCGCAAGCTTGACAAAGCTTCTTGGAACGCTTGGTTGAAAGAATTCAACGACAAGATGGGTGGTAAGGCATTCGAAGCTGCTGGTAAGAAAGTTGCTCTCGACAACAAATTTGTTAAATAATTAGTATTTAACTAAACCCAATAAAAGGCACTGGATTTAATTCCGGTGCCTTTTTTTATGTGTAAAACTAAGGTTGAAAACTAAAAAAATGTGGAAAACTTGTAGAAAAGTGGTTAGTTTTCCACATTTTCTGTGGAAAACTTGGGTGAAACTGCTGCAGTTTTCCACAATTTGTTAAATCAATAACATTGTCTTTAAGCGTATTCTTCTATACAATTAAACTATGAAAAATAAATTGAATAATGAATTGGCTGTATGTGGAATTGCAGCTGTAAAAGAATTGGTAAAGCTTAACAAGGATAAAATTCGTCGCTTTTATTATTCTCGCGATAGAATGATGGATTTTAAGGATGTATTTAAGTTTCTAGCTGAAAAAAAAGTTCCTTATAACAATGTTCCGGATGGAGAATTGCAGAAATTGAGTGGAACTGTGCATCATCAGGGCGTTGTTGCAATGATTGAACAGTCGGAAATTCCACATTTAAATGTTGAAATAACGGATGAATGGCTTCACAACAAAGAATCAGCAATTCTTCTGGATCGTGTTGGAAATGCTAATAATCTTGGTGCAATTGTCCGCAGTGCTGCTTTCTTTGGTTTTAAGAATATTGTAATTCCATTGGATGAAGCTCAGAGTTCTGTTACAACCAGCTCATATCGTGTTGCTCAGGGTGGAATGGAACATGTAAATATTTATTCGATTCGTTCCATTGAAAAACTGCTTGTTTCAATGAAAGGAAAAATGGTTCGCTTTGGAACTGATGTTCGTGCCACAACTACTGTGGATAAAATTCCGGAGCTTTGTGAAAATAAACCTGCACTTATTGTTCTTGGAAATGAAGAAAATGGTATTTCAAAAACTGTTCGTGAAAATTGTGACGAACTGGTCATTATTCCATACAAAGATGAAGATAGTGCCGATTTTGAGCAGCCAATAGAAAGTCTGAATGTAGCTCAGGCTGCTTCCATAGTTTTGTATGAATGTAGAAAGTTGAAGAAATAAAAAAATAAAGGGCTGTCGAATAAGTAACGATTTGTCATTTCGAGCGAAGTCGACAAGCACAATTATTGTCGTGCTTGTTTGTAATCTATAATTCTTTGTATTACAATGATTTACAGACCTCTCCACTACGGTCGAGGTGACATCTAC
>JAGHUJ010000196.1 GCA_018064905.1 Candidatus Treponema equifaecale
ATGGAAAGCAATGACAGCACCCACCTGAAGGCGGAGACGAGAGTGTTCAGGTTTGTAGCCATATTGTGCGTTTACCGTCTTTATGGTTTCTGCCGCTTTCCTAAAACCAGCAGTACGGACAAACAAGTAAGGAGATTCTATGAATCACATTTTTCATGTACATACGTGGCGCTGTAAACATGCAAGCGATGAAGTTGATGAACAGTACATCAAAACTGCTTTGTCCCTGGGCGCGAATGGAATTACATTTACAGATCATAGTCCGTTTCCTGAAGATATTTTTAATAACAGGATGGAATTATCACAGCTACCTGAATATGTCGAGTCATTAAAAAAATTGCGTTCTAAATACAAATCTCAAATTGCTGTACAGATTGGACTGGAAGTTGAATTCCTTCCTTCAATGCTGGACTTTTATCACCAGCTTAAAAACGATTATGACTTGGATCTTCTTGTTATCGGTCAGCATTTTTATGAACATACCGATGGAAAATTCAGTTTTGCTGATGAAAAGGAGTTTAATAAATTAAATGAGTTCTCAGGCTGTGGAACTGCAATGATTCAGGGAATAAAAACAGGATTATTCAGTGTAGTAGCTCATCCAGACAGAATATTTCGCAGATGCAAGGAATGGACTCCAGAAATGACTGGAATGGCAGAGAATATAATCAAAACTGCCGCTGAAAATAAAGTCATTATGGAATGTAATCTTTCATCCTACGAAAAATATGTAACGAAAACTCGAAGTACATATTGGAGAAATGAATTCTGGCAGCTGGTAGAGGATTTTAATCTATCTTCAGAAGTTCCCGTTGAGGTAATTTATGGAGTAGATGCACATTCATCAGAAGAAATGATTTCAAGAATTAAATATGCGGACACACTTCAATACCTGTCAGCAATGCATAACATAAATGCGTTGCGTAAAGAAGCATTATCCAAATTTCCTGACGGCCTGACACTGGATGAAATCAATGCAGAAATAGATGCGTATCGAAAAGGACTTTAATTTGGAGAATATATGCCAAAAATAATTAAACAGACGGCAGGATATCTTTCAGCAATAAATGATATGACTGATAAGTATACTTTTCATCTTGAACAACCAGGTTTAATAATTGTAGGTGAATCTGAGCACAAACATCCAGGAAAACGATTCATTTATATTTATTACAATAATGATTTTACTATCGGTTATTTTCATACCTCCTGCGGCAATGTTGAAGAAAAAGACAATAAACTCATTTTTACTTCAGAACATTCCAGATATGAATTCACGATTGATGAAAAGTGTATTGATGAAGATACTAAGAACGAAATTCTTTTGAATTTACTGTAGAAGGAATGATTAATTGACAATCATAACCGAACAAGAGTTCTTTCAAGGCTATCCGCCTGAAAAAGTTTATATAACAAGTGATCTTCATCTGTACCACAAGAACATTATTGAATATTGCAACAGACCTTTTGATGATTGCTTGAAAATGACAGAGTTCCTCCTCGAAAAATTTTCTGAACTGCCAGAGGATTGTCTTATCTGGAACTTTGGAGATGTGTTTCTGAACTGGAACATTGAGCATTCGCAAATTATGAATGATATAATGCGGATGAAAAAGAGCCGCCGTATGTGCCTTATTCTCGGGAACCATGACTTCCAGTCAAACAAGAAGCCGTTTAAGAATTACATTGAGTTTTTCAAATACCTTGGATTTGATGAAGTTTATAAAGGCCCATTACAAATGGGAAATTACATATTTTCTCACGAACCTGTTTTTATCAGCGAAAAGGATGACTTTATAAATTTCCATGGCCATACCCATAATAAAAATGTTACGGAAGATTATTTTCTTGGAGAATATAATAAGAAGTACCCTAAGCAGAAAGTGAATCCCGCAAAATACAAAAATGTTTGTATGGATGCCAACAATTTTAATATTTTAAATTACACTGATTTATAAACAGGAGACAAGATATGGAATCAAAATCAATTTTTATCCAGCTGAATAATACAGACAAGCAACAGATTGGAGAAAACGGAATTAAGATTAAATAAATAAAATAAGCTTGAACAGGACGCAACCAAATGCAGTCTCTCTGCTATTTTTCATCCAAACAACGCTGCAAAAGCATCCCTTGCAGCCTGGGACTTATCATCGCTTCCATTTCCTTTTCCGTCAAAATCACCTTTAAAAACAGAGAAACTATCACAGAAATTTGCTCTTTCCTTGTCTTTTACCAGCTCATCAACAGATTCATGGCAATCATAGTGACTGCCAGGTGAATAGAATTTGCAGTTTATGCAGGAATGCAAGTCCGCTCCACAATTGTTGCAGGTTGAACTTCGTGATATTTCCGTAACTAAAATCGGCTTTCCGCACTTTTTGCACATATAATTCCTCTCTATCAAACAGGCAAAAAAAACGGCCCCTTATGGGCCGGTTTGTTAGTGGCGTGAATCGGAACAAAAGCCGTCAGCCAGAAAATATAGTGTACCAATGTCTGCACATTGGCTAGAAAATGTCCTAGATATGACCTTCAAGAAGGTCTGCTAATTTTGTCGGCAACATAAGCCCTCCTCTGTCTGTAACCGGTGCAGGTCCTCATCTCCTTCCTGATTACAATTATAGGATAACACAGTTCTACAGAAATGCAAGAAAAATTTTTCAATTTAATAAAAAATTTTTTCTAAAAAACAAGGTAGCACCAAAGTACCCCCCGATCACCTAAGCCACAATTCGATCAAACTCTGCATAAGGTTCCAGCATCTGAAGCATGAACTCATAAGGAGTAACCACTTTCAAATCACCAGAAACTACGCTTGCAAAAATATTTGCAGATGCACCGCTTACAAGCTTTACACCCTTCTCATTTCTGGTAACAGGAAGATGAGTATCACGAGCTTCAACATTCCAGAAGACAATTTCTGGAAGTTCATAGCCGGCTTCTTCAAACTTCTGCTTGTAGAACTCAAAAGTCGAAACCCCGTCAGCGCAGTAGTCAAATTCCATGTCAGAAATAATCAGCACCCGTTCAATCATTTCTTCTTTTGGAACATTTCCGCTCTTTGCAACCTGAAGGATAAGGTCATAAACCTTACCAATATCAGTGTTAGAACAGTCGTTATACTTTGAG
Source organism: Candidatus Treponema equifaecale (assembly GCA_018064905.1). GTDB lineage: Bacteria > Spirochaetota > Spirochaetia > Treponematales > Treponemataceae > Treponema_D > Treponema_D equifaecale. Next base: position 3,133 of record JAGHUJ010000196.1, read on the forward strand.
ATGAAGTTCAACTTCTTCTGCAATGTATCAGCAGTTTCTGGCACCTGAATAAGTTCTGGATGTGAACTAAAAGTAATGAAGCTATTTTTATAAGCTCCACTAAGCTGTTCACTGAACAACAAAGCAAGTGATGTTGCAATGTTGATGGCAGAAGAATCTCTTCCACTCCAATACATGGAACCTGACCCGTCACGAACAACGATTGTTTTTGAATCAAAAGCCCTGCGATCCAAAGCCTTCCAGCTAGCTTCAAGAGGAAGAGCCTTTTCATCCGGTAAAGCTTTAAAACCGCTCCCGCCATTCATAAAAGGCGCAACAATCTGGTAAGGATAAAGTGTCTTTGTATTAAGATTAACTTTTTCCTCTTCAGGAATCTCTTCTCCACGAGCAATTTTTTCTGCCTGCTCAACAACCTTGTTCAAGAATAACTTGTAGCGTTCCTCATCGTTACGCATAAAAGCCTTCTTGTAACGAAGCATGGCCTGACTTGGCTGCTTTGAATAATCAAAGGTGTAATCCTTAGTGCGAAGGTTGTTTTCAAGAATCTTGATTTCTGCACGCAAAGCAGAACAAAGTTTTCTGTATTCAACAGCCTTCATACCAAGTTCCTTCATTATAACTTTTGCAAGGGCAACCTTTTCTTTTGAAGAAGTGTTAACAGAAGGAAGCCACTTGCCAAGCAGACTGACAGTTTCTGAACTTTCCATCGCGGTGGTTGAGCCTGTGGTCTCCACCTTCTTTTCCAAAATTGCCAAATCTTTTTCAATCTGTTCCTTGATAAGTGCGATTGCATCAGCCTTAACTGGAGTTTCCATCAAAATCAAAAGATCATCCCAGCGACCATATTCAGGAACCGCATAGACAATCTGTTTTGCCATTTCTGGATAAACTTCGGCAAGTTCAGCCAAAAGAATGCGGAAAGAATTTCTTTCTCCCAATCCTCCACGGATATTACGCATATAAAAAAGAATCTTAATCGCAATTACTGGATTTTCCCCGAAGGCTTTTGCAAACAGTTTATCCAAATCAGAAATATTCTTTCTCATACCGCCACATAAAGAGAAGAAATCCAAACAAGCTGAACCTGTAGACTTATAAGCCAAATCACCATTTTCAGTGTGAGCTACATTCAACTGTGTTTTAATTGCCTGTAATGCGTTCATTTTTTTTACCTCCGTGTAAAATCTTCCATATATATGTTATTTAATTGGGTGCATCCCTTCGTTCACTCAGGGTCGGGTGTTCCGCAGTTCCCTGACGGTCAGCCTCCTCACTCGCTATCGCTCCCTACGAAGGCCGCTTCGCGCTGCTACATACCCTTGCACATTTCCTTCAAAAAAACTGGCAGCTTCAAAAGGAATGAATCAACTCTTCGATGTCAATGATTCATTTACTCAGAAAGGCACTCCAATTAACTGAAACCTTTTGAAACACAAGATACTTGATGGCGAGAGTCGAACCCGCATACATAGATTATAAGTCTATTGCTTTACCACTAAGCTACTTAGTAATTGCTGCATGTATCTTTCTGCCAAAACAAGACGCGAACTGCTTTAGCCAAGCAGCCAGGCATGTCTTTAATATTCTTTTAATAAAAAAACACTGTTGCTGCACGCGTCTTTTTGTTTTGAACCAAATCAGGTTTATCTGCCTCCATTTACACAAGTTAGTGCTTTGTGCCAGCAAACCATTCATTGTTTCTCAACTCTTGATTTAAGAATAACAGCTTTAACTGCAGCTGTAACTAAAGTTGTCATTTATAAAGCTGGTCTTTAAATTTTTCAGGATTTTTTCCCAAAAAAAATCCTGAAATTCGATTCATCTTCTGGTGAACAATAACCTGCAAACTTAATTGTCTCAAAGACATTCTTGAATTCTTCCATTACTGTCAAATATCAGTGAATTATGACATCTGTGCGGACAAGAAGTGTGTTTTTTGTGTTCATAATGCTCAAAAAGAAACTCCCGCCTTGTTTGCTCAAGACAGGAGTATTTTACAAAATGAAATTCTTATTTTTTGAGAATTTTAAATGAATAAATAAAAATGCAATTGCCGATACTACTTTTCCTTCACCGCAATCCAGATTTCGCAAGTGTAGTCAGGATTTGAAATATCTTGGGAAGGATAAACTTCCAGTTCAACACCCCACCCATATTCATATTTTGTGCTTTAAGGAAAGAATTCCGACACGATTTTTCTGTAAAGTTCGTTAAAAGCTTCAGGCATTTCTCCTTTGCAGGTAAACACAACAAAAGTGTGGGCTGGAATTTCTACAATTTCAAGCTCTGAATCCTTCACTACACTTCCGTCGTATTCAACGCCGATACCATAAGGAAACTTATTGCCGTTCAATTCGCTAGAGAAACTGATTCCCATTAACCCTTTGATTTTTTTGTCCGGAAAATAGCTGATTATTTTTTCAGTGGTTCCGTTTTTTCCACATTCTGCCCAGAAATCTGTAATGTCTTTTACGGCATCATTTTCCATTCCCATCGGTTTTTTGACATTTGTGCGCTTGCATAAAACTTTAAACGCGTCCATTTTTTCAATTCTGTAATCCATAGAACTGCCTCCAGTTAAAACTAATTTGACAGACAGTTTGGAGAAAGATTTTACACGCCCGCCCTTTTTTGCTTCCATTGGAGTAATTCCATGAAAACGGGTAAAGGCTCTGGTAAAACTTTCCGGAGTTTCGTAGCAGAATCTGAATGCTGCATCAATGACTTTTGCATCGCTGTTTGCAAGAATTTCTGCTGCTTTGGAAAGCCTTCTGTTACGGATATATTCTCCAAGACTGATTCCACAAAGAGCCGTAAAAATTCTCTGAAATTGAAAACTTGACGAACAGGCCTCTTCCGCCACTTTTTCAAAATCGATTCTCATCTTCAAGATGCTCTTCCGTGTAATCAATTGCTTTTTGAATTCCCGTAATCCAGTCCATTAACTTCTCCCTGTCTGTTGTGATTACAGATTAGCAGACAAAAAAATTCCATTCCTGACATTTTATGCACAATTTTGTCAGAACAATGGGATTCCGGTTTCAATCAAAAGTTTTATAAACTTACTCAACCTTCTTGCAGTGAGCCTTGATTTTCTTAATTGCCCATTCATAATGACTGGAACATGTGCTTACAAAATAGGCACCTAAATCTGTAGTTCCTGTCCAGCTGTAATGTTTTTTAGTGAACAATTCTTCATTTGTAAAACCAGAAGCCATCTCCATCACTTTTTTGTGAGTTTCGGACAGCATTCCCTTTGCGCTTTCAAAACTTGTTCCCTGATGTTTATTCCACAACATCACATTCATTTCGCCGTAAGTTTTCCAGGAATATTCTGGTGGCAAAAACGCAATTTTTGATTCATCAGACGTATTGTGTTCCACAAATTTAATCAAAAGCTGATGCCATTCATACAGATGAATTAAAACATCGCGCACATTTTTGTCGCGTCCCCAGTGTGCCTCTTTCTTTTTTTCATCATCAGAAAAATCAAATTCCGTTGTCAGCTGATTTTCCGTCATTTCATCAATCATTTTCATCAGTTTTGAAAAATTCTCTTCCGAAAAATTTAATAAATCCTCTTTATTTCTTGCTCTTGGCATTTCATTTTCTCCATAATATTTAGGGCATCTTGCTTTAGTGAGTAAAAATTTCATTATTATCAGAAATCATCTTAATTTTTTCACATGATTTCATTTCGCCGCAACTCTGGCAGGTTTCAATTTCATTTGACATTGCACACTGACGAATCTGACAAAGAGAATCACAGAACGGTGTTTTTACACCATCAAGACGACAGCCTTCACAGTTGATCATTTCAGGTGTAATTTCTACCTGATTCAATTTAGTCCATTCAGCAGCAACTTTTTTACGAAGTTCACTGTCATTGTTCACAGTTGCAAGCCGAGCTTCACAGGTTTCACAATTTAATCCACAGTAAGCAGTATATTTAGTCATTTTTCTAAATCCCCAATCATTCCTTCTAAAAGTTCTTTCATAAAATCGGCATTTTCAAATTCAGAAACCAGAAACATTGGTGATTTGCTTCCGTCATAAGGGAGTTCCAGCGGGCAGTCCGAAAGTAATTTCATTGATGTATCTGTCTGTTTTACAAGAAGCCTGTTGTCGTAGATTCCGCCAAATAAGATTCCGTTGAAATAAAGGCAGTACTCACCCATCATCTTCTTTGAGGTGACTTCCCCTGCTTTGTTCAGGCATTCCATTATATAATCGTGATATTCCTTTGTTGTTGCCATAGTTCCTTTCCCTAAGCTGGTGTTCCAACTTCATTTAAATCCCTTTTCTATTTTCTCTGCAATTTCACCGGCATGATCAAAGCCTTTTTCTTCCGCTGCGTATAAATTTCAAATCTGTCCATTTTTCAACCAGGATTATTTACATATCTTCCATACTCAAACCAAATGTTTGAATAAAATATCCACCTATTTCCGACTTTACAACAGATTTAAAGTTGTTTACTTTCTCAGTCAGTTTTGAAAGATTTATTCTGT
>JAGHUJ010000221.1 GCA_018064905.1 Candidatus Treponema equifaecale
CTGGAAACGGCTCCACAAAAGCCCTGTCTGGTTGATACTGGTCGGGGCTTTTCTGTTTCATACAATAACAAGCTTCTCTATTCAAAATACGATCCAAAGAAAAACATCGTAAATCTGGTGAATTCGCTGAATCTTTTACCTGGAACTCTGATTATTGCAGCATCTCCCCTGCTCTGGTATGGCTTAGAAGAATTGGTTCAGAAACTGCCCAAAGATTGCTACATACTTGGAATCGAGCAGGATAAAAATCTTTTTGAAATCGCAGAATCAGAACTGAACAAAATTATTTCTCAAAAACCGCAATTTTCAGATCTGGTAAAGCTTATTCCGCCACAAAAAACAGACTATATCGTAAATATCGTAAGCGGAATAAATATTGAAGACGAATATAGGATTCCTCAAACTTCAAATTTTCGAAGGGCAATTCTGATTGAATTTTCTGGTGGAACACTATTAAACAAGCCAATTTATCAGAATGCAGCTTTAATGGCACAAAATACCATTGGAAGCTTCTGGAAAAACAGACTCACCCTCACAAAGCTTGGAAGGCTTTATTCCAGAAACATTTTCAAAAACTTCGGTGAAATCTCCCAAAGCATCAATTTGAAGAAACTCTGCGGAACAATTGACAAACCTGTTTTTGTTTTTGGTGCAGGTGAAAGCACGGTGGAAACACTAAAGATAGTATCTAAAGAAATGCTGAAGAAATGCTTTACGATTGCCGTGGATGCAGCGGTGCCCATTCTAAGTCAATTTGGAATTGTGAGCGATGCAGTCGTAGCAGTTGAAGGTCAGCTGGCCATTGAAAAAGCCTACATCGGAAGCAACAAAATCAAAAGCCTTGTATTTGCAGATTTTACCTCCAGGAATTCAGTGCTGCGCCATTTTTCAAAAAAAAGCTTTTTCATCTCGGATTTTACCCAGGCAAATTTTCTTGAAAGAATTAAGAAAGAAGATTTTTCTCCTCTATCAGTTCCGCCATTGGGGTCTGTTGGGCTAACAGCAACATATCTGGCCCTTCTTCTTCGTAAAAATACTACAGTTCCTGTTTTCTTGACAGGACTTGATTTTTCATATTCACTTGGAAAAACCCACGGTCAGAACGCTCCTGCACATATAGCGCGGTTAACAAAATCAAACAGATTCAATCCAATCGAAAATTATGCCGCATCCTTCAAAGATGGAGCCATAAAAACAACAGAACTTAATGGAACAACATATTTTACTGACATTGCGCTTTCAAATTATGCAAAGTCTTTTGCAGATCAGTTCTCAAAAGCTCAAAATCTGTTCAACTGTACGGACTTTGGATTAAACATTGGTCTCCCTTTTGTAAATGCAGCACAGTTAAATGAATATCTTTCAAATCTGAATAAAGTTGATAGAAGTGAAGTCAGCAAGCTTTCATACGAAGATTCAGAAAATGAACAGAACCAGAACTTATCCTCAGCAAAAAAATTCCTTGAAGCTGAAGAAAAGGCTTTGAACAGAATCAAGGAATTGCTGATGTTTGGAAAGGATGTGGAAATGTGCGGAGTTCCACTGGAACAGGAACTGAACCAGTTGATTTCTCAGAGGGAATATCTTTTTCTGCACTTCCCAGATGGCTACCGCTGTAACACTGCAGATCTAAGTTTCTTAAAAAGAGTCCGCAGCGAAGTGGATTTTTTCTTAAAGGATATAAAGGGCGGAATCAGTAAATTATAAAAAAGGTGCCGCTCAAAAACGACACCTTTCAACATTAAAATCTATTCTTCTTTTTCTTTTAGAACTGCAAGGAATGCGCTCTGTGGAAGTTCTACGTTTCCAATCATCTTCATGCGTTTCTTACCTTCCTTCTGTTTTTCCAAAAGCTTGCGTTTTCTGGTTACGTCACCACCATAACATTTTGCAAGAACGTCCTTTCTGACAGGGTTTACAGTTTCGCGGGCAATAATCTGACTGCCAATTGCACCCTGAATTGCAATTTTGAACTGTTGTCTGCTGATTTCATCTTTAAGACGCTCACAAACCTTCTTAGCACGAACTGCAGCACTTGGCTTGTATGCAAGCTGGCTCAAAGCATCAACAGGTTTTCCATTAAGAAGAATGTCTACCTTAACAAGTTCTGTAGGCTGATATTCAGTGATTTCGTAATCAAACGAGGCATATCCACGGCTGTAGCTTTTAAGCTTGTCGTAGAAGTCAAAGAGAACTTCAGAGAGCGGCATTTCGTAAATAAGTTCAACTCGTTTTTCATCAAGATATGTCATGTTTTTCTGAACACCGCGCTTTTCAGTACAAAGACTCATTATTGAACCAATGTAATCTGTTGGTGTAATGATTGAGGCGCGGATGTAAGGTTCCCAGGCTTCCTGAATTTTTGTTTCAGGATATTCAGTTGGGTTATCTACAATCTGTTCTGTTCCGTTTGTAAGCTTTATTTTGTACTGAACAGAAGGTGCTGTAAAGATTACGGTCTGATCATAGTCGCGTTCCAGGCGTTCCTGAATGATTTCCAAATGAAGAAGTCCCAAGAATCCACAACGGAATCCGTTTCCAAGGGCAAGGGAATTGTCCTTTTCGTAAATCAAAGAAGCATCATTGAGCTTAAGCTTTTCCATGCTTTCCTTAAGTTCTTCATAATCATTTGAATCAATCGGATAAATTGAAGAGAAAACAACAGGTTTAACTTCCTTGAATCCAGCCAATGGTTCCGGCGCAGGGTCTGTTGCCAAAGTAACAGTATCACCAACACGGACATCACTTACAGTTTTTACGCCTGAAATTACATAGCCTACATCACCTGCTTCAAGATAAGGTTTTTCTTCATAATTAATCTTGAAAATACCAATCTGATCAACCTTGTAATCAGTATTGTTTGACATGAAGCGAATCACATCACCCTTCTTGATTCTTCCTTCCTTTACGCGAATATGAATGATTACACCACGGTATTCGTCATAGTGGCAGTCAAAAATAAGTGCCTGAGCCTTTGCATTCGGATCTCCTGTTGGAGCAGGAAATTTTGTAACAATGGCTTCCATGAGCTCATCGACGCCTTCACCTGTCTTTGCAGAAACAGGAACAGCATCATTGGAATCCAAGCCCAAATCGTGATCAATCTGTTTTTTTACGGCAGGCAAATCTGCACTTGGAAGGTCAATTTTATTCACAACAGGAACAATTGTCAGATCATGTTCCATTGCCATATAAAGATTTGAAACAGTCTGGCTTTCAACACCCTGGCTTGCATCAATCAAAAGCAATGCTCCTTCACAAGAAGCTATGGCACGGCTTACTTCGTAAGAAAAGTCTACGTGTCCAGGAGTGTCTACAAAGTTCAGCTCATAGTCATGGCCGTCTTTTGCATGATATGGAATTGTAACAGCCTGACTCTTGATTGTAATTCCTCGTTCACGCTCAATATCCATGTTATCCAAAATCTGATTAGTCATCTGGCGATCATCAATGATCTTTGCCTTTTGAATGAGACGGTCTGCAAGTGTTGATTTTCCGTGGTCAATGTGAGCAACAATACAGAAATTGCGCTTGTATTTCATTTCAGTCATATTTTCCCCTGATGGCTAAATTTTAACCTAAAAATAGTATGGACTGTCCAAAGCGGCACTGAATGCCATGCTTATATCAAGATAGCCCTTCTTTTGATTTTTTGTATAAACTTCAGCATAAATCGCTGTGTTTTTTTCATTTGTCTTTACAGTATACACTTCAATCGGATCATTTTCTGCAAAATTGTACTCATCTGCAATCGATCCCTTTATGATTGTGTTGATGCTGTATTTGCGAGAGCTGCTAGTTGAAACAGAAGTAAGGCCCATTCCAAAAATCGGAAGCGCAGCATGTGCAAAAATGTCACCTTTATAAATCACATAACCAGGCTGCTCAGGTCTTACGGCAAGATAAATTGAATGCACTGTTTCAGTTTCGTCCGAATGACGCACTTTTATGTTCACAATGGATTTTGCCACACATTTCATCATTACGCTCTGATACTCTTCCAAAGTCGTGATTTTCTGTCCGTTAAGTTCAACAATTACATCACCGACCTTGATTTTTGCCCGGCTTGCACTTCCACCTGGCAGACAATACTGTACTTCAAGCCCAGCATTTTTTCCAAGTTCTTTTTTTGTATGTCCAAAGCATCCAATCCATGGATGGCTGATTTTTCCACCTGCATAAAGTGAAGGCAGAAGACTTTTCAAATATTCTACAGGAATTGCAAAATTCAAGCCCTCAAACTGCAGCATTCCGGCAAAAACAATAGCCTGAACATTTCCATTTCCGTCAATACAAGGCCCACCGGAATTTCCAGAATTAACCGCAGCATCAATCTGAAGCACAGAACCAATTGTAAACAGTTTTCTGTCATCTGCACTTACAATTCCACTGGTCAAAGTTCGCTCCAAACCAACAGGTGAACCAATCGCGTAGATTTTATCACCAATATCCAGATCCTCACTGGAACCAAGCGCAAAAACATATGGTGCATCAACTTCTGTCTTTAGCAGAGCCAGATCCACCTCCGGATCCCAACCAATCACCTTTGCAGGAATTTTTGTGTCAGAATCTTCTGCCAGTTTTATATAAAGCTTTGTGTATTCAGATGATTTTTTATCCACCACGTCTTCAATTACATGGTTATTGGTGATGATGTAGCCGTCTTTTGAAATGAAGAAACCTGAACCAATAACTCTGTCAGCGATCCCCATTCCTCTTTCAACTTTGATTCCCTTGTCCACCCAGATTGTAACAGTTCCGTCAATCAATGAGGAAACTTTTTTTATTGGGGTTGAAGATGGCTTTGAATTAGCGCCTGGAACTTTTTTCAGATAGAGTTCCTCCAGCTCCCGTCCATTTTTTGAAAGACTGGAAAGATTTTTGTAGGAAGAATTGCTTAGTGAAATAAAAATTCTTCTGGCGTTGAAATAATCCTCTTCTTCCAAAGCTTTGTTGAATTCTTCTATCAGAACTTCAGCACATTTCTCGATTACTGAATCGTCCTGCAACAAATTGGCACGCCAAAATGCCTGAACAGAATTCGTCTTTAAAAGCTCATTTATACGCTTTGATTCTTCTGCCCGAGCTTCTTCCTGAGTATAGTCGATGTCTGAATAAAGATTTTCAGGCTCCTTGATTGAAGCACAGGAAACAACGAGAAAAACTAAAAATATTGAAAGAAAGCAGTGTTTTTTCATTATTTTTTTACAGAAGCTGAAGGAAGCTCCTCAGCAAATATCATACCTTCAACTTTTACAGCAAGATAACGTGAGTTTTCATCCTCTACAATAATACAAACACCCTGCTCTGCCGTTTGGTTAACTTTTCTAAGAATAATTTCTTCTTTTTCTGCCGGAGACTGAATCTCAAACCAATAGAAATTATCGTAATAACCTTTTTTAATTGGAACAGATTTTCCACCGTTTGTAACGCTTACCGGAATTTTGTCCTCAGATTCTACAACGACCAGATTTCCAGTCAATGGCTGATAGAAGCAGGCCTGTTCCAGAAGCTTTCCATCATCCAAAGCCGGCAATTTTCTATACTGAACGTCCCATTTTCCGTCTGAATCCAAATCCCAGCTGGAAATTTTTCCTTCGCCTGCCAGATACTCTTCTATAAAATCAGGAATTGTGTCACCGTTTCTGTCAATTTTCACAGATTTAATATAGATTCCAGTTTGTGTTGCAGGACTTCCAAAAAGATTTGTCATAATCTGCATTTCATCTGCCCTGGAAATGAACTTCTGGCTCAAATCCGTAGTGAATCCATATTCTTCCAAAGTCTCAAAAAGTCCGTCACCATCCACATCCACAGTACGGGAAACAGGAAGTCCATTCTTGAACTGAGCCACAGCATAAACATTCTCACCCACAGAATAAGTTGCAGTCTGAGAATATCCGTTCAGAAGGCTCACAGAAATCATGGCACCTTTTTTTTCCATTGAAGGCATTGAATAGCTCAAAGCAGACTGAATCATCTGTTTAGATGTTACTTCGTGATTTGGATTTAACTGAGGAACAAAAAAATCCTGAAAAATATATTCTCGGGCAACAGGATTTGCCTTAACTTCAAATGGAGTCCAGGCCAACGTTTCTGCAATCATGTCAAAATTCAGATATGCACCCGCCTCTTTGATAAAATAGACAGCTTTCTGAACATAAGGCCATGGTTCGTAGAAAATCTGAAGATTGTTTTTTGAAAGGTTTATTGAAGAAGGAACACCAAAATCACATTCCGAAATCCATTCATATTCGTCATCCTGGTTTTCATCATACAGAACTTTTGCAGGACGACCACGGTTGTAATTTACGGTCATATTTGGAAGCAGGTCACCGTCTGTATCAATTAAAAGAGTTCCATTGTATGAATTCAAATATTCTGCAAATTCCTTCTGAGTTTCTTCCATCTTGAGTTCCTTAATGAAAGCTTCAAGAACAGAAAGCTCAATTGTGTTGTCTGAAAAACTGTATATATAGTCCAAAGCCGGATGCTCTTCAATTAAACCAGCCTGAAGTGCAAAAATCGGATAAAGCGGAGATCTGTTTCCTTTTGCACTGAAGGCCTTCAAAAGTCGGATTTTACGGTTTGCATCCTGAACAAAAAAAGCAGCATAAAGTTCCAGTTCCGGTTCAGAATTTTTGTAATTGTTGATGGAAGCAAGGAAGGCATCTGAAATTTTCTGAGCAGAAGCTTCCATAGTTCCCTTTTTTAAATACAAGTCATATTCATATTTGTAGAAAAGCTGAGCAAATCTTGTGTCCTTTGGATAAACTCTTCGTGCCGCATCAATTTTCAGACGGGCTTTTTCAATGCTTTCTGCTGTTCCAAGATTGTAATAAGCTTTTGAACGAATGTATTCAGCATCAGAAGAATAGATGAAAGGTTCAGCATCAAGAACATTCAATGCCTTTATGTAATCGTGGGAAGTGCAGAGAATGTCCGCATAGAGAATTCTGGCCCCATCCTTGTTGTAATCAACCCATTCCGCTTCGTTCAAGGATTTTAAAACCAATGGCAGAACCTCTGATTTTTTTTCGCCATTATTAAGCTGAGATGCTGCCCGAAGATACCACAAATCCGCAATTGAATCATCGTAGGCCAATCCGATTTTTGCATTTGAATCAGCTTCTGCCCACTTTTTTTCTGAAGCATATTGTTTTGCCAGCTGCATATATCGAATTGCAGTGCGTCTGTTTGCAACGCTGGCTGAACTATTTGTCTTTGAATTTTGAGCAAAAATTACAGTGTTTGAAAGAATCAATAAAGCCAAGAAAAAAACAGAATAAGCTTTTTTAAACATTATAATACCTTTCTACTATAATACTCTGTTTTTTTGACCTTCACAAGATACAAGGAAATTTATACTATCCAGTTTTGAGCGCCAAAATGAGAAGCAAAAAGAGCCCGTAAAGAAAGTTCTGAATCCAAAAGCTGCACTACAAGAACCTTATTTTTCTGTTTTTCATCCAGCTTCCAGTCAGAAAAAACATCCGAAACCTTCTTAAAACCACCAGAAGCCGTTTTGATAAAATCATCCTGCTGAAAGCTTCTCACCAAAAACGGAAATTTCACACCACAGCAAACACAATTCTGCTCCGTCTGAACACAAAGAAGATTTTTTTCTTCGGATTTTTTTACAAAAAGTCGGATTCCTTCATGTTCAAATTCAGTTTTTAAATCCTCAAAGAGAAATGAAAAGCCCTCAGAAATCACAGCTTCATCCAGAACCGAAAACACAATTTTTTCATTCTTTGCAGCAATCTTTATTTTTGAAAACTTAATCTGAGCTTTTGAAATATTTTTCCAGCTGCAGATTTCCTTTACCAGCTTGAATGGAAACCTTTCTCCAAACCCCAATGAATTCAGCATCCTATACACAATGCGCTGCTTTAAGGCAAAATCCAGAGAGCAGAACTTATCCAAATCCAGCACAATTTCTGTTTCCGTCTGTTTTTTTACCAGCTTCTGTAATTTTTGTGAGACCACTGCTTCAAAAAACAATTTATCAGCCTGAAATTTTTCGCTGGCTGAAACAAGCCCTTCCTGCCATTGTGGAAAATTTTCATTCAAAAATGGCACCAGCAGATTTCTGATTTTATTTCGGGCATAATCATTCTGCAAATTCGTTGAATCGGTGCACCAGGAAATATTGTTCTGAATTAAATAAGATTCAATTTCCTGCCGGTTTATTTCCAGCATGGGCCGAAGATATTTTTC
>JAGHUJ010000008.1 GCA_018064905.1 Candidatus Treponema equifaecale
CGTGACCCATTCGCTATCCTCCCATTCTGTGGATACAACATGGGTGACTACTTCCAGCACTGGGTAAACGTAGGTGCTAAAGCTGATCAGGACAAACTTCCTAAGATCTTCTACGTTAACTGGTTCCGCAAGGACGAAAACAACGCTGAACTCCCAGGTGGATTCATGTGGCCAGGTTACGGTGACAACTCACGCGTACTCGCTTGGATCTTCGACCGTTGTAACGGTGTTGATAACTGTGTTGAAACAGCTATCGGTTACATGCCAAAAGAAGGTGCTATCAATACTGATGGTCTCCCAGAATACTACAAAAAGACTCTTCCAGAGATCCTCAAGGTTGATACAGAAGGCTGGCTCAAAGAATGTAAGGATATCCGTGAAAACCACTACACAAAATTCGGTTCTCACCTTCCAAAAGAACTTTCAGCTTGTCTCGACGATCTCGAGGCACGCCTTTCAAAATAAGTTAGTTAACTACTAATTTACAGGTCCCGTGGATTTTTCTGCGGGGCTTTTTTTTCTTTAAAATACGCAGAACCTCGTTTATAATTAGAGAGTATATATTTCGGGGTTTTAATGAAGAGTTTCAAGCGGATAATAACTTATGTTCTCATTGTAATTGCAGTAGCTGGAATTTCTCATGGCGTAATCAGCCTTACTCTTGGATATATAAATTCTGTTCAGAAGAATGGACGAATCAAGGAAGAGTCTTCCCTCAGCGGAAAACAGGTTCTATATATTACTTCCTACAATAATTCCTATAACAGTGTGGATTCTCAGCTTAAGGGAATTCATGGGGTTCTTACTGCTGCAAATATTGGTCTTGATGTTCAGTGTATGGATATGCAGACCGTTAATTCCGAATTGAATCTTCAGCTTTTTCACGACACCCTTAAACTTAAGTTTTCCAAGCAGATGCCTTATGATGCTGTAATTTTGGGTGATGATTTTGCGCTTTCCTTTGCCATGGACTATCAGGAGGAACTTTTTAAGGATGTTCCGCTGGTGTTCCTTGGAGTTCGGGATGAAAAACTTGTTGCTGAAGCTTCAAAAAATCCACATATAACCGGTTGCCGTGAAATTTCAAAAATTCAGGATACTGTTGAAATCGCAATGAAGTTCAACCCGGCAGCCAGAATGATTTATGCGCTTTATGATGACTCTTCACTGGGAATTGAAAAGCAGACTGAATTTTTTGCACTTAAATCAAAATATCCGGGATATCTTTTCCGTGGAATTGATGCCAGCGAATGTACCAGAGAAGCTTTTGGAAAAATCATCAGTGCGATTGAGTCCAGAACAATTGTAGTCTACCTTTGCGTTTCAGAGGACAGGGACGGAAATACATATAATTCTTCAGAAACTGTTGAATTTATATCACATCGCTCCAAGGTTCCAGTTTTTACAGAAAGCTACACCGATGTTGGAAAGGGCTTTGTTGGCGGAAAGGTGATGAATTACGAGGAAATGGGCCGAAGAGCAGCTCAAACTGTAAAGGACATTGTTGACGGCTCCGTTGATATTTCTCTGATTGCCGGAAGCACAGTTTTGGAATCGGAATATCTTTTTGACAATGATGTAATGAAGAAATTCGGAATGAGTGAAAAGGTTCTGGAAGAAAATTCAGCTTATCTGAACAAAACTCTGAACTATTGGCTCATGTACAGGACTATCATCCTTCCGTTTGCCGAAATTTTCACTTCAATTTTCATTCTCATTGGAATTCTCATAATCTATCTGATTGAATTGAACGCATCCAGAAAGCAGATTTCCTATTCGGCAAAGCACGACACTCTTACAGGCCTTCTGAACCGCTACTCAATTCTCAAAAAAATCAGTGAAGTAATTGACCGCCGCATAGATTTTACGGTTCTCCTTGTTGATATTGATGATTTCCGCTCAATAAATGACTTCAACACTCACAAATGTGGTGATGCGGTTTTAAAGGAACTTTCAAAAAGACTCAAGAATCTTTCTGACGATGGAAATTATGAGGTTTCCCGCTATGATGGTGACAACTTTCTTCTTATTTATAAAGGTGCCCATCTTGAAAAGAACGATCCTGAAATTTACTTCCTTCGTCAGCTTCTGAGCAATGCCATTGAGTACGAGGATAAGACTCTTTTCATTTTTACAAGCATCGGTATTGTAAATTCAAATCCAAATTTCACTGTGGATGATTATCTTGCCAATGCTGATATTGCAATGAATGCGGCCAAGAAGCAGGGCAGAAACAAATACGTTCTCTTTACAGATGACATGAAGCAGGTGATCAAGGAAAATGCTGAAATTGGTGAAGTCCTTGAGGAAGCCTGCAAAAATGAGGAATTTACTGTTCTGTATCAGCCACAGATTGATGCAACAACAGGTCTTATCAGCGGATATGAGGCTCTGGTTCGTCTTTCAAAGGCTCAGATTTCGCCGGGATTGTTCATTCCTATTGCAGAAAAAGACGGTCACATTTCCAAAATCGGACGCATCGTTACAGAAAAGGTTCTCAAACAGATGGCAGAATGGCGTGACAGCGGACTTGAACTGAAACGGGTTTCTCTGAACTATTCTGCTGCACAGACCGGTGACAAGGGCTACATTCCTTATCTTCGACGACTGATGAAAACTTATGATATTCCTGCTGAATATCTTGGAATTGAAATTACGGAAAGTCTCTTCCTTGGAAATAAAACACAGGCTTCTGAACTGTTCAATCAGTTTGATGAGCTTGGAATCAAAATTGCGCTGGATGATTTTGGTACCGGCTATTCTTCTCTCAATTACCTCACATATTTGCCAATTCAGACTGTAAAGCTTGATAAATCTACTGTGGACACATATCTGGATGGTCAGGCCACCTTCATTGAAAATATCGTAAAGCTGGTTCACTCGCTGGGAATGAAGCTTACTGTAGAAGGCGTTGAGGAAAAGTGGCAGTATGACAAGCTCAAATCTTTCAAATGTGACTTTATTCAGGGTTATTTCTTCAGCAAACCTTTGACTGGTGAAGAAATCCTTTCATTTGTTCCTCAAAAGGTTGAATAATAAATGAAAAAAAAGCAGAAAATCATAAGCTTTGCTGTAGTTCTCTTTGCCATGGCTCTGATGTTTTCCGCTTTGGCTTATTTTGTGATTCAATATTGGAATGCAACTGCTTCAACTTATAAACCTGTAAGCTACAAGGATTCAATCGGAAAGACGGTGCTTTATTTGAATTCCTTTAGCGATGACTATGACACTTCCAGAGCACAGTATACGGCTATTTCAAAAAAGCTTTCTGAGAACGGAATTTTTTTGAATGCTGAATACATGGAAATGGACAAATACAATACCAACCAGAATTTAAAGAATTTTCATGCGTCATTTGGATACAAGGTTTCCAGCGGTCTTAAATACGATGCTGTGATTGCCTGTTCTTCAGAAGCACTGGAATTTATCAGATTGTACGAGAAGGAATTTTTTAAAAATATTCCGATTGTCTATTTTTCTGTAAATGATTCAGACCTGTGCTCATTTTTTGAAAAAAATCGAAATATGATTGGTCTTTCTGAAGAAAACATTCTTGAACAGCTGCTTATTTCGGTTCTAAATATAGAAAAAAATAAGCGCCATGTTGTGATTCTTACTGATGACAGTGTTTCAGGGCTTGCTGACCAGAAGCAATGCCTTTTGTTGAGAGATTCATTTCCTCAATACAGTTTTACGATTCTCAGCAGCTCCAGATATTCCTGGAGTGAATATTGTGAAATAGTTTCTAAGCTTGACGAGAGCCACATTCTGATTTGTCTTGGCTGCTACAAGGATGGAGAGGGAAATTTCCATTCCATCACAAATATTGCGGGACAGCTTTCTGATATTGCACAGACACCTATTTACACCAATCTTGACAGGGCTGTTGGCAACGGTTTTGCAGGTGGTCTTTGCATTGATTATGGAAATACCGCTGGAACTGCCGCTGAAATTATCAGCAAGGTTTTGAAGGGTGATTCGCTCAGAAAATACAGAAATGAGAATCAGGTTTCAAGCTTTTATAAGTTTGACTGCAAGAAGCTTTCACAATTCAAAATTAAATCTTCTAATTTGCCTGCAAATTCAAAATTTGTGAACAGCAAGAAGGAATTTTTTGTTCGCCACAGACAGGTTCTGATTCCCCTTGCCATGATAATCATTGCCTTTACTTTGTTCCTGATGGTTTCCGTGAATTATGGCCTTAATCTTAGAAAATTCAGGGTTACAATAGACAAGCATTCAACCCACGATTCCCTTACAGGCCTTCTGAACCGCAGCTCGGCAAAGCTGGTGATGGAAAAGCACATTGTTGGAAATGTTCCCTTTTCTGTGATTCTGGTGGATCTGGATGAATTTAAAATTATCAACGACTTGTACTTTCATTCCTGTGGCGATGCGCTTCTTCTTGAAATGGCGGCCAGATTCAAAAATCTTTTCAAAGACTACAATGTTTCAATGGCACGCTGTTTCAGCGATAATTTTATCATCATTCTTAAAAATATCAGGCTTAAAGAAACCGATGTAATTCTTTACGACTTGGTTCAGGAAATTCACAGAACATTTAAATACGGCGATATTGTTCTGAACATGACGGCCAGCATTGGTGTAGAGGTTTGCGACGGTCTTACAAAGACTTCTGATGAGGTGCTTTCAAATCTTGATATGGCCGTGGACAGTGCCAAGGCTGCTGGTAGAAATACAATTGTTTTCTTTAGCGGTGAGTTGAAGGAAAAACTCAGACTGAACAAGGAAATTGGAATTGCTCTGGATGATGCCGTGATTAACAATGGTTTTTCTGTTGCGTACCAGCCTCAGATTGATGCAAAAACAGGAGAAGTGTGCGGATATGAGGCCCTTTCTCGTCTTACCAGCGGTAAGTACAACCCTGCGCAATTTATTCCAGTAGCAGAGAAAAACGGTGCAATTCCAAAAATCGGACGTGTAATTACAGAAAAGGCGATTCGTCAAATGGCCAGATGGAAGAAGGAAGGAATTCCTCTTAGAAAAATGGCAATAAATTATTCAGCTGCACAGATGGCAGATTCTGAATACGTGGCTTTTTTGGATGCCTTGCTGGATGAGTACGAGATTCCGCCGGAAATGGTTCAGGTGGAAATTACTGAAAGCCTGTTCATGGGGCAGGACGCCAAGGCAAAGGAATTGTTCCATTCTCTTAAAGAAATAGGTGTAAAGCTTGCCCTGGATGATTTTGGTACCGGATATTCTTCATTGAGTTATCTCACATATCTTCCTGTGGATACGATTAAAATTGATAAATCACTGGTTGATACCTATCTTCATGAGGAAACGGAGGGCTTCATTGCTTCTCTTTCAAGTTTGATTCATTCTTTGAATATGTCCATAGTAGTTGAGGGTGTTGAAGAGGAGTGGCAATTCCGAAAATTAAAGAAGTGGGGTTTTGATTATATTCAGGGCTATCTGTTCAGCCGTCCAATCAGCGGTGAGGAAGCGGGAATTTTCAAACCTGTAAAATATGAGTAGAATGATTGTGAGGAAATTATGGTAAAGACATACGAAATAGATTTGGAAGAATCTTTGGTGAATGAAGCCAGCGATATTTTTGAAAAGCTTGGTTCAGATATTGATACTGCAATAAAAATGTTTTTGACTCAGGCAACTTTGAGAAAGGGCTTTCCTTTTGAAGTTGTGATTCCTGAACCAGAAGCTGAAAATACTGAAGTTGAAGTTGAAAATTCTGAAGCAGAAACTGAAAATACTGAATCGGCAGAAGAAGAGCAGGTTGCAATCACTGTGGAGCAGCTTGAAGCAGAAAAAGCAGAACTTCTGGCACAGCAGAAATCTGAATCAGAAGAAGCAGAAGAACCGGCCGATGAGAATGTTGCAGTTGAAGAAGAGCCGGTTTCTGAAACAGTTGAAGCTCCACAAACAGAGGAAACTGAATCAGAAGAAGCTGCTCCTGCAGAAAATGAATCAGAAGAAACATCCACTCCAGAATCTTCAGAACCGGAACTTTCAGAAAATGGTGCTCCGGCAGAAGATTTTTCTACAGAAGATGAGGATGAGACTCTTCCTGAAAATATTTTTGATGCCTGGTCTTTTGAGGAAGAAATCAAAAAATAACGGTGCAGCTTATGGGAAGATGATCTGAAAACCCCTTTCCGTTCCAGATAGTGTAACGAAAAGGGGTTTTGTCTTCATTAGTCCACTCTCCATTGGTTTCCGCTGTAAAATCCTTCAGCACTGTTTTACCCGCCGCAAAAAAATGGTCAATGCGTTCCCACTTGTTCTGGAAATAATAGCTTCCCGGTTCAACATATTCTCCGTTTTGATTTATCCAGGGTGAATACACGGAAAGCGGCCTTGTGCCCAAAAGCATAATATTGCCGATTCCATCAGTTTCCTTGTAGAAAAATTCATCTATATTTTTGTTGAAGTCACCGCAGGCTAAAAGTGCAGAATTTGTTTTCAGTGCTTCAGTCATGACTCTTGACAGAATCTCTTCTTGTCTGCATCTCCAGAAATCACTTTCTTCAGCTCCTGAACTTTTGCTTTTCCAATGATTCACAAAAAGTGTAAGGGTTTTGCCTTCAACATAGGCATTTATTTGAATTATTGGTCTCATGGAAGGCTGAATTTTTTCTGAGCGAATATCCATATTGTGAATTTTTGCTTCACCCAACGGAAACCGGGAAAGAACAGCACAGCCGATGGAAGAATTTTCGTCTTTTGCAAAGTAGCCATGCTGATACAATTTTGAAAAATTAAAGGTTCCGCTGAGCCTGTTTGAAATATCGTAAAGCTGCTCTTCCTTTTCCAGTTCTTCAAAAATCAGAATATCCGCATCCAAGGTTTTTATTGTTTGTGCCAGCCGTTCAAGCCGCTGTGAATATTTTTGCTGGCTCCATCCAGACTTTGAATTTTTGAATTCCGTGTATTCATTTCCGTCAAAATTGCCATCAAAAAAAGTCTGAAGATTCCAGTTCACCACTTTTACGCATTGTTTTTTTTCTGTGCTTTCAGTTTTGCAGGAAACCATTTCTCCACAGGAACATAAAAAAAAGCATGTGATAAGAATTTGTGAAAACAAAACGCCAAATTGATTTTTCATATTTTTTCTCCAAAAAAGTTTCTATATATAAATAAAAAAAAATGTTTAAATTCGGCAATAAATTCTAAAAAAAATGAAAAAAAATTGATAAAATCCTTCTGATGAAAGAAATTCCAGCACCTTCAAAAAAAAGACTTGTTCTCCTTGCTCAGATTTTGTCTCAGCGTACAAAAGAAAAAATCACATCTGTTGAAATTCAAAGGCTTGCAGGCTGGAGTGAGGCGACTGTACGAAGAGATATTTCTTTGCTGGAACTTCACAATGGTGTCAGCAACGGCTATGACGTGAAAGTCCTTCGAGATGCAATTCTAGCTCGCTTTAATATGGAAGAAAATGTTCAGAATGAGCACCGCTGTTGTATTGTTGGTCTTGGAAAATTGGGTGAGGCTCTGCTTGAATCTTCATTTTTTGAAAAATCTAATTTCAAGATTGTGGCCGGCTTTGATTCCAGCCAGAACAGAATAGAACTTTTGCGCTCCAGAATTCCTCTTCATTCTACAAACAATCTGGAAAGCTTTGTTAGAATGGAAAATATTGAATATGCTGTTCTTTCTGTTGACGATGCTAAAGCTCAGCTTATGGCGGACAAACTTGTTGCGGCTGGAATAAAGGGAATCGTAAACTACACAAATACAGTTCTGAGCGTACCTGATTCTGTGAAGATTGAAAATGTGAATCCAGTACTGGTAATGAGAACTTTTTTGGCTTAAATACTGTGAAAAAATTCACAATAAATGTCAAAATTCTTCAAATTTAATTGAATTTTCTATATAAAAGGAATAATATTGTCCTCGTTATTATTTTAATAGAGGTACAAAATGTCTAGAGTTTACAATTTCTCAGCTGGTCCATCATGTTTGCCAGAAGAAGTTTTGAATGAATGTGCAGCAGAAATGCTTGATTATCAGGGAACAGGTCAGTCTGTAATGGAAATGAGCCATCGCTCAAAGTATTATGAACCAATCATCCAGGATGCAGAAGCAATGGTTCGTAAATTGATGAACGTTCCAGAAAACTACAAGGTAATGTTCTTGCAGGGCGGCGGTTCTACACAGTTCGCTATGGTTGCACAGAACCTTGGTATCAAAAACAAGAAGGCTGCTTACATTGAAACTGGTGTTTGGGCAAAAAAAGCAGCTGCAGAAGCTAAAAAACTCGGCGTTGCTGTTGATGTAATCGCTTCATCAAAAGACAAGAACTATTCATATATTCCAAAAGTTGAAAAAGTAACTGGTGACTATGACTATGTTTACATCTGTTTCAACAACACAATCATGGGAACTCACTACGAATATCTTCCAGATACAGGAAACATTCCTCTCGTAGCTGATATTTCTTCTTGTGTTCTTTCTGAACCACTTGATGTTTCAAAATTCGGCTTGCTCTTTGCAGGTGCTCAGAAAAACCTTGCTCCAGCTGGTGTTACACTTGTTATCGTTCGCGAAGACTTGATTCCTGAAGTTGAAGACTGTCTCCCAGGCACACCAACTATGCTCGCTTACAAAACACACTCAGAAAATGATTCAATGTACAATACACCACCTTGCTACACAATCTACGTTCTCGGAACGGTTCTCCATTGGATCGAAAAGAACGGTGGTGCTGAAGGAATGCTCAAACGCAACAAGGAAAAGGCTGACTATCTCTACAACTTCCTTGATTCATCTGACTTCTTCCGTGCTACAACTGAAGTTGGTTCACGTTCTTTGATGAACGTTCCATTCCTTACAAAATACTCTGTTGCAGGCAGCACAGACGAAGCTGTTCTCGCAAAAGAAAAGGAAATCAACGCTAAGTTCGTAAAAGAAGCAGAAGCTGCTGGTCTCATCAACCTCAAAGGTCACCGTCTCGTAGGTGGTATGCGTGCTTCAATCTACAATGCAATGAGCCTTGAAGGTGTAAAAGCACTTGTAGAATTCATGAAGAAATTCGCTGCTGAAAACTAAAAAATTGTTATGTCATTTCGAGCGTAGTCGAGAAATCAGTGTTTAATTAATTGAAGATTCCTCCGCTTCGGTCGGAATGACAAGAGGTATAAAATGTACAAAATTCAGACACTTAATAAAATCAGTGCTATCGGTTTGGACAACTTCCCACGTGATTCATACGAAGTTGCTTCTGAAATCAACAATGCAGATGCTATTCTTGTTCGCTCAGCTGACATGCATGAAATGACATTGCCAGAAACAGTAAAGGCTGTTGCTCGCGCTGGTGCTGGTACAAACAATATTCCTTGTGCAGAACTTGCTCAGAAAGGTGTTGTAGTTTTCAATACTCCAGGTGCTAATGCAAACGCTGTAAAGGAACTTGTAATTCTTGGCCTTTTGCTTTCAAGCCGTCCTGCTGTTGCTGCAAACAAATGGGTTAACACAGAATTGGCTGGAAAGGGTGACGAAATTGCTGCTCTTGCAGAAAAAGGAAAGTCAAAGTTCGTTGGACCAGAACTCAAGGGAAAGACACTTGGTGTTATCGGTCTTGGTGCTATTGGTGCAATGGTTGCAAACACAGCAATTGCTTTGGGAATGAATGTTGTAGGATATGACCCATTCCTTTCTGTAAAAGCTGCTCTTTCACTTGACCACAACGTAAAGGTTTCTGAAACTCTTGAAGGAATCTATACAAAGGCTGATTACATCACTGTTCACGTTCCACAGACAGACGAAACAAAGGGCATGATCAATGCAAACACAATCAAAATCATGAAAGACGGTGTTCGCATCATCAACCTTGCTCGTGGTGGACTTGTTAACAATGCAGACATTCTTGCAGCTCTTGAATCAGGAAAGGTTGCTGCTCATGTAACAGACTTTGCTGATGAAGCTTTGCTCAACAATGACAAGGTAATCTGTCTTCCACACCTTGGTGCTTCAACTCCGGAAGCTGAAGACAACTGTGCTGTAATGGCAGTCAAAGAACTCCGTGATTTCATCGAAACTGGTGTTATCGTTAATTCTGTTAACTTCCCACGTGTTACAGTTGATTCTGCAATTCCTGCTAACGGAACTCGTCTCTGTATCGCTCACAAGAACGTTCCTGGTATGATTGCTAAATTCACAACAATCCTTGGTGATGCAAAACTCAACATTGCTGGTGTAGTTGACCAGAGCCGCGGCGACATTGCTTACGCTTTGATTGATGTAGACGGAAAGGTTGAAGATGCAGCATTGAACGCTTTGAGCGGATGTGACGCTGTAATCAACGTAAGACCAATTTTCGCATAATTTTTTGGCATCTCTAAGAAGTTCAATTTTTAGAGATGCTCTTATTAATTACGATGCTTTCGCCGGCTTTCATCAGCTTTGGAGGAAGCAAAAATACAGGCTGTGCAAATGGATTTCTCGGATTATATTCGGAGATTTCTGCACAGCCTTTTTTTATTGCAAGAATGTGCTTTGTGGAAAAATCCTGCTCTGTGTAGATTTCCAGTTCTGATTCAGGCCGAAGATGGATTTTATCTGTTCCAGAAATCAGGAAAACTGGGTTAGAGTTTTCAGAAGAGGTCAGCATAATTTCTCCATGCACATAAGACAAAAATATCTGTTTTCCGTTTCCTTCAAATTTTATAGTTGAGTTTTCATTTAAATACAGATGATTTCCGTCCAAAAACAGGATTTCTGCAAAGGAATCTGAATCCGTTGTAACAGTGTCGGATGAATATATTTTACTTTCTTCAACTATAAGTGAAAAAAAATCTCTTTGTTCTGATTGTTTTTGAACCAGTCCCCGTGTACGATTTATATAGGCAACAGGTTTTTCTTCAAATTCTGAAAAAGGCTGCTGCAAATTTTTATAGATTTCATAGGCCGAAGCTGCAATTCCAAGAAACAGCAGAATATTGAGAAAAAAATTGAAAAATGGATGCCGAGTGAAAATTCGTTTTTTCATTTTACAGAACCTTTACCAGCTGCTTTAGATTCTGCGGCCCTTTCATTCCGGCAACATTTATGGCTATATAATATTTCTGATCCGCAAACTGAGTCTTCTCTTCTTCAACCTGCTGTGCAATCAGCCTGTCCTTTACAAAATCAAATGTGGATTTTTCCAGAATTATGTCCGTTCGTTCTGTTTTATTCAGGTCTGCGGCACAATCTGCAAAAAGCATTGGCTGGCCTTCAAAAATTGCGTTTTTATTTTCTGAAATTTCTGAGTTTGTAAGCTTTATGATTCCTGAGCTTAGACCAATGTTGAACCTCAAGTTGTCTTTAAGTTCATTTCTTCTGTTTTTGTTCATTACGAAAAGCTGATAGCGGAGCATGAATGTGGTTTTTACTGCGTTCCATGCGGCATTCTGAGCAGAGCCCTCAAAATCTGAGTCCAGCCAGCCGCAGGTGATTGTGCTTTGGTTCTGCAAAAGTATTCGGCCTTTTCCTTTTTGAACGGCAGCTGTAATTTGAGAAAAATATTTATCTAGAAATTCCTTTGATTTTTCTTCACCACATTCTGGCAGCAGATAGAAATTTTCTAGCTTGATTTGCATAACAGTTGCGCCAAAAAGCTTGTGTCTGGTGATGAATTTTCGTTCTGAGATTGTGTTTGTTCCCTTAAAATCTTCCAGGCTCAGTGCCATTTTATTGAAGCTTTCCGTGAGAACTGCGGTTTCGTCATTTGATTTTACAGGAAGCTCAATATTGAATTTTCCGGCTGAAATAAAGCGCATGGCTTCTGTAAGCTGTTCCAATGGATTTACAAATTTTCGGGCAGTTTTCTTTGTAAGAAGAACTCCAAGACACATTACGGCAAAGTACAGAATTATTATAAGAATTTGGGCTTTTGCAACAGAAGATAAAATTTTGTTTAATTCTGTAAAAGTGACAACAATGAAACGGTTTGAAAAAATCTGGGCGGAGTACAGGCGTTTTGCGTCATTTTCTTCGTTGTGGCCAATAAAATTTGTAAAACGTTCAGGGCTGGAAAGAATCTGTTCACCGAATGAATATCCTGAAAATTTTGAATTGGAATGAGTTTTTAGAGAAGATGAGGCTGCCAGAAGATTTCCTGCAGTATCCCAGATCATTGAGTTGCTGACTGTTCCGCTGCTTAAAAGTGAAATTAAATTTCGTGAGGAGAAGGCAACTGCTGTTTTTTGTGTGCTGTAGTCTTTTTTGCTTGTGAAAACTATGGCCAAGGCTGGTTGCCCGATTTTTTCTGATATGTTGTAAATTCCGTCCGCTGAAGTTGAAGCCCATTTTGAAAAATAATTTTCAGTTTCCTGAGCTTTCCTTAAATTTGTCTCATTGATTCTGATTCCGATTGTGTCACTGTAGATGAAGTACACTGTGCCGTTCAAAGAAAAATAGTTTTCCAGAAATGAATAGAATTCTGCTTCAAAGGTTTCTGAAGAAAACAAGGACAGATAATTTGCTGAATTTACGAGATTTGTGGCTTCTTCCTGTTGCTTGGAAAATTCATTCTGAACTGCAGTTGCTGTGCGAATATTCAAGGCTTCATTCTGTGCCATTCCACGGGCAATGGTGCTTTTTTGAATAAAATACGAGGCAAGAAAAAATGCTGCAGCAAAAAGAATTGTTGTAAGAAATGAAAATATGAAAACCAGCTTTGCGCTGAGCGGAAAAGAGACCTTTGCTTCCAATTTAAAATACTCCGTTTAAATTTTCGGCAAAAGTCCTTGAATTTTTTACAATTAAGCCAGAAGCTCAGATGGAGTGTTGATTATGTACTTTGCTTTGTGTTCGGTGAGTTCTTCTTTTGTACCGTAGCCCCATAGAACTCCTGCACAGTCCATTCCGTTCTTTCGTGCGCCTTCAATGTCGTGCTTGCGGTCACCAATCATCAGAATTTTTCCGGCTTTTCTTTCTTCTTCCAGTCCAATTTTGTCAATGACAAATCTGATTACCTGATCCTTGTGGGTTCTGGTTTCTTCCAGATCTGTTCCAGCTGCAAATTCAAAATATTGTGTAAGTTCAAATTTGTCCAGAATTCGTCCCATGAAGATTTCAGGCTTTCCTGTTGCCACAAACATTCTGAATCCTCGGTTTTTCAATTCTTTTAATGTTTCGTGGATTCCTTCATAAACTGAATTTTCAAAAAGTCCGATGGTGGAGAATCGTTCACGGTATTTTGCAATTGCCTGTCGTGCCTTGGCTTCATCAAATCCGTAAAATTCCGTAAATGAGTAGAGAAGTGTAGGACCAATGAAAAGTTTGAGTTTGTTTTCGTCTGTTTCATGAATGCCAAAAGATTCAAGGGCATATTTTACGCAGTTTGTAATTCCAGGTCCTGATTCAGTGAGAGTGCCGTCCAAGTCCCAGAAGAGGCAAGAATATTGTGAAAGATTGATAGTGTTCATTGGAAAATTGTAGCAGAAAATTAAAGAATGTGGAAATTAAAAAAAAATGCCACGCGGATTCGAAAAATCTACGATTTTTCTGGAGAGGGGTGAAGAAAGTGTCATTTTTGTCACCTCGAGCATGGTCGAGAGGTCTTTTATTCGTTATATAATAACAGTTTTTAGATTTCTCCACTCACTTTGTTCGGTCGAAATGACAAATTATTACTTGTTAGATATCTCCCAACATAAAGAGAGAATTTGTTTCCCCGTCGTTTATCAAAAAAAATTGCTCCCAAGGATGGGAGCATAATGTGAAGAGAGAATTTTGCTCCCCTTCGTTGACGGGAGCGAAATTCTCGTTAGTTTGATTTTTACAAGGATGTAAAACTTAAACTTTGAACTGATCTACCTGTTCGCCGATCTGCTGGATTGACTGCTTCATCTGGCTTGAAAGTTCAGAAAGGGCAGCGCCTGTTTCGTTGATCTTTCTTGCACCGGCAGACATTTCATCCATTCCGTCCTTGATCTGGAATGTAGCGTCCTGAAGATTCTTGATTTCACCAAGGATTGCCTTGTTTCCTTCTGCCATTTCAAATGATGAAGTCTTAACTTCGTTTGAAGTGTCGTTCATGCTGTTGAGGGCTTCAACAATCTGCTTAGAACCTTCGTTCTGTTCCATCATCGCATTTGTAATTTCACGAACAAGGTTTGTTGTAGAGTTGATTCCAGATGAAACTTCGTTGAATGCATCTGTTGCAATCTGAGAAGCCTCAACAATGGATTCGATAGAACCTGTAATCTTGGAAAGCTGGTTACCGATTGTCTGAGACTGGGCACCAGAATCTTCTGAAAGCTTACGGATTTCATCAGCAACAACCGAGAATCCTTTACCTGCTTCACCAGCGT
>JAGHUJ010000107.1 GCA_018064905.1 Candidatus Treponema equifaecale
AGCGTTTCACTATTGATGTAATTACCACACAATTCAAATCTCATGACCTGGGCTCAGCAAAAGATTTACTGCGTAAAGAAAAAGATCCTGAAAAACAAACAGATGTGCTGAGTACGATTGATACAACAGATGTTGTTAAAAAAGTAATGGATATACTTGAAATCAGAAATAAAGAAAATCAAAGTATAAATATTGAAGAAATCCATATACTTGAAATAAAAGAGTATCCTAAAGCATTAGACTTGATAGATATCTCAAATACTGAAACTATCCCAATCAGTAACAAAAAAGAGGAACGTTTGATTTTTACTCAGCCGGGAATGCGTTTTTGTCAGGCTCAGGTTTTAGTTTATTCTCTTTTACAGGATGAAGTATTTGGAAATCTTGATGGTGAATTACGCGATATAATTACAGAAAAGATTCTCGAAGATGTTCGTGGACGAATGCTGGAAGATATTGTTTATCTACAGACACGGCGTTTTTATGGAAAAGCAAGAAATGTATTCAAGCTCAAATTTGCTTCAGGTGAATTTGATATGGTAATTCAAAATAAGTCTAAAAAAGAATGTGAGATTTATGAAGTTAAGCATAGTAAGGAAATAGTAGATTTCCAGTATCGCCATATTATTGATTCAGAAAAGATTGAAGCCACGGAAAAGCAATTCGGAAAAGTTGTACGACAGTGTGTTCTGTATCGTGGAGAATCAACAACTCTTGATAATAAAATTGAATACAAAAATGTTGAAGAGTACCTGATGGAATTATGCTAATTTTTTCATTAACGCTGGCAGCCCCTTTCAATCCTTCCCATTGTTTTTTTGACAGTATGTATGATAAAATGTTTTGAAAATGGATTTGTTTGATGTTGATGAAAGTGCCAGAATCTCTGAACTTGCTACATTGATAAAAAAATATCAGGACTCCTATTACAATGGCGAGGCTGAAATCTCGGATGCTGAATTTGACAGGCTTTGGGATGAGCTTAAGTCACTTGATCCTGCCAATCCGGTTTTGCAGAAGGTTGGAGCTGATTCTGGAAATTTTGCAAAGGTTCGTCATATTATGCCAATGGGAAGCCAGGAAAAGGCTGCAGATCCAGAGCAGTTTTTGGCCTGGACTAAGAACCATTCCTATGATGAATATCTTGTTGAATTCAAATTAGACGGTGCATCTCTGGAGCTTCAGTACAGAAACGGTGAGCTGATTCGGGCTGTAACCCGCGGTGACGGTACAATCGGTGATGACATTACTGCAAATGCAAAAAAAATGCAGGGGGTAAAGCTTGCCCTCTATGATTCACAGAACAATAAAATCAATTTTACAGGTGCTGTTCGTGGAGAAGTCATAATGACCCACACTGTTCACCAGAAATATTATTCAGACAAGGCAAACTGCCGCAATGCTGCCAACGGTCTTATGAAGCGAAAAGACGGTACTGGAAGCGAAAATCTGGTTCTTATGACATACGATGCCCTTGCCAGCGAAGGTGAAAGTCCATTTTCAGACGAAGAAGAAAAAATAAACTGGCTCAAAAGCCTTGGATTTGTCACTTCACCTTTAAAAATCTGTTCTTCACCGGATGCTGTAATTGAATACCGTGCTTCTGTAATGGAAGAGCGAAAATCACTGGACTATGATATTGACGGTCTTGTAATCAAAGAGCGCAGAATTGATCTGGCAGATGCAAGCAGAGCACGTCCAGACCGGCAGATTGCATTTAAATTCAGTCTGGAAGAAGCAGTCTCAACTTTGCGTGAGGTGGAGTGGAGTGAATCTGGTGCAACTTACACACCAGTTGCGATTTTTGATGAAGTTCAGCTCAACGGTACAACGGTTCAGAGAGCAAGTCTTGCAAACCCTGATACAATGAGGGCGCTGGGAGTAAAAATCGGCTCAAAGGTTGTTGTAGTAAAGCGCGGAGAAATCATTCCAAAAATTGAGTCAGTCCTGCAGGAAGAAGAAGGTCAGGTAACTTCAGAAATTGTTTTTCCAACAAAATGCAGCTGCTGTGGTTCTGAGCTTGTGGACGAAGGTTCAAGACTGTACTGTCCGAACAAGGCTTGTGAAAAACGTGTGCTTCACAGACTTGAAAAATGGATTGGTGTTGTGGACATTCGTGATTTTGGAATCACACTTTTAAACGAACTTTTCAGAAATAAAGAAATCGCTTCAATTTCAGACATATACAAGCTTACTTCTGAACAGCTGATTCCATACTTTTTGAATGAAGAATCAATTGAAAGCCAGAAGGATTCTCTTGGCGCAAAAAAAGTCTACGAAAGCATACAGAATCACAGAAGAATGAGTCTTTCTGTGTTCATCGCTGGTTTTGACATTGAAGGTCTTGGTGAGACAATGATTCAAAAGCTGGTGGACGCTGGGTTCAACTCGCTGGAAAAACTTTTCGCCGCTTCAGTTGAAGATATTTCCTCTGTTTATGGATTTGCTGAAATCACAGCCCAAACCTTTGTGGAAGGACTTTCTGAAAATAAAGAAGAAATGCTTTCTCTCACCCAAAACGGAATAATTCTTCTTGAACAGGTTTCAGAAGGAAAACTTACCGGAAAATCTTTCTGTTTTACTGGTGAACTTAAAACCATGAAAAGGGCAGATGCGGAAAAACTGGTAAAAGAAAATGGCGGAAGCTGCAAGTCTTCTGTAACAAAGGATTTAAGCTATCTGGTTACCAACGATACAACATCCGGTTCAAGCAAAAACAAAAAAGCGGCACAGTACGGAGTTGCAATCATAGATGAAGAAGGATTCCTTTCTCTGGTGAAGTAATTTTATGAATATTATTTTTCTTCTTTGAATGTGAAATCTGTTTTAAAGAAATCCGGATTTACTGCTTCCATGTTGAGCCGCATTTCCCAGTGAACATGTGGACCTGTGGCAAGTCCTGTGGCTCCAGAAATTGCAATCAAATCGCCTTTTTTCACCATGTCGCCAACTTTACATTTTAGCTCCGAATTGTGGTAGTAAAGGCTGTAGAGTCCAGGAAGATGTTCTATTACAACGCTCCAGCCGGTGGTGATTCTGTCCTCGGCCATTACGATTTTTCCACTTCCGCAGGCTCGCACTTCGTTTCCGGTTGGAACACCAAAATCAATTCCGTAGTGAAGACTGGTGGAGCTTTTTCCGTTGGAATAGGCAAATACTCGTCTGTCTCCAAAAAATGAGGTTCGTCTTGTGGCAGGATGGGGCTGCTGGTAGGCTTCTGTTCCGTAAACTGCATCTGTGTTCTTTGTATCTAAGATTTCATTTAGCTTTTTTATTTGCGATGCTCTTTTTTCGGAATTGTCCGTTCTGATTGCTGTGTTTGATTCGTTCAATGGAATTGTTTCTGAAACGAATTCTTTTTGGTTTATTTTTATTGGAAGCCTAATTTCTTCTTTTTGCATTCCATAGCATTCAAATTCGGCAACTGCGTGATACTCACCGGGTTTTATCCAGGTTGAAAGAGGAATCCCTGCCAGCAAAGTGATGTTGTGATTCTTTTTGGTTCCGGTATTTTCAGCAATGTACATGCTTGTTGAAGTGATTTTTTTGTCTTCGCTTTCATTCTCTCCAGTTTTATACAGATAGAGACGACCAGAAGCTGTGAAATCTTCGTTTTTGAATTTTGGGCTTATTTTTTTTATGAGCCTGGCTTCTTTTGTTTCCAGAGTGATTCGTGCAAAAACAGCATCCCCTGGAACATTTTCAGAAAGGTAACGGATTGTTGCTGAGTAATTTTGAAATTGTCTTGTGATTTTTTCTGCCGCAAAAAGATTTATTGAAGATAAAAGCAGAATCAGAGTGAAAATTTTTTTCATGGAAAAATTATATCATAAAAAACGATGGACAAAAACTAAGTTCTGATTGAACTGAATTTTTGTCCATCTGAATTTAATTGAACTTGTAAGACACGCCTGCTGAAAAGAACGCGTTGGAAATCAAACCTGTTTCAATGTAGAACTGAATATTGTCACCGGGTCTGAATTTTATTCCAATTGGAGTGAAGCCGAACATCTGGCTGGGCTTGTAGTTTTCAGGACCGTTTACAAATGCAGCTCCACCGTTAGCTCCGTGGTAAAATTTAACCCTTTCAAAACCATACTGAAGGGTAACTCTTGCCTGTAATGTGATTATGTTGATCATTGATGCTGGTTTGTCATCAAAAGTCATTTTAAAGCCTTCATAGCTTGCATATCCGCCAAGACCAAGCCAGCTGAAAGGATAAAAGTTTACGCCTGCATGAACTACACCTGTCATGTCTCCTTCAACTTCATCTGCACCTGTAAGTGCTCCACCAATAGCAGAGAGAACAGATGCTACCACAGGAATCAAGGATGGTGTACCATAACCTGCGTAGACTTCAGCTTCAATGCCTTTTTCTTCTTCATTGTTATTCTGTGCAAAAGTTAACGGACAGATAAATACAAACGCAATGACTAGAGCAAAAAATTTGTTTCTCATTTGAATACCTCCTTGTTTTGCCAAATTCGTCTAATTGCATTATAATCTACATATGCAAGATTCTACAATTACTTCAGAAAGTCCTGTTGGACAGCATTTGGAACGGGTTGCTGAAGGAGCACCAGTTTCGTATCTTATGTTCAATCAGAAAAAAATCAATCTGGTTGCAAAAATGACAATCGGACGCAGTCCAGACTGTTCTGTTGTCATCGACAATAAGCTGGTGAGCCGAATTCACGCTTCAATCCAGAAAATTCGTGACGCATATTTCTTAAAGGATGAGAACAGCACCAACGGCACCTTCCTTAACGGTCACAGAATTCCTGCTGACAAATACGTTAAGCTTAATCCCGGTGACAAAATCACTGTGGGCGCCTTCAACCTTGTAATGTCCTGAGCCTTTTTTGGAGGTCATTCAGTTTGCAGGATTTAATCCAAATTTTTGAGGAAAAGCTGAAAAAAACGGAGCTTCCCTCATACGATTATTTTCTTCCTCTTCTGGACAGCTGTATTTCCATTTTGGAAAATGAAAGCCCGTCCTACAGACCCCTGGCAAATGACAAAAAGGCCGGTGGGCTGATTGATTTTTCGGAAAAAGAAGAAAACATTCCTGTAATTATTGTGCCAGATCTCCACGGACGGGGAAAATTCATCATTGATCTGCTTAAATATCGCTTCCCTGTGAATCAAAAAAATCCTTCCTTGAAGACCTGTGAAAATCTTACAGTTCTGCAGTGTCTTGAAAAAAGTCTTCTATATATTTGTTGTGTGGGCGATATTTTTCATTCAGAAACCCGTGGAAAGGAAAGGTGGGTAAAAGCATTTGAAGCCTACAGTCACGGAAATCTGGTGAACGATTTTATGAAGGCTGAAATGCTGGAAAATCTGAGTCTTCTTGAAATGCTTTTGGTTTTAAAATCAGCCTTTGCCAGTCATTTTCATATTTTAAAAGGAAACCATGAGAACGTTCTCAATGAAATGCGGGTGAAACCTTTTGGCAATGTTCCCTTTAGAAAATTTTGTGATGAAGGCAATATGGTGGCAGATTTTCTTCAGAATTATTACGATGACCTTATACTTCACGAAATAAACTGTTTTGAAAAGTCCTTGCCTGTGTGTGCAGTTTTTAAGAACTGTATTGTAAGTCACGCTGAGCCTTATGAAACCTACACAAGAAAACAGATTGTAAACTATCACAAGGAAGAAAATTCTGTTGTGTTTGGCCTTACCTGGACTGCCAATGACAAAGCTCAGTCTGGAAGCGTTGAGAGCACAATGAAAAATTTATTGCATAAAAAAAATTTGGAAAATTGCATCTGGATTGGAGGACACAGACCTGTGATTGGAAATTACGCTTCAAGACAGGGCGGAAAATATATACAGATTCATAATCCGGATGAAGAAAATGTTGCCATAGTGGCGCCTGAAGAAATTTTTTCAACAGTGCACGGCATTATTTCAGTAGAGAGGTAAAAAAATGGCTGATGAGACAATTGCCGCAACAGTGGCAGAAACAATAGTAGAAAAGAAACCTGTTCCAAAAACTCCTGCCAGACCAGCGGCAAAAGCTGAAACATCAAGTCCGGCTTCTGCAAAAACAGTCGCAAGAACTCCATCATCGGCTAGCAAAACTTCAGCCGCTGCCAGACCTGCTGCAAAATCCAATTCACCTGAAATAATCGGAAAATACAAAATAATGGGACTGGTTGCAAAGGGCGGAATGGGTGCAGTTTACAAAGGCGTTCATCCGACTCTTAAACGAATGGTAATTCTCAAAAAACTTACAATTCGAAACAATGCTACAGTTCGGGAACGATTCAAGAGAGAAGCTCAGATTCTGCTTGATATGCAGAGTCCTTATATCGTTCACCTTTTTGATTACTTTGTGGAAGGCTCATCGCACTATATCGTAGAAGAATTTGTTGACGGGCTTTCATTGGCTCAGGTTCTGGAAAAACAGGTGGCATTGGGAACTGAAGTTTCCCTTCTGGTATTTCTGGATGCCTGCTATGCCCTTAAATTTGCTCACCAGCGGGGAATTGTTCACAGGGACATTAAACCTGGCAATATTCTTATTTCCCGCCGTGCAGAAGTTAAGCTTGCTGATTTTGGAATTGCGGCTTCAGACCAGATTGAAGAAATCGCTGTTACAAAATCTGACAAAATCGTTGCAAAGGTTGCTGAAGATGTGACTCAATCCGGCGTAACATTGGGAACACCTGCCTACATGAGTCCTGAACAGATTGAAGATTCCAGATCTGTTGACCAGCGTGCAGATATTTTTTCAATGGGCGTAATGCTCTACGAAATGCTCACCGGAACAAAACCTTTCCCTTCAAAATTAAGTGAAGAGAATCTGGAGAAAATCAAGAAGGGCAGATACATAAATCCAAGGCAGCTGGATCATTCCATTCCAAAAGTAATCTGCAAGATGATTAAGAAAATGCTCAAGGCAAATCCAGAAAAAAGATATCAGTCAATTGATTCTGTGATTGCCGTTGTGAAAAAATATCTGGCAGAATTCGATACTCATCAGATTCGCATTTCACTGGCTCAGATTGTTGCTACAAAGAATCAGTTTAAAATTCCAGACTTTGAAAAGAAATCCCATTTTGCAGCAAAAATTTCTGGCAGTGTTGCGGCGGCTTTAGCTCTTGCACTTCTTGGAATGTATGGCTGGAAGGAAGGGGCTTTTCATGCAACAGTGCTGAGCCATTGGTACAAGCCTGTAACACTGAATCTGATTACGCCTGTAGCCGGTGTTCAGAATAATATTTATGGAATGGACGTTCCTGTAAAGGCTTATTTCTTTTACGAGGATGAGAAGGATTTACCAGAAGTTCAGGGAACACAGCGCGATTTTAATCCAAGTGAAGGAATCATTTCACGAACAAAGACCGGAAAAAGAATCACTCTGCTGAACAAAACAAATCTAAAGTATCTTTCAACAAAGCCTGCATATTTTAAAAACGGAAATTATCGAGTTAAGGTGCTGGTTGGTTCATACCTTATGTGGCGTTCCTTCAAGGTGGACGGAGATTGTGTGAACATCAATTTTGACAATCTTCAGCGGGTTTCAAGACCTGTAAAACTGGTTGTTCGGGCCTACGATTCTGTTACCGGCGAATCCCTGCTCAGCGGAGTTAAGTACAGCGTTATGGTTGGCGGAAAATATGTTCCGATTGAAAATGTTCCAGAATCGGAAATTAAATCGGGGAAGGTTCTGAAAATTCTTACTGAAGCTGCCGGATATAAGCCACAGGAATATTCAATGATTGTGGACTGGTATCAAGATTCGGTTTTTGTGACTGCAAGATTAGAAAAAAAATAAAAAATGTTGCCGAAAGCCTAAAAAAATCAGTATATTTATAGAAACATCCGGAAAAATGGGTGTATTTAAATTGAAATTTATAAAGACAAGTTGAAGTTATGAGTAAAGATGATAAATTAGATATGCTTGAAGAATTTATTGACGGTTTGGAAAAATCCATTGCTGAAATTGAAGGCAAGAAAAACGAAAATTCAAAAGACAATAGTAATATAGAAGAATCTCACGAAAATGCTGAAAATTCTAAAAGTGCTGAAGGTGTGAATCTTTCAGAAAATGAAGAAAAATCAGATTCAGAAGAGAACCATGAGCAGCCTGAGATCAAGGTTTCTGTAAAAGTAGAAACTGTTGAAACTGAAGATAATTCATCAGAAAAGAAGGGCAAGCGTACAAGAAAAATTTCACTCAAAGATCTTGGAGCTGATGCTGCAATTGTTCCAGTGGAAACTCTTCTGCCTCCAAAACTTTTGTGTGTTCCGGTTTCAGGTCATCCAATGTTCCCTGGAATTTTCACACCGGTAATGATCACAGCTCCAGAGGATGTTAAGACTGTAGAACAGGCCTTTGATGGAGACGGTTTCCTTGGAATTGTGCTTCTTCGCGATGATTCAGAAAATGCAAGAAATGAAGATATTCCGCCAACAATCAAGGATC
The DNA here is from genome assembly GCA_018064905.1 of Candidatus Treponema equifaecale. Classification (GTDB taxonomy): domain Bacteria; phylum Spirochaetota; class Spirochaetia; order Treponematales; family Treponemataceae; genus Treponema_D; species Treponema_D equifaecale. Next base: position 8,441 of record JAGHUJ010000107.1, read on the forward strand.
TGTATCAGGTTGGAACTGTTGCCCGCATCATCAAAAAAATCAATCTTCCTGATGGCGGCTTGAACATATTCATTTCAACAGTAAAACGTTTCAGAATTAAAAAGACTCTTTGTGCTGCAAGTCCAATTGTTGCTGCCGTAGAATATCTTGAAGATGAAGAATTCGACACATTTGAAGTAAAGGCTCTTACACGGGCTCTCATCAGTGAAATGAAGGAAATCAGCGAGAACAATCCTCTTTTTTCTGAAGAAATGCGCCTCAATATGGTTAACATCGACAATCCTGGAAAAATCGCTGATTTTGTTGCATCTGTTCTCAATGTTGATAAAAAAGAGCAGCAAAAGGTTCTGGAACAGACAAATGTTCGTGCCAGAATGGAACAGGTTCTGGTTTTCATTAAAAAAGATCAGGATTTGCTGAGAATTCAGAAAAAAATTCAGAATGAGCTTAACGAAAATTTTGAAAAGAACCAGCGGGAATATTTCCTTCGTGAAGAAATGAAGATGATTCAGGAAGAGCTGGGAGTTGGCGAGGACGGTTCTGATTATCAGAAATTCAAGGCAAGAATCGCAGATTTTGAATTTGAAGGTGAAGTTCTTGAAAATGTAGAAAATGAGCTGGAAAAATTCAAGCTGATGGATCCAAGCTCTTCAGAATATTTTGTTTCAAGAAATTTCCTTGAACTGGTTTGTCAGCTTCCGTGGAAAGATGAATCTCAGGAAAATTACGACTTGCCGCACGCATACAAGGTTCTTGAACGGGATCACTACGGTCTTGATGACGTAAAGAAAAGAATCATGGAATATCTGGCTGTTCGTAAGCTTAAGCACGACAACAAAGGCTCAATCATGATTCTGGTTGGTCCTCCTGGTGTTGGAAAAACTTCCATTGGTCACTCAATTGCAGAGGCAATGAACAAGCCTTTCTACAGGTTCAGCGTAGGCGGTATGCGTGATGAAGCTGAAATCAAAGGTCACAGAAGAACCTATGTTGGTGCAATGCCTGGAAAAATTCTTCAGGGACTTAAAATTTCAAAGACTCGTTCACCAGTATTCTTGATTGATGAAGTGGACAAAATGGGTTCAAGCTATTCAGGAGGAGATCCTGCTTCTGCACTTCTTGAAGTTCTGGATCCTGAGCAGAATATTAATTTCCGTGACAACTATCTGGACATGCCTTTTGACATCAGCAACGTGTTCTTCATCCTTACAGCAAATACTCTGGATAAAATTCCTGAGCCATTGCTTGACCGTGCAGAAATCATCTCTCTGGCCGGCTACATAGATCAGGAAAAATTAGAAATCGCAAAAAAATACCTTATCCCAAAAAATCTTGTAAAAAATGGATTGGGAAAAACTCAGGTAAAATATACAAAGGACGCACTTTTAAGAATTGCGGAAGAATATGCCCGTGAATCAGGTGTTCGCCATTATGAAAAATGCATTGACCGTATTCACAGAAAGCTGGTTACACAGATTCTTACAGGAATTCCTGCAGAAAGCAAAAAACTGGACAAGGTGACAAAGACAATCGGTGAGGATGAAATCAAGGATTTAAAGAATCAGACCTTTACAATCGAAGCCGATGATCTTCCAAAATATCTTGGAAAGCCTGTATTTGATGAAAGTGAGGCAAAAAAAGCTGACCAGCCTGGAACTTGTATCGGACTTGCCTGGACAAGTATGGGTGGTGACACACTTCTTATTGAAAGCATTTCATTCCCAAGCGACAAGGGTGGACTTCAGCTTACAGGTCAGATGGGCGATGTAATGAAAGAATCGGCACAGATTGCAATGAACTGGGTAAAACAGTATGCTATCGAACACAAAATAAAGAATGCAAGCTGGTTTGAAAGAAATACAATTCACCTGCACATTCCAGAAGGTGCCACACCAAAGGACGGTCCAAGTGCCGGAATCACAATGGCCACAACTTTGATGTCACTTCTCACAGGAAGGGCGGTAAAACCAAATATTGCCATGACAGGAGAGCTGGATTTGACTGGTGCCGTAATGCCAATCGGTGGTCTTCGTGAAAAGACTGTAGCCGCAAAACGCAACGGAATCAAAACAATCTTCATTCCAAAAGCCAATGAAAGGGACTTGGATGATATTCCTGACCATGTAAAGAACGGAATAAAATTCATTCCTGTAAGAAGGGCAATGGAAGTTATGACACAAGTATTTCAGGCAGCAGTAAAAAAAGAAGATAATTCGGATTACGGATTTTAATAGGATAAAATTATGTTCACAAGAGTATTTTTAAAACCAAAGGAAGAAAACGAAATCAAGCAGGGATTTCCCTGGGTATTTGACAACGAAATTTCCCATGTAAAATTTGATTCAGGCAAAGATGTAAAGCAGACAAGTCTTTCAGAAGCAGAAGTTGAAGACGGAGCTGTTGTAGAAGTGTTCGCAAATGCAGGCGGTTTCTTGGGCACTGGTGTAATCAACAGAAAATCAAAGATTACAGTCCGCATGATAGGAACCGAGCACGCAGATCAGATTATGGCGGATCCTGAAAAATTCTACAGCGATAAGATTCAGTCTGCCTACGATCTCAGAAAGCTTCACTATAACATCAAGGACTCATACAGACTTATTTACGGCGAATCAGACTTCATTCCAGGCCTTATTGTTGAACGCTATGTGGACATAAACAAAAACGTTTATCTTGTAATGCAGTTCTCAACTCTCAGCTGCGAGGTTTTCAGAAAGGAAATCGTCAAAGCCCTCAGAAAAATCGTAAAGCCTTATGGAATCTACGAAAAATCAGATGCTCCAAGCCGCGAAAAGGAAGGTCTCACCCTCAGAAGCTGCTGGGAAGGCGAAGTTCGGGATGAAGTAATCACAATCCGTGAAAACGATGTTCTTATTGAGGTTGACCTTAAGAACGGTCAGAAAACAGGTTATTTCCTTGATCAAAAGGACAACAGAAAATATGTTGGAAATCTTTCTCAGGGCAAACGTGTTCTTGATACCTTCACTCATACAGGTGCCTTTGGCCTTAACTGTGTAAACGGTGGAGCAAAGGAAGTAATTTCAGTTGATATTTCCCCTGAAGCAGTAGAACTTGTAAACAAGAACATTGAGCTTAACAATGCCGGCAAAAAAATGAAGGCAGTCTGTGCAGATGTTTTTGACTTGCTTAAGGAATACGAGCAGAAGGGTGAAAAATTCGACCTCATCATTTTGGATCCACCAGCCTTCACAAAAACAGCAAAAAACATTGAAAAGGCTTACGGCGGCTACAAGGAGATCAATCTTCGTGCAATGCGCCTTTTGAATCCAAACGGAATCCTTGTGACCTGTTCCTGCTCATACTTCTTCGACTCAGAACATTTCTACGGAATGGTTATGAAAGCCGCAGAAGACAGCAAGAAACGGGTTCAGGTGCTTGCAAAATTTGGCGCCGGCCCAGACCATCCGGTTCTTTTGGGCTATCCAAAATCAGAATACTTAAAGTGTGCGGTGTGCCGTGTCGTTTAATTGTATTTTCGTGCTGGGACCTACAGCCGTTGGAAAAACAGCCATCGGTGTAAGACTGGCCCACAAGCTCAACGGTGAAATTATAAGCGCAGATTCTCGTCAGGTTTACAAAGGATTGGATATCGGTTCAGGCAAAGATTTAAAGGACTACGATCTTTCGGTGGTTGAGCCTGTACAAACAGCAGCTGGAATAGAACAGACTTCCAAAACCGTTCACATTCCTTACCATGTAATCGATGTCTGTGACCTTAACTACGAATACAATCTTTTTGATTTTCAGGAAGACTTTTACAAGGCCTTTGCTGACATAACTTCCCGTGGAAAATTGCCGATTTGTGTTGGTGGAACCGGAATGTATCTGGACAACATCATCAGAAACTACGCAATGATTCCATTTACCGAAGATCCGTCTCAGCGCGCAGAACTGGAAACAAAAACAGAAGAAGAACTTAAACAGATTCTTATAAACGAAAAGGAAAAACTGCACAATACTTCAGAATTCGGTGACAAAGAAAGAATGATAAAATCCATTCTCATAAACCGTTTCAACATTTCTGATGAATGCAGAATCGCCAGAGAAAAGCTTCAATCATCCCGTCCTAAGCTGGCGCCTCTTATTATTGGCACAACTCTGGAAAGAAATTTCGTCCGCCAGAGAATTCAAAAACGACTCTTTGACCGCGTGGAAGAAGGGCTCATTGAAGAAGTGGAAAATCTCTACAAAAACAGGGAGCAGAACGGAGCAGAGTGGGCAAGACTTGAAGCACTGGGCCTGGAATATCGTTTTGTAAGCCAGTACCTTCAGGGAAAAATTGAATCCAAAGAAAAAATGGTGGAGCTTTTGGGCATAGCCATAGGACAGTTCGCAAAACGGCAGGAAACCTGGTTCCGCTGCATGGAAAAGAAAGGGGTAAAAATCAACTGGCTTCCACAGGAAATGGACGTAGAAAAGCGTTTTGAGGCAGCATTAAAACTGGTTCAGGCCAACATATAAGACTATGTGCTGCTGCGTCGATTGAGCTTGTCGAAATCATCGCAGCAGCATTGTGTTAAAAAAAATAAGCTCCAGTGCCAGTGACCGGAGCTTGTAAGCCTTATCTAAGATGTTTATGCGTTTGCTGCGAGCTTTGAAGTTTCTGAAACTTTTGTAAGGTAACCAGTTCTTACACAGCTTTCGAACAAAGCCTTGCTGATGTAATCAGTTGTAACATCGTCGTAACCGTCTTTGTCGCGTACGATGCGAACTACATATCCGTCATCCATTTCGCGAACAACAGTCATATAGTCTGAATTGCTTCCAATGCTTTTAAGTGTATAAGTTCCCATAGTTTTTCTCCCTAAAATCCAAAACAGGATAAACTTTTAATAATCCACCGCAAATAGCGATGCCGTACACATATATTTTCGGTATACTAAAAAAAAGTTTAAGTGTTTTTTTCATAAAATGGAGAGTTTCATGTGGTGTGACGCCCATATTCATCTGACAGAATCTACATTTCCAAATTTCACAGAAGAATATTTTTGCGTAAGTTCCTGCCATTCATCACAAGAATTTGAATCTCTTGGGCGGTCCACCAGCCTTCGGCTGCTGTCGTGTGTTCCAGGCTTCGCTGACGCTCATTCTTCCGTTCGCCAGGGCTCACTCCAGAACTCCGGCCTTCCATACACTACCGCGTTCACGTCCTTTGGCATTCATCCACAAATGAAAGCCGCAGGACTTTACTCACAAAACATAAAATCCACATTGCAGGAACTTGTTGAAAATAAAAAAATAATCGCCATAGGTGAGTGCGGCTTTGATTTTTTCACCCCTGAATTCAAAGCAACAGAACAATGGCAAACAGAAGTCTTTGAATTTCAGCTGGAACTGGCATTAAAGTACAGGCTGCCGCTGGTTCTGCATCTAAGAAAATCAGTTCACAAAGTATTTGAATACAAAAAGCAGCTGAGCAAAGTTCCTTCTGTAATTTTCCATTCCTTTCCCGGAACAGTTGCAGAAGCTGTTTCAATTTTGAACAACAAAATTAACGCATATTTTTCATTTGGAAAGCCAATCCTGAACGGAAAAAAATCAGCCATAGACTGCACAAAAAATTTGCCGCTGGAAAGAATTCTGCTGGAAACAGACGCTCCATACCAGACCCTGAAAGACGAAAAAACAACGCCTCCAGAAGACATAATAAAGGTTTACCAAAAGTGCGCCAGTTTAAGATCCATGAGCATAGAAGAACTGAAAAAACAAATATCAGAGAATTTTTTTAAGGCCTACAATATTACCTTCATCGCTTCTTCGTAATCTTCAAACATTCTGTCACTTAAGGCCATCACATCGCCCTGGGTTTTTCCCCTCAGCACATCCTCTAGTCTTTGTCCACTTTCCTGAAGCTTTTCCATGCAGAGCTGACGGGCAGCTCCCTTTGTGGCGTGAACATATCCTGCAGCTTCTGATAGTTTGCCCGCAGAAACAAGGGCATCCAGCTCGCTTCGTTCAAATTTATTTTCAGTCATGAAAGATTCAATCAGAATTTCAAGCAGGCCCTCGTCACCGTCCACCAGTTCAAGAGCCCTTTCCTTGTTAAAGACTTGCATAGAAATCCTGACCTTTGTTGTCCGTAATCACAAAGCATGGTAAATTCTTTACTTCAACCAGACGAACGGCTTCCATTCCCAAATCTTCATAATCAAGAACTTCCTGGCTCAAAATATATTCACTGGCAATCAAGGCCGCAATTCCACCCGGCGTTCCAAGATAATATGCTCCAAAGTTTCCGCAGGCTTGTGTCCATTGTTTGCTTCTGTTTCCCTTTGCCAGAGTTACAAGGGCTGCTCCACGGCTCATAAGGCTTTCTGCATAAACGTCCATTCGTCCTGCTGTAGTAGGTCCAAAGCTTCCGATTACTTTGCCATCCGGTGTTCTGGCAGGTCCAGCATAGCATATAGGATATTTTGTTGCGTACTCAGGTATTTTTCCTTCTGAATCAATCATTTTCTGCCATCTTGCGTGTGCAGCATCTCTTGCCACAAGGATTTTTCCAGAAAGCAGAACTCTGTCCCCAGGCCTGCAACCAGCAAGCTGTTCCAGAACAGACTTCATTCCATCATTTGTGTTCACTGTTTTTTCAGACGCAGAAGTCTTCTTTGAAGTTCCCATTACGGCTTCTTCATAACCTGGAAGTTCACTTGGATTTGCCACAGTTTTTTCAAGATAAAGGCCTTCTTTTGTGAGAACAGCCTTTAAGTTTCTGTGGGCAGAGCAGGAAACACCAAAGGAAATAGGACAGCTGGCACCGTGTCTAGGAAGACGAACAACAACTGCTTCCAGTGCAAATCTGGTTCCTCCAAACTGAGCGCCATATCCGCTTTCAGAGGCAATTTTCATTGCAAGCTCTTCCAGTTCCTTGTCACGGAAGCCCTGATCATTTGGTTCATAGGTCATGTCGCTGTATGCACCCATTGATGCAAGTTTAAGTGTAAGAAGATTCTGCTCAGGGCTTAATCCACCTGCAACTATTGCGATTGTATATGGCGGGCAGGCACTGGTTCCAAAATGCTCCAGCTGTTCCTTCATCAGAGCAGAAAATCGTTCCTTTGTGAGAAAAGCCTTTGTTCCCTGAATAAAGCTGGTTTTGTTTGAAGAACCGCCGCCCTTTGCACAGAAAATAAAGCCCATGGAGTCTTCTGGAGCTGATTTTACAAAATCCGGTGTTGGAGCAAGTCCGCAATCAGCTGAAAAAATTGAAATTTGAGCCGGCATATTGTTCTTTGGATCAAATTCATCATAAAAATTCTTTGGAACAGTCGTTGAAAAGCGAAGTTTTCTTTCGTCGTAAACTTTTTTTGCGCCTTCTGTAAGCTGTGAATATTCATTTCCTTCAGAAACAAATTTGTTCTTCTTCCAGCCAAAAATATTTGCAATTCCAGTGTCCTGACAAAGTGGAAAAACTCCTTCTGAAGCCACCTGAGCATTCTTTAAAATGCAGGAGCAGACATGTTTATCGTTGTCACTGGCATCAGGTGAGAGTGCGGCCTTGATTACATTTTCAAGATGTTCTTTTGTAAAAGTGAATGAAAGTCTGCCAAAAGCCTGTTCAGCAGTGTCCTTCAATGTTTTCGTTTCGGTCAATAAATCAAAATTTTCTGTGTTCATATCTTCAGTATATCACATTTTTCACAAGTTTCATCCAATAGAAACAATTTAAAAATAAGTCTATAATAGTTCATTATGACAATTAAAAATTTTAAACTTCTTACTTCAGCCTGCGTAATTTCTGCAGCAGTATTTTCTCTTTCAACAATTTCATTCAACGGCGATGTTTCTCTTATTGCCTTTCCGATTTCTCTGATTTTTACTGCATTCCTTGCATTTTCTTCTATAAAAAAGCTTTTTCAGGAAGAAAACCTGGCCTTCATCGCTGTAACAAGAACTCTTTTGCAGTATTTGCCTTATGTGCTTTTGATTGCATTTGTTTTCCGCCGTGCGGGTAATTCTGGAACAGCCTTTGCTCTGGATTTTGTTTCAGTTTTTTTCTGGATTACAACTTCAGTCTTAGTTCTTGTGCTTCTTCATTTTTTAAATCCAAAAAAAATCCAGAATGTAAGTGGCGAATGGAAAAAATATGTTGACTCAAAACTGGACAAGGCTGCTATTGCCAAACTTCCATTTGGAAAGCGTTTTGTTCGTGAAACTTTAAGCTGGGTGGATGCATTGGTTCAGGCTGTTTTTATGGTTCTGCTTCTCAACATTTTCATCGTTCAGCTTTACGAAATCCCTTCAGAATCTATGGTTCCTGAATTTTTAATCAAGGACCGTGTTGTAGTATTTAAAACATTAAGCGGACCAAAATTTCCTCTTTCAAAAATCGGTCTGCCATACTTTAAGGATTATGATCGCGGTGACATCGTTGTTTTCAGAAATCCTCATTATTCTGATGACAGAAAATCTGAGGTTCGAACATTCCTTTCGCAGCTTGTCTACATGTGTACTCTTACAAAGGTGAATCTGAATGTAGAAGAGGACGGAAATCCAAAGGCTGATCCATTGGTAAAACGTGTCTGCGGTGTGGGCGGTGAACAGCTTATGATGCAGGATGGAGTGCTTTATTCAAGAACTGTAAAAAATCCAGAATTCAAACCTGTGGAAGCTGATTCAAAATGGGCAGCATGGAATCTGAATTCTGTTCGTCCAAGTCTCAAAAAAGGTATTCAGATGATTCCTCTTTCTGAGAATGACTATGAATCAATGATGAAATTTGAGGAAATGCGCAGAAACTACGATGTTGAAGAAGCAAAAACAGAAAGCAAAAAAATCGCCTCAGAATTCCAGAAAATCTATTCAAGCTACAATATTTCCAGAACTTCAGCTTATGCACCTGATGAAAATGCATTGAACGAGCTTCAGCTTTTCAGCAAAAATGAGGCCTTCACGGTTCAGCTGCTTTCTTCAACAAACGGAAGCCTGTGGTTCACAGATTTTATGACGGACTGGACAAATTCTCAGCCTGAATTCAACGGGGACTTGTATAGCGAGGCAAATTATAAGCTGAACCTGATGATTAAGATGACTTTGGGAAAAATTGTGGTTCAGAATGCCAGACTGATTGCTTCTGGAAAGGAACAGAAAAGTCTCTTTGTTGATTCTGAAAAAATCAAACTTATTGAAGAAGCAGAACTTGAACACATGTATGTATATCTTCTTGACCGAAGAAACATGCCGATTTTCCCAAAAAACGATGCAGAAGGAAATCCAACCTACATTCCGGAAAATTCATATTTTATGATGGGTGACAATCGTTTTAATTCTCTGGATATGCGCCATTCCTACGACAACTGGATTACAAAAATTTCTCCGGAAGACAGATTCAGCGTTACCTATTTTACAGACATGGATCCACAGTATGTTGACCGCAGCAAAATGTTGGGAAACACGTCCTACAGATTCTGGCCTGTAACCCGTGCCGGGAAACCTGGTCTTACTGGAAAATAGACTGTGCAGCTTGAAAATTTGCACCGATATAAAAATAGATGAAACTTTCTAAAAAAACATCACTTCTGTTTGCTTCTCTATTGCTTGGAAACCTGAGCTTTTCTCAGCCGAATGAAGGCGTTGTTTCTGTGCGGGATGTGGTGGAAACTGTCACAACTCAGACAATTTCAGAAAATGTTCCTCCGCTTTTGCAGGGAATATGGCAGGGCAGTGACAGACTTGTGATGTTTTCCAATGAAAATGAATTCGCGCTGGTTTTGAGAGTATTCTATCAGTGGTACAATGACCGTGCTGCTGAACCTGCCTCATTCAGACAGCTTAAAACCCGTGACAGAAACAACACCACAATTACTCCCTCAGAAGAAATCGAAGTGAAATTCAAGACAATCGTAGAAAATCCTTCAAAAACAGCCGGAGTGTACGAGCTTTGTGTAAAATATCCATATTTCAAGGAAAATGTTTTTATTCCTGTTTGCGTCATCAACGGAAATCTCTATCTGGATTTTTTAATTAAAGATTCAGCTCAGATAACAGATTTTGGAAGGCAAAGAACTGCAGAAAATGCAAATGAATCAAGAGAAGGCTTCTATCGTTCTGCTTCTTCTGCCAATGGAATCACAATTGCCCAGCCAATTTTTCAAAAAGAAGTTGTTTCATATTTTGTGAACGGCAAGGACATCTACAAAATACGCTACTGGCTTTCTGAAATGGAATATAATTACTCTCAGGCCAGCTTTTCGGACGGTGAGAAGATTTTTTTTGTGGATAAATATCTTAGAATCGGATCCAGCGTGTATCAGTGCACCACAGGAAGAAGTACAAAAATCAGAAATAGTGAAAAAATCACAAAATTTGAAAAAGAAACTGTTTACGATAATGAGGGCGGAATTCTGGCCTTTGGAAAACCATATCTCACACTTGTTCCAAATCAGAACACCAAGGAACAGCTTATGGCAAATGTTGAAGAAAACAACAAACGAAGAAAGCCTGCTCCAAAACCTCTGTTCCCAGTTCCCGAAATAAAATTCCACTGGAAGGATATCTCAGATTTAGAATTATATAATCCTTCAACCTGGAACAAAAGAAATCTTGACATACATCAATAATTTTGATATTATCTTTAATTGCTAGTGGCCATAGTGAGGTGGAAA
>JAGHUJ010000128.1 GCA_018064905.1 Candidatus Treponema equifaecale
CTGAATAAGGTTCAGGGAAATCTTTCTCTTGAAGAACTCGCCGTTGAAATTAAAAAAGACTTTCTTTCGCTTGGAATTACAAAAGCTGCCATCTGTCTATATGAGAAACCAATCAGGCAGGAAAAAAACAACATAAAGACAACTGCTGACTGGGCCAGGGTTTATTTTGCCTTTGATGAAAGTTCACCAGACCTGGAGCTTGGAAAGGAACCTTTCTTTGACTGCAGTAAAAGTGTTCTTCCGAGGGAATTCAACTATATTCTCAGTGGTAAAACAAACATCATGTGCCTTTATCATGGGGAATATCTTTACGGCTATATGGTTTTCAAGCAGGGTAGTCTGGAATCCTTCATCTATACGCTGTTCTGTTCCGTTGTGGCAAAATCAATCTGCAGTGCCTATGAAGTTTCTAAAAAGCGTGATGAAAATATCATTCTTTCAAAGAAAAACTTTGACCTTTCAATTCTTTCTAATACTGATGAACTTACGGGAATTTTCAACCGCCGCGGATTCATGAAATTTGCACAGAATGAACTTAAGGCTGCCGTTGATGCCAACAAGACTGGACTTGTAATTTTTGGAGACATCGATGGATTAAAGAAAATAAATGATACTTACGGTCATGATGCCGGAGACAGGGCTATCCTGGCTGAAGTTCAGGTTTTGAAAAAAGCTTTCAGAGAAGCTGATACAATCGGCCGTCTTGGCGGTGATGAATTTGCTGTTCTTTCTATTTCTCTTTCCCTTGAGCAGTTTGAGAAATTGAAAATTCGCATCGAAGATTTCTGCAGTGAATGGAACAGGAATTCTGGTGAACCATTCAGGCTTTCCATCAGTCTTGGTGCCGTTGCCTTTTCAAAATCAGAAAAAAATCTTGAAAAACTGCTCAAGCTTGCTGATGTAGAGCAGTACAGGGAAAAAGAAAAACATAAGCGGAATTGCAGATAGATGCAAAAAATATTGCCGGAGTTAACTATGGAAAAAGAAGTAAGAAAATCATGGGCTTTCCTTGATTCATATCGCGGAAAAAGTTTTACTGGTGAATGGCCTACTGTGCCGGAAATGTTTTCTATAACAGAGGAAAGGTTTTCGGATAGACCGTGCTTTACGGATTTTGAAGGTCAAAATGGAACTAAAAGAACTTTTTCATATTCACAGGTAAAGTCGGATGTTCTTTCTCTTGCCTCATGGCTGAAAAATAATGGTGTCGAAAAAGGTGACAGAATAGCTGTTTCAGGAAAAAACTCTCCAGAGTGGGGAACTGTTTTTCTTGCCGGATTATTCTGCGGGGCCGTTGTCTGTCCATTGGATTATGCACTTCACGAAAAGGAAATGGATAATCTTCTTTCAACTGCAAAACCAAAATTCTTCTTTGTCGATGAAGAAAAATTCCAGCGTTTTAAATCAATTCCGGCAGATTACAAAGTCTATTCATTGAGTCCTAAATTCAAGGATGATTTTGTAATGAATCTCAAGGCTGATGTCAATGTTGACTGTCATGCAGCTGCTGAAGATGATCTGGCTGTAATTCTTTTTACTTCGGGAACTACGGGAAATCCAAAGGGTGTTATGCTTACCCATAAAAACCTTGTTTCTGATACCTACATAGCCCAGACGAGGATGTATCTCAACGAGAAAGATGTTTTCTACGCACTTCTTCCTATTCATCATGCCTATACTATGCAGGCAGTTTTCATTGAATCTCTTTCTGTCGGTGCTGAAATTGTATACGGAAAATCCATGGCAGTAACACGGCTTATGAAGGAACTTAAGGAAGGCAAGATAACAATGCTTCTGGGTGTTCCGCTTTTGTTTAACAAACTTCTTGCCGGCATAATGAAGGGAATAAAATCAAAAGGTCCTGTAGTGTACGGTATCATAAAATTCCTTCTTGAACTTTCATATATCATCAAGAAGCTGACTGGAAAAAATCCAGGAAAGGTTTTGTTTAAGTCGGTGCTTCAGCAGGCAAATATCTATTCCCTGCGAATCGCAATCTGCGGTGGTGGACCTCTTGCTTCCAGCGTATTTAAAATTTACAACGTAATGGGAATCGATTTTGTTCAGGGGTATGGTCTTACAGAAACAAGTCCGATTATTGCACTTAATCCTGTAGATCATTTTAAAATTGAATCTGTCGGACAGTATTTCTTTCCATACATGGAAATGAAGATTATCGATGCTGCTGAAGATGGCGTCGGTGAAGTTGCAGTGCGCGGTCCGATGGTATTCAAAGGCTATTACAATATGCCTGAAGAAACTGCAAAAGTGTTTACAGAAGACGGTTTCTTTAAAACAGGAGACCTTGGTAAACTCGATAGGGAAGGCTATCTTGTTCTGTGTGGTCGTGCAAAAAACATGATTGTTACTGATGGTGGTAAAAATGTTTATCCTGAAGAAATTGAAAATGCATTCCAGCTGGAAACAGATATCAATCAGATTACTGTCCAGGGGTATGTTGAGGACAAGGCAAGCAAGGTAGAAAAAATCGAAGCCCTTGTTTATCCGTCTGATGAACTTTTTTCAAGATTGGGATTGAACCGTGAAAAAGATACGCAGTCAGAGAAAATTTCTTCTGCAGTAAATGAAATTGTCGCAAAGATAAATAAGACTCTCCAGCCTTAAGCAAGAATCAGTAAGGTAACGATACTTGAAAAAGCCCTTGAAATGACAACGACTCAGAAAGTTAAAAGATTATATAGTAAGAGATAAAAAAAACATGCTTACGTCGGGAACCGGGTCAAGATGGCATGATATAAATGTCTGGATAAAAGTGGTACTCTGATTTGACGGAATCAGAGAGTCGGCGGAAGGTTCTTGCGGGCAGTGAAGAAGGCTCTGCTGAAAACAGACTCTTACTTCGAGGTCAAGATTAACCAAAACCGACCGCCGTACGCCATAATGCAGCATGGGGACGATTCCCCATGACTGCGGATAGGAGCACGGTACACCACTACCAGCGTTAACTCCTGATTCCATTTTATCATAAAAGGGGTGAAAAATGGAACGAAAAAGATTTATAGGAATCGATCTTGGAAAAAGGACTTATGAAATCAAGATTATTGAATCAGATGGAAAAGTTAGCGGAACAAACGGATTGACAAATCCAGCGGGGAGAAAAACTTTGTATAAGAAACTGCGCTGTACTGACAGAGTTGCTATCGAAGTTTGTTCTCTTGCCATGGTAATGGCAAAGGAAATACAGAACGAAGTTGGCTGTGAAGTAGTTCTACTGAATCCAAGCCAGATAGCGCTTATCTATCGTTCCGTTAAGAAAAATGATAAGGAAGATGCCCTGAAGCTTGCAAGGCTTGTTCAGAAGTTCACAAATGAAGAGTTGCCAAAAATTGAATTACCGACTGAGCACGAGGAGAATCTAAGACAGATACTGACAGAACTTAGACAGTTAAAGCATGACAGAACAAAAGAAATAAACAGGATTCATGCAGTATTTCTTGAATGCGGAATCACGGAAATAAAAAGAAAAGATCTCGCAACGGCCGAGAAAAGAACGGAAAGTATAAAAATACTTAAAGGGCTGGCTCTGATGCAGGCAGAAAGAAATCTTGAAAAACTGAAACTGATAGAAAAACAAATTCAGGAAGTTGAGAATCTTCTTGATGAAGAAATAGATGGTGACAAAAACATCGAAAAACTTGAAGAAATACCAGGTGTAGGCAAACAGCTTGCCTCAGCTTTTGTAGCTTTTATAGGGGATGGTTCACGATACCCGAATGTCTCAAAAATTGGAGCTGCTACGGGACTTGTTCCTAGACTTGATATGTCGAGTACGAGTTTACGTTTAGGCCATATAACTAAATGCGGAAATACAAATCTTCGTTCTTTGCTGATACTTGCTGCATGGTCGCATGTAAAAGCAAAAGGAAGCGGAGCTTTGAAAGATAGATACCTTTATATGACACAAGTTCAAAGTAAAGGGAAAAAGATTGCAATTGTTGCAGTTGCAAGGAAATTGGCGGAATTGATGTATACATTATTGAAAAATGGAACATCATATGAAAAAAGAACGTCACCTACAATTTCTCAACTTGTAGATGACGCTCTGGCTGTTGCTTCATGAAAAATATGGAATCAGGAGCTCCATGCTATTGACAAATATCATAGGAGCC
>JAGHUJ010000116.1 GCA_018064905.1 Candidatus Treponema equifaecale
CCCCAACTTACGGCAGGATCTGCAATGCCAAGTCCAAGATAGCTGAGGGTTGTTTCGCTCATGATGAAGCCAGGAACGGCCAGAGTTGTGGAAACGATGAGAAGACTTGTTATCTGCGGAATTATGTGACGGAAAATAATGTTCAGACTTGGGATTCCTTCAAGAATAGCATTTTGAACAAATTCTTCCCGTTTAATGGCATGAATCATACCTCGCAAAGTTCTTGCACTTCCTGGCCAGCCCACCAGAGAAAGAATCAATGTGATTATCATGTAGCTCTGCCCAGAATCCATGCTGGAATTAAGAAGGGATCGAAGGAAAAGAATCAGGTAAAGTCCCGGAATCAGCATGAAGAATTCAGAAAATCGCATTATGGTCCAGTCCGTTGCACCACCAAAAAAGCCTGAAAGTCCGCCTAAAATTATGGCAAGAACAAGAGAAATAAAGCTGGCAACAAAACCAATGGTAAGAGAAATGCGGCTTCCGTAGACTATTCGGCTAAAAAGATCCCGTCCGAGATTGTCTGAACCGAACAGAAAAACAGGATAGATTTCACCAGTGGTTTCGTCTGGACGAGTTCCAAAAAGGTGAAGACTGCATTTGATTCCAAAAACTGAATATTCTTCGCCGTGAACAAAAAAATCCAGCTTATGGTTCAGGCCCCGGACTCTGGCATATTTCCAGGTCAGGGAATTGAGTACACGGTGTTCACGAACCATGAGGCCCTTTGATGTAAGCTCCACATTTGCAGGATGGAATGAATCTTCCTCAAAACTGCGGGTTGGTGAATAAGGAGCAAAGAAAGGTGCGAAAATCATTATAATATAGAGAAAAGCGATGAAAATCAGTGAGGCAAAAGCCAGAGGTCGAGATTTCAGGTATAATAGCACTCTTTTCATGGGATTTCTCCTGTTTTTTTTTGATTAAATCTATTCGCCAAAGGATGAAGAAATGCTGCTCAAAGGAATTCCAAGTTCATAATCCAGAGGAATTTCCAAATCTCCCAATAATCCGCCCAAACCAGGGAATTTAACGTCGCTTCCAAGTTTGAAAGTTGGGTTTGTTCCAGAGCCTTTTACAATCGAAGCAATAAAATCACCTGCTGTAACTGTATTCAATTTTGCAGTCAAAGGAATTGTACCACTTGCACTTGTAATAGTTTTAAGATTAGAAGTGTCGATTTCAATTAAAGAATCAGCATTTGTATCAAGTACACCTTTTGTATCTATAGAACAAGTTTTCAAGAGATATGCCCAAGCAGCACCACCTTTATTTGAAACATCGAGATTGAAATTCAAATTAAGATTCAAATCCATCTTTTTAAGAGTTTCGACATCAACTTCACCTTGAGTTAATTTATAAGCAAAGTTTGCAGCATTTGCGGCTACAGTTAAATCATCAAGAATTCCTCTATTAGATGAACTAAATGCTCTTTTAAAAGATTCTATTATTTCATCACTTGATGGCCAATTCAATTTTGGACTAGATGCTTCAAACGAAGGCTTTACAACAGGAGCGTTTACATTTTTTGAGAAAGGAATTTCCAAATCTGGCAAAAGTTCATTGTTCAAGGCAACTTTTCCAGAGAAAGTAAATGGAAGCTTATCCTTTTCTTCTCCAGCTTCTTTATATGAGTTTGCAAGATTTAAAAGAGAATCGTATTTAATTTTCCAATCGAATTTGTTTGTTTTTGTGGATTTTGCTTCCATTGAGATGCCTTCACTAGCATCAATGCTTCCCATCGCATTTTCTTCACAAGCAACATCAACTTTTACAGCATCAACATTCAAATTGATTGCATAAGGATTTGTGATATCATACTGACATTCAAGAGTTATTCCTTCACTATCAAGGTTTTTAAAAGAAACGTCCTTAAAGTCTAAAGATGGCTTATCAATACCAGAACTGGCATTTTCCAGCATATCCAAAAGCTGATCGCAGGAAGTTAAAGTTCCAAAGAGCAATGCAGAAGCAAAAAAGCCTGCAACTAAAATTTTTATTTTTTTCATAAAGCACCTTCCATTTTGTACCATCCGTGGCACAATAGTTTTAGTTTTTACCATACCGTATGCGTGGATCAACCACTGCCAGCAGAATATCTGAAATAACCATTCCGGCCAGAACCAGAGCACTTATGAACATGCTGTTGGCCAGAACCAGATTTACATCCTGCTGAAGGACTGCTTCATACATCAGGCGGCCAATTCCGGGATAGGCAAAGATGATTTCCAGAACCAGAGAACCTGAAAAAAGGCTGGCCAGAAGATTTGCAGAACCGGTGATGTATGGATTCAATGTATTTCTGAAGGCATGATTCAAATAAACCCTGCGCTCGCTGATACCTCTGGCACGAAGAGCAGTAATATAAGGCATACCCATCTGATCCAGCATTGTGGAACGAATCATTCTCATAGTTGAACCAATTCCACCTAAAAAAGAAGCAAACAATGGAAGAAAAATGTGGTAGCTATATGAGAAAGTGAATTTTACAGGAGCTTCGGAAAATGGAAAATCAGGATAGGCCGTTACCGGGAAAAGACCAGAAACAGAAGCAAAAAGCTGGAACAGAATCAAAAGCAGAATTCCCGGGAAAGCGTGGAAAAACAATGCAAAAAAGGTTGCCGCCACGTCGATTTTTGTTCCCGCCTTGCTGGAAAAATAAACACCCAGCAAAAATGAGAAAATCGTAA
Organism: Candidatus Treponema equifaecale; assembly: GCA_018064905.1. Taxonomy (GTDB): domain Bacteria; phylum Spirochaetota; class Spirochaetia; order Treponematales; family Treponemataceae; genus Treponema_D; species Treponema_D equifaecale. The sequence goes on from JAGHUJ010000116.1 coordinate 2,691, forward strand.
TGAACACAAGTGAAATTATGTTCAATATGAGAGAATTTATGACACGGGTTCGGATCAGAAAGCTTACAGGAGCACGGGAAATAAGGGAAATTCCCAAATCATGATTCACCACAACTCTTTTGAGCCATTTTAAATACTGAATCGTAAAAGGCTGATCCAGACCAAGCTCCGCGCGAGTTTTGGCCAATTGTTCTTCGGAAAACATATTGTCATTGGCACTGGACCCGGCTTTTCCATCGTCACCAGTCTGGCTCAAAAGCTGCTGCTGAACCATCTGATCAACAATATCACCCGGAGCCAGTTCCATCAGGCCGAACAAAGCCCATCCCAGGAGCAGCAGAATCACCACCATTGTAATAAGCCGGCTGGTGATAAAACTCAGCAATGGAAACTTGGCCTTGTAAGCCAACCAGGGAGAAGCAGCAGTCTGTGCAATTCGTCTTAAATTCTGAATCATATTTACTTTGCAGGAAGAGCAGGTCTTGGAGCTGGCAAATGTTCGCAGACAATTTTTTCTACCATTGCAGGAATTTCTGCCTGCTGATCCCGGCTCAATCCCTTTGTTTCAATCGGATCATGAACGGTGAGCTTTACATGGTTGCCTTTTACAATCTTGCCCTTCTCTTCAAAAATACGCCAGGTTCCGTCGATTGTAACAGGAACAATAGGAGCTTCACTCATAAATGCCAGCTTAAAGCTTCCGGCCTTGAATTCGTGGTGAGCAAAGCCTTTTGAACGAGTTCCTTCAGGGAAAATTACCTGAGAATACCCCTTTTTAACCCCTTCTGCAGCATCGTGAATGGCCTGAATTGATTTTCTAGGACTTTTTCTTTCTATAAATGTACACTGCAACAGTTTCATCCAGTCAGACAGCAGCGGAACCTTTCCAAGCTCAGCCTTTGCAACAAAAGTCATAGGCTTTCCGAGAAAACCAAAAAGCAGCGGAATATCCATGTTTCCCTGATGGTTACCAATAAAAACAACGGCTCTGTCCTGAGGAAGCTTTTCAAGTCCATGAACTTCAACAGTCGATTTTGTAAGTTCAAAACAATATTTTGCCCAGACAGGAACAATGCTGTTAACAACCCTGTCTCGTTCAGCAATGTTTCCTTCCTTATCATACTTCAAAGCAAGTCTTCTCAACTTATTCTGCTTAAGCATGTAAATTGCAAGTCTAATCAAAGTAAAAATCGATCCCATAATCTTCCCCCATTTTATTTTATGATCATGTCATTTCGAGCGCAGTCGAGAAATCCCCTGTTCAAAGGTTTCTTCATTCCGCTCCGCTTCAGTCGAAATGACAAGCATCTAAATCTATTTCAAGAAAACATGGTCAGTCAAAGCACCAACCTTGTTGTCAAAATATACGTTGCTCAAATCCCAACGGTTGCTGATGGCAAAAAAGCTTCTTCCGGAAACCAGAAAAATCACAGGACACTGCTCCAGAATGATTTTCTGATACTCTTCCCAATAAGGACGGGCTTTTTCCACATCCACAATACATTTTGCTTCATTATACACATAATCAACCCGAGCTTCCCAGTCTGTGGCAGGTTCATTCTGCAAAGGATTCCACATGTGAAGATTTCCTGAAGAAACCCAGACATTGCTTCCCTGTGTTGGAAAAACGTTTCCGCCGGAAAGACCAATTATAAGGCTCTGCCAGTCGTAGGTTGAAGTAAGCTGTTCTATGATTTTCTGAAAGTCAGTCTGACGAACATTTACGGTAATACCTTCTTTTTTACATTCGTCGGTGATGATCTGCGCAATATCAGAATAAACAGGCTGTGAGCTTATGATGGAAAGGTCAAATTCAACCTTGTTTCCTTCGGCATCGTACAGAAAACCGTCGGCTTTTTTTTCAAAACCGATTGAAGAAAGCAGTTTCTGAGCGTGTGCATGGC
>JAGHUJ010000064.1 GCA_018064905.1 Candidatus Treponema equifaecale
TATTCCAATGTGCATGGAATTATAGATTAATTTGGAATAAGGAGAAAATTCAATGCACAATGCTAAATGCGCAATTAAATGAAAATTATTGAATATATAATTGCGAATTGTGCATTGCGAATATGTAAAATCATTGTCATTTCGACTGAAGCGTAGCGAAATGGAGAAATCTATTAGAAAAAAAAGATTTCTCGACTGCGCTCGAAATGACAGGGGGGAATAATATTATGGCTTTTGAATTCAAAAAATGTGATATTGATGGGTTGTATGAAATTCAGCCTAAGATTTTTGGTGATAACCGTGGATATTTCTTGGAAACTTATTCTGAAAAAGATTTCTTTGAAGCTGGGCTTACTATGAAATTCGTTCAGGATAACCAGTCTAAATCTACTAAGAATGTTCTTCGTGGACTTCATTTTCAGATTAAGCATCCACAGGGTAAACTTGTTCGTGCTTTGGAAGGAAAGGTTTATGATGTTGCTGTAGATTTGCGTGTTGGAAGTGCTACTTTTGGAAAATACTATGGCGTGATTCTTGACAGTGAAAAACAGAACATGTTCTATATTCCTGAAGGCTTTGCTCACGGTTTCTGCGTTCTGACTGAAACTGCAACTCTCGCCTACAAGTGTACCGACTTCTATCATCCAGAAGACGAGGGCGGCTTGATGTGGAACGACCCAGCAATTGGAATTGACTGGGAATCAATTCTTCCAGGAATTACACAGAATGCAAACCTTTCTGAAAAAGATAAAAAACATGCTCCATTTAGTTTGGAGAAAAAATATTTTGATTTGAATGCTAATTGGATTGGCGAATAGATTTCTCGACTACGCTCGAAATGACTGAAAGTATTTTGTCATTTCGACTGAGCGAAGCGAATGGAGAAATCTATGTTAATATTGGAGAATAATTATGGGAAACAGAAAATTAAAAAATATCCTCGTAACTGGCGGTGCCGGGTTCATCGGTTGTAACTTTATTCATTATCTTTTCGGTCTTTCAAATTCTGGAACTGATTTGTTCGGTGATGCTAATTTTACAGGTAATGTTGTAAATGTTGACTGTCTTACTTATGCTGGAAATCTTGAATCTCTTAAAGATGTTGAAGAAAAATTCGGCGGCAAACGCTATTTCTTTGAAAAGGTTGATATCTGTGACCGTGCAGAAATCGAAAGAATCTTCAAGCAGTATGACATCGACACTGTAATTCATTTTGCGGCTGAAAGCCATGTTGACCGTTCTATTCTTGGTCCTGAAGCATTTATGAAAACAAATGTTATGGGAACTTACACACTTCTTGATGTTGCCCGCAATTACTGGAAATGTTCTTTGGACAATATCCGTGACGATGTTCTCTTCCATCACATTTCTACTGATGAAGTTTACGGTTCTCTTGGTGAAACTGGTTACTTCTTAGAAACAACTCCTTATGATCCTCGCTCTCCATATTCTTCTTCCAAGGCTTCTTCTGACCATATTGTTATGGCTTACTACCACACTTACGGTTTACCAATCACTTTGTCTAACTGTACCAACAACTATGGTCCATTCCAATTCCCAGAAAAACTTCTTCCATTGATGATTTCTAACATCAAAAATGGAAAAAATCTTCCTGTTTATGGAAAAGGTGACAATATCCGTGACTGGATTTATGTTGAAGACCACAACCGCGGTGTTTGGGAAATTGTAAACAAGTCTCCTGCTGGTGAAAAATGGAATCTGGGTGGCGAAAATGAATGGCAGAACATTAAGCTTTTGAATGAAGTTATTGATTTGACTGCTAAAGAAATCGGAAAGTCTGCTGAAGAGGTTCGTTCAACCATCACTTATGTAAAGGATCGCCCTGGTCACGACAAACGCTATGCCATCGACTGTACAAAAGCAAAGACTCAGCTTGGCTGGGAAAGAAAGATGACTTTTGAACAGGGCTTGCTTGCAACTATTAAATGGTATTTGAATCACGAAGAATGGATGAATCATATCCTTTCTGGCGACTACAAAAACTGGGTTGCAAAGAATTACACGGAACAGGGCAGATAAAATGCGCAATGCGTAATTCGTAATGCACAATTAAACTTTTTACAACGGGGTTGAACAATTGCGAATTGAGCATTTCGCATTGTGAATTGATTATGGTTTGGGTAATTGGTTGTAACGGTATGCTTGGTACTGAGCTTTGCCGTCAATTTAAAGAAAAAAATATTGAATTTGTTGGAACTGACAGAAATGTTGATATTACAGATCCTCAGATTCTTGCTGAATTTGTAAAAGGTAAGGACATTTCTTTTATTGTAAACTGTTCGGCCTATACTGCGGTTGATAAGGCTGAAAGTGAACCTGAACTTGCTGCGAAAATCAATGTGGAAGGTGTGAGAAACATTGCTGTCCTTGCAAATCAGATTCACGCCAAGCTCATTCATATTTCAACAGACTACGTTTTTGACGGAACCGGTATTGTTGAAAAAGAACCTGCGGTGGTTGAGAAAAAAACTACGGTGGTTGAGGCTCTCGAAACCACCATTCGCCCATACGATGAAGATGATTCAATTGCTCCGATCGGTATTTATGGAAAAACAAAGGCTGAAGGTGAAAAAGCTGTTGTTCAGAATCTTAAAGAATATTACATTCTCAGAACTGCCTGGCTCTATGGCTGGGCTGGTAAAAACTTTGTCTACACAATGATTCGTGCCATGAACATCCGCGATGCTGTAAAAGTTGTGAACGACCAGAAAGGAACTCCTACGTTTGCAGGAGACTTGGCTGAAGTAATAATAAGAATTGTTGTTTCGAAAGACAATTCTGTTCCTTATGGAATCTATCATGTGACCGATTTGGGAGAAATTACCTGGTGGGAATTCACCAACGAAATAAAAAAACAAGTGATAGAGCTTCAGTCAGCTGGAAAATTCCAAATTCCTAATTCCTCCTTCCTAATTCCTAATTGTACAGTAAATCCTTGTTCTACTTCTGAATATCCAACACCAGCTAAAAGGCCTGCATATTCAGTCTTAAGCAAGGAAAAAATTCAGAAAGTTCTTGGGATTAAACTTCCAGACTGGAAGGAGAGCCTTTCTGTATTCTTAAAAAGCGAATTGTTTGATAAGTCACGAATCGAATAAATTTTCTAAAATCTAGTAAAAATCCTGATTCTTTGATAAAATTGAGTTAGGATTTTTTTTATGGAAGAAACAAATATTATTCAGAATTCACAGGACGATGAAATTTCTCTCTTGGATTTGTTCGCTGTTCTTTTGCGTTACAAATTTTTGATTATTGGTGTTACTGCTGTTGCCATGATTATTGGTGTTGTGGTAAGCGTAATCAGCTTAAAGCAGGCTCCAGAAAAATCAATCATGCCAAATGTCTATACTCCAAAGGCTCTTATGCTGATTAATGATTCTGGCAGTTCTGCAGGCGGCCTTTCCAGTATGCTGGCTTCCAGTGGTATGGGGGCTCTTGCTGGTATGGCAGGAATCAGCACAGGATCTTCCAACAGTGGACTTGCCACATATTTTGCCGGAACTAATTCTTTTCTTGATCCTATTGTTAAGGAATTTAATCTTATTGAGCGTTATAAAATAGAAAAGGCTCCTTTAACAAACAGCCGAAATGCTCTCAAAAAGAATTTAAAAGTGAGTTACGATTCTGAAAGCGGAGTTTTTTCTATCAGCTTTACTGACATTGATCCTGTATTTGCCGCATCTTTAGTAAATTTTTCTGTTAAATTGATGGAAGATATGTTCCTCAGCCTTGGTATTGATAAGAATGCTCTGGAAAAGAAGAATCTCGAAGAAAATATTCAGAACTCATACAATGAAATGATGCGTCTTCAGCGCAAAATTCAGGGCTTTGAGAATGCTGTCAGCTATGGTGCTCAGTCTTATGTTCCTTCAATTATGACAGAGACAACTCTTGTAAAGGCCGAGCTTGAAGCACAGCAGAAGGTTTATCAGCAGCTTAAGACTCAGCTTGAACTTTTAAAGATTAAGATGGCCAGTGACACTCCTGTATTTCAGGTTATTGAGAATGCTGAAGTTCCTGACCAAAAAAGCGGTCCAAGTCGCGGCAAGCTGTGCATTATTCTTACTTTTGCAGGCTTCTTCGTTTCTATTTTCCTTGCCTTTGCCTTGAATGCACTCAAAAATATTAAGAATGATCCGGCTGCCATGAGCGTTTTGCGCGGTGAAAAACTCTAAGAGGCTTTGATTTTATACTATGAAAAAGATTTTTGTTTTTTTGACATTTTTGATTTTTTCTGTTTCTGCATTTTCACAGAATTATGAAGACCGTCTAAAATCTTCCAGAGGCTCATCTGTTAATGGGGCATCAGGTAATGAATTTTCCAGAAATTCTGCAACAAAAGATTTTTCAAAGATTTCTTCTGCCAATGAATTTCCTAAGACCTCTGCAACAAATGATTTTACAAACCGGGTACAGGTGGCAATGTCCAATCCTGATTATGTTGTCACCCCTGGTGATGTTTATTCTCTGAACTATGCTGCCGGTTCTACCATGGTTTCTTACACAATTCCTGTTGATTCCACTTATAAAATTCGTGTCAGCAACCTTGCAGTCCTTGATGTTCGTGGAAAGACTTATCTTACGCTTAAAAAGGAAATTGAAAACATCGTCGTAAGAAACTATCCAATGAGCGGTGTTCAGTTTGTTCTTCTTAATCCATCCAGCTTTACGGTTGTTGTTACTGGTGAGGTTTCCTTCACAACTGAGCGCAGTGTCTGGTCCCTTAGCCGTGTGTCTGAAGTTTGTTCTGAAACTCTTACTCCATATTCTTCGCTCAGAAATGTTACTGTTAAGTCTGCAGATGGTACTGTAAAGAATCTGGACTTGTTCAAAGCTCATCGTGAAGGGGATTTTTCTCAGAACCCTTACCTTAGACCTGGTGATACAATCATAATCAACAGAATGGACCGCAGTGTTACAATTACCGGCAGCGTTGAACGTCCTGGTACATATGAGCTTTTGAAAGGTGAGAATCTTAAGCAACTTGTTGAATACTATGCCAATGGGCTTACTGATACAGCCAATATTGAAAAAATTGAATTTGTAAGAAGTCTGTACGGTGAGTCTAAATCTGGAAACAAGGTTTATCTTGATTCCACTGCAATTGAAAATGACTATGAGCTTAAGAACGGTGATTCTGTTAATGTTACCAGCAACACCTCTCTTATGCCAACAATCATTGTAGAAGGTATCATCAATAATCCTGTGGAAAATCCTCAGAGTGCAGACACAGTTCTTGCTTCCGGAAAAGATCAGCCATTGGATACCAGCTACAGAACTTATGTTCGTTTCCACAGTGGCGAAAACTATGCTACTTTGATTCGTCGTATCAGCGATATGTTCAATTCTTACTCAGACCTTAAGAATTCATATTTTGAACGAAATGGTGAGAAAATTTCCCTGAACATTGAGCATATTCTTTATGATGCAGAGCTTATGAGTGACAAGACTGTAATGGCAAATGATCATTTGGTTATTCCGTTCCAGCAGCATCTTCAGAATGTTCTTGTTACTGGTGAAGTTAAGAATGTTGTTGAAGTAACTGCATGGCCGTTGCAGCGTCTTTCTGAGATCATTAAGGAACATCTTACTGATTATTCTTCTACCCGTGATGTTATTGTTAAGGCGCTTACTGGTGAACAGCACACATACGACTTGTATAAAGCCACACGTTTTGGCGACATGACTCAGGATCCTTATGTTCGTTCTGGTGAGACAATTTATGTAAACAGAATTGACCGAAGAGTTACTATTACAGGTGCAGTGGAGCGTCCTGGAACATATCAGCTTATGCCTGGTGAAAATCTTGATGAGCTGATTAAAAATTATGGTGGAGGATTGGCTCCCTTGGCTGATGTGAGCCGTATTGAGCTTAACCGTGTTACTTCTGAAAAGTCAAAATCTGGTGAAATTCATTACATCAATCTTGATGCTAATCCTTCAGACAAAAACTATGAGCTTGTTTGCTATGATCAGATTTCTGTAAGTTCATATTCAAACCTTCAGCCTGTAATGTTTGTTGAGGGTGCTGTTGGTGAAGCTTCAGATGAAAAAGGAATTGAACTTGCATCAACTAATCGTATCACAGTTCAGTTCACTACTGGTGAAAACTATGCCTCTTTGATTCGTGCCAATTCTGGTTGGTTCCAGTCTGTTTCGGATACTGCAAATTCATATTTGATCCGTGGTGAAAAGATTATTCCTATCAACTTGAACGAAATCCTTTATGATGCTTCGTTCTATTCTGATTTGACTGTTGAACCAAACGATATTTTGAATGTACCTTTCAGACAGTTCTTCGTTACTGTTGCTGGGGCCGTAAATGCGCCTGGCCGCTTCCCATTCATTCCGGACCGTGATTTTGAATATTATGTAGGCCTTGCAGGTGGTTTTGACAGAACCCGCAACAATTTTAAATCTGTAGATATTGTGGACATGAACGGAAAGGAACTTTCAAAGAAGGACAAGATTCTTCCTGAATCTACAATTACTGCAAATACGAATGCAACACTGTATTACTTTAATCAATACGCACCAGTTGTTACGACTATTTTGTCCTTAATTGCAACTTCGATTTCTGTTCTTGCTGTAACTGGTGCTCTGTAGGTTTTGCTATGGAAAAGAAATTTTATGAGCCACGCACTGTTTCAATTGGTGGCAACGGTAATGTTGAAAGAATTTTGATTGGCGGCAAGGAGCCTGTTACAATTCAGACTATGTGGAAGGAAGGAATTATCGGTGTTAAGGATGATCCTGTCCGCCTTGAAGCAATCAGAAATAAAATTGCTCAGCTTAAAATGCTTGGCTGTGACATTATTCGTTTTGCAGTTCCTGATATGGAAAGTGCTGAAAGCTTCATTGAAATTTGTAAAGCAACTTCCATGCCACTTGTTGCAGATATTCACTTTGACTACAGACTTGCGCTTAAATGTCTTGAAGGTCCTGTTGCTGCAATCCGAATTAATCCGGGTAATATTGGTGCCAGAGACCGTGTTGAAGCTGTTGTAAATGCCTGCCGTGATAAGGGGGCTGCAATTCGTATTGGTGTTAATTCTGGTTCTCTTCCACATGATCTTCGTGAGCTTGTTGAATCTGGAAAAATGAGTCGTGCTGTTGCTTTGAGTGAAACTGCAGCTCGTGAATGTGCTGTATTTGATGAACTTAACTTTGACCAGTTTGTCGTAAGCATGAAGGCCAGTTCTGTTCAGGAAACAATCGATGCAAATGAAGATTTTGCTTCAAAATACAATATTCCGCTCCATGTTGGTGTTACAGAAGCCGGTCCATTGATTACAGGTGTTGTAAAATCAACTCTTGCTTTTAGTCATCTTCTTAAAGAGGGGATTGGTTCAACAATTCGTGTTTCACTTTCTTCTTCTCCAGAAAATGAAGTTATCACAGGACTGGAGATTCTTCGTGAATGTGGCAAACGCAGTGGTGGTGTTACTTTGGTCAGTTGTCCTCGTTGTGGAAGAATGGGCTTTGATGTGCACGGATTCATGGATCGCTGGCAGAACAAGCTTCTTTCAATGAAAAAAGATATTACCGTTGCTGTTATGGGCTGTGTTGTAAATGGTCCTGGTGAAGGTAAACACGCCGACATTGGTATCGCCGGTGCCAACGGAAAGGCCATTATTTTTAAAAAAGGTGAAATTGTACGAACGGTAGACGAAAAAGATGCCGATAATGTATTTGAAGAAGAATTGAATTCTTTGTAGGAATACATTTACCATGAAAAAAACAGCTTTTCTTATACTTTCATTTCTCACTGTTTCTTTAGCTTTTGCTCAGGTTGCTCCAAAGAAGCCTGTTCCAAGTGATTATTCTTGGAGAATTTTGCAGGAAGCTTCATTTTTGTTTGAAAATAATGATTTCAACAAGGCCATGAACATGGCTAACAAGGCAAAAGAAAACAGAAAAGCTGAAAGCAAGTGGGAATGTTACATTCTGGACAATTCTCTTTCACCATTTGCTGTGCGCAGGGTAGGTTCAAATTTTGATGATGTTCTGCCTGTTTTGGAAGAAAGACAGCAGGATGAAGCAGTAAATATTATCAATAAGTATATAAAATTATACAGTAAAAAGCGATTTCATGAATCTGTTTATGAAATGAGGTCTTGGGTTGAAGCAAAAAGCGTTTATCCAGAGGCTGATTATTTGATTGGAAAGATTTATCAGGTGGAAGGCGAGTACGAACTGGCTTATTCCTTCTATGAAAAAGCTCGTCAGAATGCTTCATTCCTTGATGTACCTGATCAGCTGTTCGATATTCTTTATTCAATGTCCGAGTTGGCTTTGCAGAACAAAAAATATGAGGAATATGAGCAGGTTCTTCTTCTGATTATGGATAAGGATCCTAATTTTACTGACAATGTTACAAAAGCTGCGATTTTTAAAATAATTGACAGCAACAAGTCTGAAAATGTAGACAAATTTTTCAGTATTTTCCGTGCAGAGTCCCCGCTTACAATGAAGGCTTTATATAGCCTTTCAAAGATTTACGAAGAACGCAACGAAATCAAAAATTCACTGTTCTGTTCAGCTTTGGCTACAATCGAAGGCTTTACCAGAATCTACAATTCTATTTCAGAGCGGGATGCTTCTTATTCTTATACCACTTTTGCGGAATTCCTTCATGAAATCGGAAAACATCAGGATATTCTGGATTGGTGTGAGGAAAACAGACTTTGGGATTCCATGCTGAGCTTTGCTGAAAAATGTTCATACAGGGGAAACGTAATTTTTGCAAATGCAATGCTCAATGCAATGGCTGTGAATCTTCCAAATCCTTATTATCAGACCAACGCAGAAAAAAAGATTGTAAGATAAGTTGAATAGTTGTACAGAAAAAACATTTATTCCCTAAACTAATATAACAATCCGATTCCCACGTATATTTCGTGGGATTTTTCGTCTTTACGCCAGCTGTAGTCCAGGTGCTCTTTTAGAAGTTTTCTGCCTATGTCAAAACCAACACTGCCTCTTACGACAATGCTCTTCCATTTTTCTGGATAGACAAGAAATTCAACACCGCTTCCATACCAGCCGTCTTTATAGGAGAACAGTCGTCCCGTAGCTTCATTTTTTGTAAGTGCCGCATCAACAAATGGTGAAATCTGGAACTCAAAATTAAAGGTTTTCATCCAGCTAAAACCTTTGGTGAACCAGGATTCTTCTCCAAATAAACTTGTCCCCCAGCCAATCCAGTCTGTTGTTATAATATGAACAGGAAAATCCAGATTCAGCACAATGGCAGAAGGCGTTTTGAGAGCTCTGGAATGATAATTTGCGTAGCGCTGTTTGTCTACGATTCCACGGACATATTCACCGATTTTTTCTCTATTGTATTCAGAATGAAAGAAATTGAGTTTAGCAGCAATTCCGTTGTACTTGAATGCCGCGTATGCTTCTGCTGTACCATAGATTTTCGGTTGCCAGCGCTGGTTCTGAGTGTTGTAGCCCAGCTTCTGACCAATTCTGATTCCGTGACCGCTTCTGAAATTTCCGATCCAGTTCACGTTTTTGATAAAAATTTCATTACCAGAAGCAAAAACAGGTGAGGACAGATCATCATTCAGCTTGTTGATTTCATTTTTTTCATAATTGAATTCAAAATCAACGAATGGAGACCAGGTTAAATTTCCCGATTTTTCTGTTTTAAGCAGTTCAATCGGTGCTGAAAATTTTGTGTAGGTCTTGTAATAAAGTTCATCATCAAATTCTGTATATTCAAAGTCACGATATGCGCCTTCATAAGCATCCAGAATAAATGTAACTTTTTTGAGCGGAAGTTGAATTGAAAGACCTGTTTGTGTTGTGAACTGTGGCAATGAATCCTGAAAATTATATTCAAATTTAAAATCATTGTTCCAGAAAACAGCAAAAGGATCTTTATAAAATGGGTAAGTGAAGTTCAATTCTCCGCCAATAAAAAATCCGTTCTCTTCTGTAAGGTCTGAAAGTTTGTTACCGCCGCTCAGTTCAAAGTTCAGTTCTTCAAGACTTCCCAAAATACTTGAATTTTTTGCCTTAAGTTTAACTGTAATTCCGGAATTTGAATCATATTTAGGATATGGAACAACAAGCAAAGTCTTTGAATCTGTGGTTTTGATGGAACAGCTCAGTTGAACAGGTTCTTTTTCTGAACTTGTTTCTTTAAATTCAATTTCAACGGATTCAAAAACTCTGGTGTTTGCATATTGCTGAAGAAGTGAAGATTTATATGCTTCCAGTTCGTCTCTTGAATTAAAAATTCTTTCTGTATCAACAGGAATTTTGTGGCTAAGTGCTGTTTCCTGAGTTGAACCCAGCTCATATTTTACCTGCTTAATCTGGTAAGAGTGAGCTGAGACTGCAAAGGTACAGCAAAAAAGAAGGATACTTAAGCCAGTTCGCTTCATTTTAGTATGCGCCTTTGCCTTTTAAAACGACAACAACTGTCTTGATAATGATCCAAATGTCCAGCCATACAGACCAGTTCTGAATGTAGTATGAATCCAATGTGATTCTTTCCTCATAACCTGTGTCCGAGCGTCCGGAAATCTGCCACATACCGCTTAATCCCGGCTGAGCCTGCAGAATAAAATCAGATTTTTTACCGTATTTGTCCAATTCAGGGCGAGTAACAGGACGAGGACCTACAAAAGACATTTCTCCTGTGAGAATGTTAAAGAACTGAGGAATTTCATCAATGCTAGTTTTTCTAAGAATTTTTCCAATTTTTGTTACGCGGGGATCATTTGTGAATTTTCTGTCCTTTTCCCATTCTGCACGCATCTCTGGATTTTCTGCAAGGATTTTTTCCAGCTGCTTGTCTGCATCAATCACCATTGAGCGGAATTTCCAGCATTTGAATTCCTTGCCATTTTTGCCGACACGTTTGTGACCGTAGAATACTGGACCTGGACTTGTGATTTTTACAATTAAAGCGACAGTTGCAATTACTGGAATAGTAAGTGGCGAAGAAAGCACCAGCAAAGTGATGTCAATTACGCGTTTCCAGAAAAGGCTGTGCTGTTTTGTAAGGTTGTGAGTTGAAGACAAGCCAAGAATTCCACCAAAATCTCGAACAGTCATTGTAAGAGTGCTGATATCGTCAACTTTTGGAATCTGAATTGTATATCTGTAATAAGAGTTGATTTCGTCTGTGTCCAAAGCGTAGTCACAAAGAATGGCAACTTTTATTCCAAGTTTCTTGATTATTTCAAAAACTTCAACGCTTGGAGGATAAACAGGAATTTCATCCTTTATGTATGGAGAAGAAGCATTTGAATCAATAATAAGCGCCGGTTTATAACCCAAATCACTGCGTTTTGAAAGACGATTTTTTATGATGTCGCCAAGATCAGTGGAAGTGTAGATAACTGCAGGAACACCATACCATCTTCGTCTTGAAAAAATTGCCCGGGCAACTTCACGGCCAGAAGGAAGTAAAATTGCAGCAAAAGGAACAGAAAGAATCAAAGCCACAACAATTGGCCATTTGTCATCAGCTTCTTCAACAGTAATGGAAAGGGCAATTCCGACAAAAACAAAAAATGAACAGATTGCAAATTTCTTAACTTCATCAGCAGGCGGAAGAACCAGTCCCGGGTAAAGACCTGCAGCATAGAAAACTGCAAGTGTTGGCGGCAGATAAATCCAGTAATTCACAAAGGACTTGAAGTTAATCCAGGAATGGTTGATAAAATTGATTATGAAGAAAGAAATTCCAATACAAAGCATAACCATGATGGCATCAACAACCATGAGAGCCAATCCGGATGTAAAGGAACTCGTTCTGAAAAACTTTGACTTAAAATATTTTCTAAAATCCTGTTCTGTCATATAAAACCTATCTATATATTTTACAACAGAACCGTCTAAAAGTCTATTTCTTGTAGTTTGTGAGAGTTTCTATAATTTTTTCAGCTGATGCCTTGTAAGAATACTTCTTTCCAATCTCTGAAATATCAACTTTTTTAGCGTCAAAATTCAGCAGTTTTTCTGCAAGATCTTCGGCATTTTCGGATTTGAAGAACTGTACAGGAAAATCTCCATAAATTTCTTTAAAAACCGGAATATCAGAAATTAAAGCAGGAGTTCCAACAGTCATAGCTTCAAGAGGTGGAATACCAAAACCTTCGTAAAGTGAAGGCTGAACTAAAAATTTAGACTGGGCATAAAGTGTTTTCAGCTGATGATTTGAAATTTTACCAGTGAATTGAACTTTTTCAGATGGCATTTTATTCAGTCGGGAAACGGTTTCTTCATCTCCGGTTCTGAAATTATCCTTGTTTCCTACAATTACGAGTTTAGAGGAAAAGCCTTTTGTTCCTGCAATTTCAAATGCGTCCAGCAGAACCTTAAGCCCCTTGTGTTTTTTGATGTTGCCCACAAAAAGAATCTGATCATTTTTTTCAACTTCGGATTCAAATGGTTCAGTAAGATAAGTTGAAACTCCGTTGTAAATGACAGGAAGCGGCTTTTTGCATTTGAGCTGCTTTTGAATTCGTTCCTTAGAAAATTCTGAGACTGTAAATATTTCTTCTGAATAATTGACAGCTCTTTTATAGAAGAATTTTCTTCCAATTCTGCCAAGAGTTCCGGTGAGGCCTTTTACGTCCAGAAAAACGATGTCATGGATTGTAGAAAAAATAGGAAGCTCAATTCCGCTTGGAATATTGCAATAGGGTGTGAAATAAAAATCGTATTTGTGAATTGCGTCAAGAACATCCTGAGGAAAATTGAACATTTCTTGAAGTGAAAAAGGCTTCACGTCACAATAGCAGAATTCAACATTGCTCAATCGAACAAAATCCATGCACTGTTCATGGGTTCCAATCAGCAGGCACTGGTTGTTTTCAAGAAAAAATGGAATAAGTTCATGAATGAAGGAACCGATTCCACCAGAACCGATCATTCTGCAGTCAATTGCAATTCTAAGCATCGATGTACACCCTTGATTAAGCTTTCAGGCTTGTTTCTTCGTCCATTCTGATTAAAGTCTGGTCAATGCAGTCCTTAATCTGCTGACAGAATCGTTGTGTTGAAAAAGTTTTAGCATGAGCAACGATTTCTTCTGTTTTAAATGCACCTTCGGCTTCAGCCTTTTCAAATCGGGCAATTCCTCGTTCAACAGAATCTGGAGTCTGATGGCTAAAGAAAACCCCAGTCTTGCCGTTTACGACAGTTTCCAGGGCTCCACCTTTACCAAAAGCGATGACAGGTCTGCCACAAGCCTGAGCTTCAACAGGAATAATACCAAAATCTTCTTCAGCACAGAAAATCAATGCACGACAGCGCTGGAGATAATCCTTTACGGCTTCATCAGAAATGCGTCCTGTAAAGGTAATGTTTGCATCTGGATATTGTGAAGCAAGAGCCTTTAATTCTTTTTCCTGACTTCCACCACCGATTACAACGAGGTTTTTCTTTAAATTACCACAGGCTTTGATTGCAAGGTCGATTCTTTTATAAGGAACAAACCGGCTGAAAACTACGAAAAAATCTTCGCTAGGCTTGCCGTTTGGAGAAAGTCTGTCAGTATCAACAGGCGGAAAAACAACCTGAGAGTCACGGTTCCAGTATTTTTTTATTCTTCTGGAAATGTAGTTTGAATTAGCGATTAAAGTGTCAATTCTCTGGCTTGAAACATAATCCCACAGACGGATATTTGGCATCCATTTGTCCATGAAGAATTGAGTCAGCTTTCCGCTGCGTTTTTTGTAGTCAAAGTACTGGTCCCAGGCATAGCGCATTGGAGTGTGAATGTATGCAACATGTGGAACCAGTGGAGGAGTGATTACGCCTTTTGCACAGCTTGAAGAAGCGCAGATTACCAGCTTGTATCCGCTCAAGTCAAAGCTTTCAAAGGCTTTTGGCATGAATTTTAGGAATTTTGTATAGAGTTTTGTAGCCATTGGCCATTTCTGCATGAAGGAAGCGTGAACCTTTTCTTTTGGAAAAATTTTCCCCATTTTTTTCTCATCATAAACAAGAGTATAAATGTCGGCTTCTGGATAAATCGAAAGCAACGCTTCAACAACTCGTTCAGCACCACCATAATTTACAAGCCAGTCGTGTACGATTGCTACTTTCATTTTTCGCCTCCTGTAATGATTTTATAAAGCTTTTCTGCTGCATTATTATAGGTGTAAGTGTTCAGAACTTGTGCAGAATCTTCTGTTTGTTCTGAAATAAGCTGGTTCAAGTCGCATTCCGCTGAATCAGCTTTTATATAAGTTGCTGTTTTTCCATAAATTTCTGGAAGGGATGCTGAATCAGCAATTATGATTTTAGCACCTGTTGAAAGGGCCTCCAATGGTGGAATACCGAATCCTTCATAATAGCTTGGAAAAACAAAAGCTTTGCAGTTTTTCATAAGGGATTTTACTTCCTCGTCAGAAACATAACCTAAAAGAGTTACATTTTTTAGAGTCTGTAAATCCCGTAAATTGTCGCTTATCATGCCTGAAATTGCCTTTCCGGAAATAGCAAAGACGTCTTCAGGATGATTTTTTGCATATTCAGCAATCCATTTGAGGTTCTTTCTTTTTTGAAGTGAACCCAATGTAAAATAGTAGCCGCCTTTAATTAGTGAAGGAAATTTTTCAAAAATTGATTCATCAGGCTGAATTTCTGAAAAATGTTCCCATCCGTTTGGAACAACTTCAATCCGCTCATCTGGAACTTTGTAGGCTTTCTGAATCTGGCTCTTGCTGAAATTTGAAACAGTAATAACTTTTTTTGCATGCTTTGCAATATTTCTATAGTTGAGCCTGCAATAAAGCTTGATTAAAGTGTCTTTTTTTGAAGTCAAATCCTGCGGAAAATCCTTTGCATAAATGTCGTGAAGAAAAGCATATCCACAATACTTGCCAAGTGGTGCAGTGTTGGAAAAGTTGAGTCCAACAGCACCAAGCTTTTTGCAAGCCTTCTTGAATTCAATCAAATCCCATTTTGGAAATCCGTGAACTTCCTTGTCAGAGATAATCAGCTTTATATTCACAAATTCTGGAAAATTCTTTGCATTTGCAGGAACTAAAATCCTGACATCATCTTTTTGAGTAAGAAGCTTATCTAATCGCTTGCAGGTTTCCCAGGCAAAGCGTTCAATTCCTGTAAGGTTTCTGCAGAGAAAATTTCCGTTGATTAGGATCATCTTAGGCCTGTTTATTCTGCTGACTTTCGATTTCATTAAGCTTGTTTATCATCCAATCTGCTGTTATTTTTCCAGCTTCTCCAATGTGTTCCCAAGCCATTGCCTTTGCTTCTGCCCGTAATTCTGCAAGTTCTTTAGAATCGCTGGCATTCTGAATTACTTCCTTGATGTTTGCGAACTGCTCTTCCTTCAACTCTATTCCAAATTTCTTGACAGCATTTACCTGCCATGGTTTTTGTTCCGGAACATCGTAAGCATCATAAGGACCAAGTTCCATTTCTGCGTTTACATACATAACAGGTTTGTCGCAAAGGAAAGTGTAGTCGTATATGATTCCCGAAAAGTCTGAAATCATAATATCAGCTTTTTTCATTGAGTAAATATTCTTACCCTCGTAGTCCCAGACAAGATTCTTGCAGTCTTTGTATCTTTCTGTGAGAGAATCAAGCATTTCTTTTTCGGAAATCTTTGACTGTGGATGAGGACGAACAATGACATTCCAACCAGTTGCTAAAAGTGGATCGAGAAGGTTAGAGCCGTATTTTGAAAGAATTGCACTCTTGCCCCATGATGGTGAAACAAGAACGGTGAAATTATGGTTTTCCTCAGCTGGAATCTTCGCCATTTCTTCTTTATAAACATCCAGATATGTACATCCAACGCTTACAATTTCTTTCTTTGCAAGACCTCGTTGTTCTTCAAGATAACGCACATCCTTTTCTTTGTACATTCCCGTTACAAGAACGCTGTCAAAGTAATCGAGACCAAAAAGTCTGTACATTGTAGCGTCTCCAGTAGAATGTTCGATGTGTGAATAATGCTTTACATTTCGGCTTCGTTTCATCTGGTACACCTGAAGACCCGGTGTTGTCATCAAAACAATTCCTGCTGAAAGCATGTTTAGTTTTGCAAAGGCCTTGTTTCCTTCACCAATTACTTCAGCTTTTACATACTCATATTTTTCAGAAAGAACAGGATCTGCTTCAGTTCCAGCATAATAGGTGATTTCAATCTTTCTGTTTTCAAATTCATCAAGAATTGGCTTGAAAACATTCCAATAGCGCTTGTCTTCAGCATAAATCACATATTTTTTATATGACTTATCAGTTGAATTTGCTTTTCCACCTGTGATCAAAAGCTTGAATTTAATCCAAAAAGCCTTTGCCAGGAAGAAAAGTGTTGCACAAGCGCCAATGAGAATCGAAAAAAGCATTGAACCCGTACCCGGGTCAATATAAAGTGGCAAAGAAATCATTTACAGAACTCCTGGATAAGTTTTGTAACTTTTTCCATGTCTTCTTCTGGAGCAATTGTAATACGCATTGAAAGGTGGCTGCCTTCAGTCCAAAGGCGTGTAAGATATCCATTTTCCTGAAGATTGTCCTTTAATCCCTGTACATCAATTGATTCATCAAAACGAATCCAGATGAAGTTTGCTGCAGATTTATAGGCTTTTACGCCCTTGATCTTGTTGACTGTTTCAATAAAGTCATCCTTAATCTTAATTATGCGTTTTGTAAGGTCTGCATAATATTTTTTATCTCTAAGTGCTGCTACACAAACCTTGCGGCCAATGTTTGAAACACGGAATGGGTTCAAGTCAAGCTTGAATACCTGTTTTGCCATTGGTGTACAAAGACCGTAACCCATGCGGAGACCTGCCAATCCATACAATTTTGAGAATGTGCGGCAGAATACTACGTTGTTGTAAGCACTAAGAAGATATTTCACATCGTAAGTTGTTTTTGAAAGACCAAGATAAGCTTCATCAACGATTACAAGTGAAGTAGGATTTTCTTTAATTACTTTTTCCAAATCTGTTCTGGAAATTACAGCACCAGTAGGGTTGTGTGGTGTACAGATTACAATAATTCTTGGACTTGTTTTCTTTGCTGTCTGCATAAGTCCTTCAATGTCGAATTCATAAGAATCTGTACCTGGCTTAATGTCAAAATAAGCGGCTTTTGCGTGATGCAATTCGATTACAGACTTGTAGTAGTTCCAAGATGGATTTGAAATCAAAACTGTATCATCCTTGTTCAAAACTACAGTCATGATTGTTTTGATTACATCAGAACTTCCTGAGTGAATGAAAATAGAATCAGTTGACAATTCTGTAAGCTTTGAAACTTCAACAGCCAGATCATCTTCACGAGTCAAATCGTAAAGGTACAAGTCTTCCATAGTTGCATTCTGTAAAAACTTGAGACAGTCTGGGCTTGGTCCAAAGAGGTTTTCGTTTGCATGCATACGACCTGTAAGCTGTTCTGTTGCGATTACAGAATACTGTTTTGTATCAGCGTAGTTTGAAAGATACTTCAAGCGGAGTGTCTGATTTTCAACTTCTTCTTCAGCAATGAACTGGTCAACGAAATCTTTGAAACCTGGATAGAATTCCATGATTTCTTCAGTTGTATCAAATTCTTTACATTCTTCATCAGAAGTTTTCTTGATTCTAAGCTTTAATTCATCGATGTGCTTTGCATAGAAATGATCCCAAAGCATGTATTTCATTTCTGGATCATAGTATTCTTTAATCATCAAATCTTTGAATTTAGAAGAGAAATCCTTGTTCCAGAATGCTTCACCGATTACATACCAGCCTTTTTCGCCACCGCGCTTCAATTCTGTCATATAGCCGTTTTCATCAAATGATTTGGCAAAGTCTTCATTGATGAATTCATCTGAATATTTTGCAGCATAGTAAGAAGTGTAAACGTAATCAGAGTAAACGTTGTGAGCAAACCAGTTGTCACTACAGCAGATATAAGAACTTTTAAGGTAATCTTTTGCTGCGTACAATGATGAAGTATTGTTCTTTTCTTCCCATTCTGTATTGTCGATTACGATGAGACCTGGATAGCGTTTTGCCATTTCGTAGTAGCGTTCCTTCAAGTATCCAACTACGAGAACAATTTCCTTGATTCCTGCATCGCGAAGCTGCTTAATCTGGCGTTCAACCATTGTGTCGCCTTTGATTTCAAAAAGTCCTTTTGGAAGATAGTTTGAAAGAGGCATACAGCGGCGTGAACGACCTGCAGCCATAATGATTGCGTTATCAACTTTGTATGGTTCAAGAGCCTTCATTCCGGCTTCTGTAACTGCACCGTTTTCAATCCGGCCTGCTCTCGCACATGCAAGCAT
>JAGHUJ010000092.1 GCA_018064905.1 Candidatus Treponema equifaecale
AATGGTGGAGAAAATTGCTGATGCTTGTGGCGGATATGATTGCAGGTCTGAAAAGAATGGCTTTCACGTGAGCAGGGCAGGAATTAAGGAGAATGGTGGCGGAAACGGACGTTGTGAAGTGAGGTTGAATCAGGATTTCACTGTTTACTGCAATATCAGCAACTGCAGCTTTGGTTATGTTCTGGAAAGATTGTTTTCGCTTTCTGGGAACGATTTTTGTATTTCTGCCGGCACCGATTCAAAAATTGGCAGGGCTGTGTTTAATGCGGAAAATTTTGATCAGGCGCTGGGACTTTTGTGTGAGAACGGAAATTTTGAGATGAATGAAAGCGACGGAATTTACTATTTCTGGCCTTCAAAGAATCGGGATGGAATTTCTTCTCAGGGAAAATTTTGGGGAAAATATGATCTTAAATTTGCCAAATATTCTGAAATTAATGGCTTGCTTATGAAAAGGTTTTCTGAAGTTGAGACTGTTTCCTTTAATGGAGAGCAGAAATTCCTGTATTTTGCAAAGGACAGTGAGATTGTGCCTTTTTGTAAATTTGTGGAGGAATTGGATAAGGAAAAATTCACAAAGCTGGTTCAGCTCAAATACATAAGGACTGAGGAATTTTTAAAGAATCTGCCTCCATTTTTGGAACGGTCACAAATTTCAGACAGCGGTAAGGGCGACAGCTTTTATTTTTCTGGAAGTGAAGAAGCTTATGAACAGCTGGTTTCGCGGATTTCTGAAGTGGACAGACCAAATTCTACAATTCGTTACGATCTTTTGATCATGCAGTACCAGAATGTTGACGGAAAAAGCTGGAGTCCTGGATTTAGGGCAGGAATGGTTTCTATGGGAGACAGGAATGCAGCCAGCGGAATTCTGGGAAGTGTGCTTAATTTTAATCTGGATATAGTCGGGGCTTTTGGAATGAAGTTTGCCATGGATCTTCAGACCTCAATAAATCAGTCAAAAGCCAAGGTTTATGCGGACACCACTTTGAATGGAATCAATGGAGCCAAGATCAATTTTGCAAATACAAATACATACCGCTACAGGGACAACAATCTGGATCCTGAAACCGGGGAGCCAATCTATTCTGGCATTACAAAGGAAATTGTTTCCGGGCTCAAGCTTGAAATAACTGGAACTGTGACCGGAGACGGAATGATAACCAGCAAAATTACTGCCAGTGTAAGCCGACAGGGAACGGATCTTTCCACAACTACCGGAAATCCGCCGCCCACAAGTGAAAAAGTCATAACCACGGAAGTCAGAGTGAAAAGCGGTGAGCCTGTGGTTCTAAGCGGACTGGTTCAGAATGAAGAAGTGGAGAATGCTTCAAGAACGCCATTTATTTCAAGAATTCCCTTGCTGGGAAAATTCTTTAAGGCGGAGGATAAGTCCAAGGAACAGACTGAACTGGTGATATATCTGGTTCCCACTGCAGAAATATGGAAAGGAGAGGAAAAAGATGTTTGAGTTGTCGGTTAGTTTCAGTTTGTTCAATAAGGTCTGTGTTCTGGAATGCTGCGAGGCTCTTGTGGTTTTTGGAATGGTTGATCCGGAGGATGAGGTTGTAAAGGAGCGACTGAAAAAAGCTGTAAGGGCCTGGTATGGACAGAAAAATGACGGTGAAAATGTGCCTTCCGGGGATGAACTTTGTCTTTTTGAAAAAGTCAGCGAAGAGGAGCTGAAAAAATACATTTCATTTAAATACGGTGAAGAAAGTGGAGAGGGTGAAGAATTTTCCCGTACCAGAAATGGTGGCAGTGAGGAAAAGGCTGCTGTTCTGCTTTTGAATTCACTTTTGACTCATGCCTGTAAAAGTGGTGCTACTGACATTCATATAGAAGAAAAGCTTGTTAGGTTTCGTATAAATGGTGTGCTGCAGAAAGTTTGTGAGCTTTCATCGGAAAAAAGTGGAGAACTGGCCAGACGCATAAAACTGCTTTCTAAACTTGATGTTATGGAAAGCAGAAAAGGTCAGGACGGCCAGTTCGTTTTTGAGGGTGAAACAATTGTTTATGTGAGAGTTTCTTGTGTTCCTGTGGTTTCTGGAACTGTTGCTAGAAGCGGAGAAACCTTGGAAAGCGAAAGTATTGTGTTGAGATTGCTGGATGTGAACAGAGTTCCGCTGTCTCTGGAAAAATTGGGATTTAGTGAGGAGCAGTGCCGGGAGCTGAGAAAAATTTCAAGAATGAAAAATGGTCTGGTGCTGCTTTGCGGGGCTACAGGAAGCGGAAAGTCAACTACAGCGGCTTCGATTCTAAGTGAAATTGTTTCGGAGGAGGATTTGAAACGAAAAATCATCACGATAGAAGATCCTCCGGAGTATGTGCTGGATGGGGTTACGCAGATTAAGGTTCATCGGGAAGTGGGACTTGGTTTTTCAGAGGCTCTTAGGCTGGTTTTTAGGCAGGATCCGGATGTGATTTTTGTGGGAGAAATCAGGGATGCTGAAAGTGCAGAAACTGTGGTACAGGCTGCTGGAACTGGGCATCTGGTGTTTGCAACTGTTCATGCGTCGGGAATCAGAGAGGCGGTTTTCAGACTGAAAAATCTTGGTGCAAATTTAGAGGAATTTTCTGGAGTTTTGAGGGCAATTGTTTATCAGGAGCTGGACTGTGCAGGAAGATTTACAAGGCTGAGGGCGGAAATCCATTTACCGGGAGAGAGACAGCTATGAAAAACTGTAATTTTTTTGAAAGCAATTTTTCCGCAGTCCTGAAATTTTCTGAATATCTTCTGGAACTGATTTCTGGAGATGTGCCGCTTCAAAAAGCCTTGGATGTTATAAATGGAATTTCAGAAATCGATTCCAGAGTGGAACGCGGGTGCAGGGAAATTTATGAAAATCTTGAAATGGGAATGAAATTTTCTGTGGCAATTTCCATGGTTCAAAGCATTGATTTTCCTGATTGGTACGTGGCTTTTGTTTCTGTGTCGGAGGAAAACGGAAATCTGCAGAAAATTTTGAAGCAGATTGTGTTCATATTGCAGAAAAGGCGTGAAGAAATGGAGAAAATTCTGGGTGCGGTGCTTTATCCGATTTTTGTTGCTGTTTTTACTTTGTTTTCTGGAGTTATGGCCGTGAAGCATCTTCCTTCATTTATTTACGACACCAGGATTCTATCAGAACTGCAGCAGAAATCCTGGGATTCTTTTTGGACTGGTGCTGTTTTTTTGATTTTGGCTTATGGAAGTTTGTTTGCCGTATTTTTGAAGCTTGTAAAGAAAAAGAAGGAAACAAATGTTTTTAGAGCGCTGGGGTTTCTTGTGGAGAATGATGTTCCAATCTTAAAAGCGTTGAAAAAGCTTCAATTTTTTTTTGAGAAGGACAGAAAGATGGAGTCGGCTTTTGAAAATGTGAGAGGAAATCTTTTGCTGGGAGTAAAGACTTGTGAATGTTTTTCAGAGGCATTTTCGGAAATCGGATTTAGAAAGGAATCTGAACTTATGCGGATAAAGCTTGAATTATGTGAACATTCTGGAAGTAAGGCTGGGGTCAGTCAGATTGCTGATTCTCTTGAAGCTGGAGCTGAAAAGAAAATGAAGAAATTTCTTGAAGTTCTTAATCCGTGTCTGATTTTTATTACTGCAGTGTTCATGGTGATAGTTCTCAAAAATACATTCATACCAATTTTTACAGGTGCAGGAGGCTTTTGATGAAATTTAGGAGAAGAGGATTTTTTGCAGAGAGAAGAATCAGCAGAAATTTGAATTGTGAAAAAAATGATAAATGGGATTCTGGATTTTCTTTTGTGGAAACTTTGGCTGTGCTGGCAATAACTGGGATACTTTCATCTTCAATTGGAATTGCCAGCCACAAGATTGTGCAGCGGGCAAGAATTGTAGCAACAAAAAATCAAATGGAACAGCTGAAGGTTGCTTTGCATTCTTATTATGCGGACTGTGGACGATTCCCAACAGAAGAACAGGGGCTGGAGGCCTTGTGGAAAAAGCCTGAACTTTATCCTGTCAGTGAAAACTGGGCCGGACCATATCTTGATAAATTTCTGGATAAGGATTCCTGGGGAAACAAGTATCTGTATCTTGGAGCTGGAAATTCCTTTTTGAAAAAAAATGCACCTGAAGGACTTCCCTATGCCATTGTTTCTTACGGGGCTGATGGAATTGAAGGAGGTGAAAATGATGAAAAAGACCTTTATTCCTGGGAATAAGCAATCAAATCAAGATTCAGCCGGCTGTGGTTTTGGCTTGCTTTTGGGAATTATGATTTTGCTTTTAATTTCGGTTCTTGCAGTGGGGGCTTTGTGTCTGGAACGGGTGAGGCTGGAAAAATCTCAGAAATTGTCGGAAAGATTTTACCTTCGTTTAAGTGAGGAAAATTCTGAATTGGAAAAACTATGGAAGGAAAATGAAAAATGAAGCTTATTGAGATTTGTGTTTCAACTCTGCTGATTTTCTTTGCCTGTTCATGCCTGGGGAGTTTTTTTTCATCATACCAGCTTATTCATAAAAAGCGGATTCAGATTGAGGACAGATCGAATCGTGATGAATTTATTGTTCGTTCGGTTCGGTATCTTTGTGAAACTGAGGCAAACGAAGACGCTTTTTCAAAATTTGCTGAAATGTGCTCGACCTTGTGGAATTTTGAAAGCTTCTCTGTTTCTTCAAAAAAGTTGGATAACAGGGAAATTTTGCTTTGCCGCTGGACTTGTGATGGAAAATCTGAACACGTCTATTCAGTAAAAAGGAGGATTTTTTGAAATGAGAAAAGCTGTGGTCAACAATGACGACTATGATTTTTATTCCATCAAACTTCCGTTGAGAATGGCCTTTAACCGGAGATTGAAGAAGGTTGTGCTGAAGGAAGTTGAAAAAAGGCATCCTAAACTTTCTCTTTCCACGAAACTGGACAGTCATTTTTCTGTAAGTGGCGGAATGTTGAAGGCAGATGTGGCTGTTATGGAAAATGCAAAGCTGGCCGGATACAAAAGACTGTTTCCAAAGCACAAGCTTTATCTTGAAAACACGGGAAGTCAAGATAAAAGGGCTTTTTTTAGTGAAAAAAATTGGAAAAGCCTCGTTTTGTATTCAATTTTGATTTCAGTTTTTTTGTTTTTTTCATTCAAGCTTGTGCAGGAGGTGATTTTGCAACAGAAAAAAATTGAGATGAAGGAAAGCATGTATTTAGGAAAGGTTGATTCTGAGGAAAAAACAGAAAATCTTCTGAGTCCTGATGAGGTGGTTTCTTCAGTTTATTCTTCCGTGAGCAAAAACGGCGGGCGGATCAGTGCTTTTTCCTGGAAGAATGGTTTTTGCAATTTTTCTATAAACGGCTGTGGCACGGACAATATTTTGCAGGCTCAGTATTGCGTTGTTTCCTACAAAAATAATCGGCCTTTTTTCTCGCTTTCAATTCCTGTAAAAGCGGAGGAGTACGTTTCAGAAAAAAAATCCCAAAAAACTGGTACAGCAACGGCACTTTCTCATATGAGGGGAATGCTTTTTGAGCTGGGAGCTGATATCCATTCTGAAAAAACTTCTGATGATGCCGTGGAGCTTTGCTTTTCGATTTCACAGGAACTGTTTTACACGGCACTGAAATGCATTGGTACAGAAGCTGACCAGGCTGATTGGGTGGAGACTGTATTTACTGTTGAAAAGAACGGTGGAAAAAACAAAGTGGAAATTGTTTTCTCACGGGAATATGAAAATTCTGAAAATGAAATGTCTTCAAATTGTTTTCGTCCGGCATTGTTGACTGCCAGCTATGCATGGCTTTTTAAAGATGAGGAATTGAAACTTGTTCCAGCTGCAAAGAAAGCTAGCACAAAGGGGTTTATTCTTCCTCGAAAGGAAAATAACCGTGGTCAGAAGCTTGGTGAAATTCGTAAAGCGGACGGTTCACTGATTATTTACTACAGAAATGAAGGAGGAAAACTTGCGTACGAAGAAATCGGAAATGCAATGTAGAAAAATTTGGGTCTTGATTTTCTTTGCCGGAATTATTTTTTCATCCTGCACCACTGCAAAATTTGATGGAAGTGCTTGTCTTGCAGGAAATGTATGTGATGAAGAAGGTCGACCGGTGCCTGATTATCGTGTCAGTCTGAACCTTTTTACTTACACCTACACCAATGATTCTGGGATTTTCGTTTTTCATGATGTGGAGGCTGGCAATCATCGGATCCGGGGCAAAAAGAAAGACTTTTCAAAAATCAGCAAAAAAGTGAGGTTTTATGACAGAAAAAATTTTGTTCATCTTGAAGTCGCGAAACTTAAAAAAAATGACAAGGGGGAAATGAAAAAATGATTTTAAAAAAGAAATGTTTTAAACGCACCAAAGTAATATTTTCTTTGCTTATGGTTTGTCTCTGCTTTTTTAGCTGTGCTACGGCAGATTTTTTGAAATGTCCTTATGTGATTTCTGAGCCCTGTGTGAAGCTTGGAGAGATTGAAGGACAACAGAAATTTGCCGGCACTCATTTTTCTGTTTATAACGACAGCGAAAGAAACATATACAGCATAACTGTTTCATTTATGGTTTATGACAGCGATGGAAACAATCCTTTTATTGGTTCAAATTGTGTGGTTTCTAAAATACCTGCGGAAATTGGGCCGGATGAGACAAAAGAATTTGTTGTGAACCTGGATCCCTATATTTCCATTGCTCCAGAAGAACCCTATTTGATCGATTTTATTTATTTGAGAGAAATTCATTATGAAGATGGAAAAAAATGGACTGACCGGTATGGAATGTTTGCGGCCAGGGAGGTTTATGAATGAGTTTTTCAAGGAAAATAGTTTTAATTTTAATCTCGGTGCTGTTCTTTTCCTGTGAAATGGATTCGGACTTTGTTTTCAAAAACGGTGAAGGTTCGATGCTGGCAGAAAAAACGCCTGTTGAACCATCTGAAGAAAAAACTGACCAGGAAAAATCTGAGGAGAGTGATGAATTCCAGTCTGATTCTGAACCAGGTGCAGAATCTGGAAACGATGCAGAAATGGATGATACACAACAGAATGTGGAAGCTGGGACAGAGCCGGAAACAAAATCTGATTCTGATGATAAATCTGAAATTGAACCTGATTCAAATATCAGTTCTGAAGATGTGCTGAATGATTCCAAATCTGAAGTGGAAGAAGTTAAGCCGGAACCAGAGCCGGAGATTGAAGAAGTCAAGCCTGAACCGGAAGTGGATGTTGTGCCCCCTGATCCTGAAACAGAAGATGAAGAAGTGAAACAAGATTCAGAACCAGATGCAGAAGTTGTTCAACCTGAGCAGGAGCCTGAGATTTTACCGGATGAACCAGTATCTGAAAATATACCAAAGGACGAAGAAGATGCTTCAGGTGGATCTGTTGAGGATTCAGAATCAGGACTTGTGGGAGAAACTGAAAAAGATTCGGAAGGTGATTCAGAAAATTCCTCAAATGAAAATGCAGAAACTGATGAAGACGAAGCAAAAAGTGAAGATTCAGAATTTGATGAAGGAGATCAGAAAACAGAAAATCCTGAAACTGATGAAGGAGAGCAAAGAACAGAATCTTCTGAAACTGATGAAGAAAAACAAAAAACAGAAGATTCTGTTCAGGAAGATAATAAATCAGATGATGTGGATGGAGAACAAGCTGAAGAGGACGTTTCAGAACCAGTTCAGGAGGAAGTGTATGTGAAGAAAGATTGGACAATTCTGGTTTATATGAGTGCGGACAATGATTTGGAAAGTTCTGCGATTGCTGATTTTAATGAGATGGAACGAGCTGCAATTCCAGATAATGTGGCGGTTCTTGTTTTGCTGGACCGTTCTGATTCCTATGATGCTTCAAATGGAAACTGGTCTGGAACAAGATTGTATAAGGTTTCCAGCGAGGAAGGTTCTGGAACCAGTCTTATAACCAGCAGGCGGCTTCAGTGCAAGGAACTGGAACTTACGGATTATTCAGAAACGGAACTGGATATGGGAAACAAGGACACTCTCTCAAAATTTATCAGATATGCAAGAAATGAATGGGAAGCAGAACATTATGGACTGATCATGTGGGGACATGGTGCTGGTTGGAGAAGTGAAAAAGAAAAATTTAATTTAAAAACGAATGAATTGAATTTTAAATCATTCTCAATTGATGACGGAAATTCAAGTTCCATGACTTTGCGACAGCTCAGGTTGGGAATTGAAGGCGGAATGGATGGCGAAAAGCTTGATTTTATCGGTTTTGATACCTGTTTTGGTGTAACGCTGGAAGTTGCCTATGAATTGTCCGATTGTGCGGAACTTATGGCAGGTACTCCTGCATTGGTTCCTGAAGCCGGGTGGAATTATACAAAGCTGTTTGATTATTTTTCAAATTCAGATTTTTCTTTGACCGAACTGGGAACTGCCGTACAGAAGCAGTTCTGTGAAAGTTATGATTCCTATGCCTACGGTTGCTTCTGCCAGATAAATCTTTCGAAAGTGCCTGATCTGGTCAGTGCTTTTGACACGTATTCAAGAAATCTGGCTGAAAAAATTTCCACAAAGGAAAACAAAAATACAGTTTTTGAAGTTTTTCAGAAAAAGACCATTTCATATTATTCATCAGCATATCCTACGGATTTTTATGTTGATTTGCACAGCTTGATAACGGAATTAGAACCTTTGGAATTGGAATCTGGTGAAACTGTTATGGAATTGCTGGAACAGACGGTTGTTGACGGTTGGAGTGCCAGCGGAGATTTTTGTGGGCCCGGATTGTTCTTTGTGGTTTTAACACAGAAGGGAAGGCTGGATTTTTCACACCCGAATGAGTATGTGAATGGAACACGCAATTCTGGTATCTGCAAATTTGTTTCGAACTGCAGCGGATACGTGCCTACTGACAGTTGTAAAGGAAGTCTTTTGGACAAATTGTTTTACACGTATTACTAGTTTCAGCACCATTGGATTTTCTAATTTTTATGTCTTGAAGAATATGAGGGAGAAAAATTATGAGTTTTTCAAAAATCAGAACAAAATTGCTTTTTCTTGCAGTTATTATGTTATCTGTTTTTGCAACGAGTCTTCACGGTGAAGATGGTGGCTCCGAATCAGGATCAGGTTCTGACAGCGGTGGAGGTGACAACTGGTGGGATTCCTACGAGCCGGAGCCAGAAGATGGTTGGGATGGAACCATCAATACAGGCTGGGATTTCAATGACGACATAATTTGGGCGGACGACTTTGTTCCCTGGACAGATGAGGATTATGAGAACTATATCATCCTTGATGGAGAAAAGGTCGGTTATGATGATTTGTATGATGCGAATGGAACTCTTCAATACAAAAGCGATGATTCAGCGCTTTTAGACAGAATTGATAATTTTTTTAGTTCTATGAAGGCTTCTAGCTCTGGTGATGCTGAATATTTTGCAAGAACCTATTCAAATTCAATAAAGGCTGTGGACTATGTCAAAATGTCATATGCTCCAGAATGGTACAACAA
This sequence comes from Candidatus Treponema equifaecale, assembly GCA_018064905.1. Classification (GTDB taxonomy): domain Bacteria; phylum Spirochaetota; class Spirochaetia; order Treponematales; family Treponemataceae; genus Treponema_D; species Treponema_D equifaecale. Next base: position 9,422 of record JAGHUJ010000092.1, read on the forward strand.
GGCTTATGAAAATATGACAAAAGCACAGGATATTTTATCAAAATTCTGTGAGGAAAATGAATTCGTTTGGAGCGTAAAAGGAAATTCTGTAAGCATAAAAAACTCCGAAGGCATAGTCATTGCTCATGCAGGTGATCCAGTTGTCATCAGTTCTGGACAATTTGTAATTGATGATGTAGACGCTGTTCTATCATTTGGAGGTTTCAACTTTCCGATTCAACGGCATTACAGATCCCCTTCCGAAGAAGATTCAAAAATTAGCAAAATGAAGTCTTTGGACACAGGTATGGCTGACAGGTCTAAAACATGTAAAAAGAATGGTGGTGCGTTTGGTCCGAATTGGTATTCGATTTTTGATACACGACTTATATTTGGTTATGCAAATGATTTTTCTTTTGCACTGTACGGTGAAGAGTATTGGCATGTAACAAAATTAAAGGAAGCTGAAGATGAAATAAAGGAAGCCGTGAATGAAGATCCTTCTGCCAGAGCTTTGTTGCTGCAAATCCAATTGTTGAAGGCGCAGTGTAATCAACGAGTGGAAGACATATATCAGAAGGCGCTCGATAATAATGCTATAAAAAACCGAAACATGTATGTAGAATACGGATTTCCTGAAAATTTTGCCAAGAAACTAGGTTGGAACGGCCTGATTTATTGCGGAGATGATGACAGTTTGATTTTACTGACTGCTTCACAGGGAAACTCGTTCAAGCCAAAAAGTGCATATTGGAAAAATCAATTTGAAATTAGAAAGATCGGAAATGAGTATGAAGCGACTTTCAGTAATAGTGGTGAAACGCGCATTTATTCTTCTCTCGGCTTGCCATTGAAAATCCTCTACAAAAATGGAATGGTGATAGAATTTTCTTACAATAAAAGTTCCCAGATTGAATCTGTAACAATAAATGGAAAAAATCCAATATATTGCACATGGGAAAAAAACAGAATTACCTGCTTGGAACAGAATGGTTTGAAAACATTTTTTTCGTATGATGGAGATTATCTAAAAGAAGTAAAAAAATGGAATGGAGACACAAAAAAGTTTGAATATGATGAGAAAGGCTATATAACAAAACAAATAAAAGCAGACGGTTCCTTCATTGAATTTGAATATAAAAAATTTTCAACTAAAAAATGTGTAAGCTCAACAATAAATGAGAATAAAGAGAAAGAATCGTTTCAATATTCTTTCTCAGAAAAAAACACGACATATACCGATCATGATGGATACGTTTACAGTTATTACTACGATCAAAGCAACAGAACTAAAAAAGTATTGCATCCAGACGGCACAGTGGAAAAATTTGATTATGATTCGTACGGAAAGTTAAACAGATGGGAGCGGGACTCAAAATTTATTGTATTCAACTATGATAATAAGGGGCGACTGATAAAAAAAGCTTATAGTGATGGAAGCTATGATTTGTATTCATTTAGCAACGGAAATTTAGTTCTTCATACTAATCGAAATGGAATCAATTCAAGATTCGTGTATGGAGCTAATGATTGTATTTCACAAATTTATTACGGAGAGAAACTTTTGTACGCTTTGGCTTACAATTCTGACAAATTGCTTTCCGAAGTTACAGATTTTCATGGAAATAAAAATACATACTCTTATGATGGCAATGGAAATTTGGCTGAACATAAATTGTTTTCTCCGGGCTCAAGTACACCTTCTGCTGCAGAAAAATGGAGCTATGATGAGCATGGTCGAGTAAAGGAATTCACGGATTTTTCTGGAATTATCTGGAAATATGAATATTCATCCCATGAAAGCACTGTTACAGATGGAAAAACTGTGAGAATTTCCAAAGCATACTCTCCACGAAATCTGTTGATTTCAGAAAAAACAGAAGATCTGATAACAGGAGAAATACGTTGCAAGGAATATGAATATAATGCTGTGGGAAAATGCACAGAAATATATGTTTCAGGAACTGATACTGATGGAAAGGTGGTACCGCGTACATTGTATCAAAACTATAAATGGAGTGCGGAAGGCAAGATTCTGTCCGTTGCGCAATGGGATGTGCTGAATCCGGCTGCTTCGGTTTCTGTGGCGGGTTGGTTGAATTCCTATGAATATGATAAAAGCGGATATCCTTCTGCTTATTTGTCTGCAAGATGTGACAGCGACATGAATTTATCCGATGTGAAGGAAATTCAGCTTTCTTCTATAAAAACCAGCGGTGGCTCTATGATGCAAGAAAATGGGGATTTTGGTGAGATTGAATACCATTATGATGTGGAAGACCGTTTGCTTAAAAAAGTGATCAACGGTACGACACAATTTGAAAATGAATATTCAACACAAGGCTCGCTTTTAAATACAAATTATGGTCCATATTCTAAAATCAATTTTAAATATGATTCAACAAATGGATTTTTATCTGGAATTGGTTCAGGTGAGAGTGATGAAGAAAAATCAGAGGTTAAAAAATATCCTGACGGAAAAATAAAATATGTAAAAAATCTTCATGGGCTCATATCAAATTTTAAGTACAATGAATTTGGACAGCTTGTGGGAATCGAAAATCCGATTAAAAAAGTTCTGTATGATTTTGATAAAAACAACCGTATTTGCCGCAAAATCATTAAGGATTCTTCAGAAAAAATTATTTATGAGGAATCCTGGACTTATTCAAAAAATGGACGTGAAATAAAACATTGTCTTGGAACATCTTATTTTGAAACAGCAATGCTGAACTGCTTTGGAAATATTATTTCAAGAACAGATTGTGAAGGCAACGAAACAAAATTCTGCTATGACATTTTGGGAAGAAAAATTGTTCAGCAGGATGTAAATGGTCGTAGAACCTTGTATTCCTATAATGGAAAAAATAAGATCACAAAAATAGTTTATCCAGACGGCAGATTTAATGAGCTGGTTTACGACAATGATCAAAATCTGATTGAAGTCAGAGATGGTGAAGGAGTTTTGCTCAAACAAAGCTTTGACAAATTTGGCCGCATAACCAGTCAAGGCGAGAGACCGTTTTTGAATGAAAAAAAGTTTTACTATGATGATTTTGGACGTGTTGTAAGGAGTGAAATAAATGGACGGATTGTTGTTTCGGAAAATTACAAGGATGGTGAAAAAACAAAGAAATGGAGCAATGGTTCGAATACCGATATTGAATACGGTTTTGACTCCAATGGAAGACTTCTATGGGCTCAGAATAGTTCTGGAAAAAAACAATCCTATTCCTACAACACCGATGGAACCTTCAGAAAACGAATTGACTTCAATGGAAACGAAGCCGTCTATTCTTATGGAAACGATGGGTTAAGCTGTACCGTGAATTATTCTGATGGAAGTGCTCATCATTCAGAATACGATGCTGTCGGAAATCTATTATGCGTGAAAAATGGAGACTCAGAATTATGCTTCAGCTATGATACTGCAGGAAAATTGTTGTCACAAAGTGATAAACGAAACGGGCATGTTTTGAATTTCAAGTATAATTCCAGAGGACTTATGTCGGAAATTTCTGATGAAAAGCGAAAAGTCAGATACAGCTATGGAAAAACAGGAAAAATAGTTCTTGTTGAGGATGGAATTAAAACTTCCGGTGGATATAAATCAAGTGAAGTCGCATTCAGCTATGATGATGAAGGTCGAGAAACATTACGGTTGTGGAAAACAGGCGAGTCCATCAGAAGCATCTATGACAGTGCTGGCCGACTTGTTTTGAAATCAGGATATTCCTCTCAAATGAATCTGATTTTTCTTGAAGGCTATGTCTATGATCAGAATGGCTTTGTGACACTTTCATTGGATTCAGATTTGGGTTACACCAAGTATGAATACGATGATTCGGGACATGTTTCTGCGGTTTCATATCCGTATACGGAGGAAAAATCCATGCATCTCAAAAAATACATTGCTTCCTGCGGTTTGTTTGTGAGAAACCAGAATGAACTTGAAAGCAATACTGCGATTTCACGGTGGGAATTTCAGCAGCTCCAAAAATTGTGCGGTTTGGCAAGTGGTGGATTGATTTCTCTTCCTGAATCAAAAAGCTTTATCACGGAAAAATATGAATATGACGAAAATGAAAATCTTTCCAGAAGAATTACCCCCTATGGAATTGTTGATTTTGAATACGGAAAAGAAAACAGGCTTCTGCAATGGGGCAACGGATGTTCTGCAAACTATGACGAAAATGGCAATATGACAGAAATGAGGGATAATTCTGCTTTTATAAAGATGATCTATGATTCGCAGAACAGAATTTCCGAAGTCGAAGTGCTGAATTATGACTCGGACATCTATGTGAAAGAGAGGTATTTTTATGATGGTTTTGGAAGAATGGTTTCTAAAAAATCTACAAAAAATGTGGGCGAGGAATATGTGTACATTGGATTTACCTATACACCGTTCTATATAAATTCAGGAACTGTAAAATTAGACGAAGGTTATGAATCCAATGCAATTTCATTGATGCGTGGTCAGGGAACTCAAGCTGAACGTATCCGTTATCGCTGGAATGATTCTTCTTCTGCAGAGAAAAATGCTGAAAGAAGTGCTTCTCTTAAAGATTATGGAAATTACAGGGGAACAGTTGAGAAGTTGGGCAGTGACTATCAATATGATAAAGCCGTTCTTTCTGCAGATAATTCATTGCTTTCGTATTGCAATTTGGATTCTATGGAATCGGAAAATGAGTTTATTCTGATGGGAAGTCAAAATGGAACTATTCTAAAGGAAATATCAAATACAGGAATAGAAAAATTCTATGACTATGATCCTTTTGGAAATCCTTGCGGGGCAAATTCTGTATTTGGCTTTGTAGGTAAACATTACAACAGGGAAACAAAACTGTATGATTTTGGGCAAAGACATTATTTCCCCAATATAAATCGATTTTCCTCCGTTGATCCAATCCATGATGGAAGGAACTGGTATACCTATTGTAACGGAGACTTTGTAAATTTTTATGATCCGGACGGATTGGAAATGCTGATTACGCAGGCTCAGTATATGCAAAGCATGGGTGATACTTTATTAGGCAATTCCACAACGGAGGCTGCTTCCAGTTACGGCTGTCTTGTTACTGCAATTGCCGAAGCTATGACCGCCTTTACTGGATATGAAATAACTCCAGCAATGATTAACAGTGATCCTTCAAATTTCTGCGCCTTGAACGGTGAAATTTCATGGGAGGATATATGTCAGAACTACGGTTTGTCTTATTCCAGAGCTTCCATAAGTTCCATCATTGATAATTATTCGAAAGACTTGATAGGACAACGTTATGACGATCCGTTGTGGCATCGAAACAATGAATTGCTTTTTGATTCTATTAATAAGTCCAGTGATGGTTCAATAATGCCTGCCATGGCCATAAATGATTTTCTTGAAAATTTGATCCGAGATGAAAAAGATACAGTTGTGCTGGCACAAATAATATACAATACTGAAGGAAATACTCATTTTGTTCCTGTTGGAGGCAAGGTCGTTTCAAAGGATGGCATCGACTATATTCCGGTCATTCCAACTTCAAAATATGATGCAAGCATAACCAAGGACAGCGTTCGTTCCAAGGCCGGATGGATTGAACACAATAATAAAATTTTAGCGCCAATTCAGAATGTACAAAGATTGGATACGCTATCAAAAAATAATTAAAAGGAAAATTGCAATTGCATTTTCAAGGAGAAATTTTATGAAAAAAAGATTGTTGGCTACTATTTTTACCTGTCTGATGGCAGGCATCACCTATGCAGAAGTGCTGTTTTTTGATCCTTCTTATTTCAAGCAGCCTTTTGAACCGTGTTTTGATCCAAAACTTTTTGATGTACTTTATTATAAGCCCGAAACTCTGGAGGTATACGATGTACCAGAGGAGGCAACTCCATACTTACATGTCAATCAGGCATTCACCACAGTTAACAATGGTTCTGCTGGAGAAATAAGATATTCACTCTTCAGACAAAACATCAATGTCAAAGCCAGCGATGTTATGAATGAAAAACTTGAGCAATTCAGCAGAGAAGTTCTTCGCATTATCGTTGGAAATGGAAAAATGCCGAAACTTCTAGAATGCGATGCGGACAAAAGAATAAACGATTCAATGGTCTTCAAAACATTCAATGGAACCAAGGCTTACTGCGCTTTTATTAAAAAAGCAGATTCTGAATTTTCCAAGGGATACAAATATGTCTATGTGGAATTTATGTATAAAATTACCCAGGGGCTTTGCGTAAGAACATTTTTGGGAAATGACCTGGACTTCTTTGGTATGGACAAAAAACTAAATATCAGGCCCGATTCCGATTTTGCAAAAAATTACAACAGCTTTGTATTTATGGACAGGGATAAGAAGGGATATATATTTCCGGGGCGTGAATAAAAAAAAGTTCCGCCAGTTTCTGGCGGAACCATTGTATTAGAGAGGGATATTTCCATGCTTTCTTGAAAGAACATCTGTTGATGCTTTGTTTTCAAGAAGGCGGAGACTCTGTACAACTCTTGCACGAGTTTCTTCTGGATTGATTACAGCTGAGATATAGTCTCTCTGTGCTGCGATATTTGGTGTCATGAAAGTAGCAGCGTATTCTGCTTTCTTCTGTTCAACCAAAGCTGCATTTGCAGGATCCTTCATTTCTTTTGCAAAGAGGATACCTGTTGCACCTTCTGCACCCATTACAGCGATTTCAGCCTTTGGCCATGCGTAAACAAAGTCTGCTCCAAGATGCTTTGAACACATAGCAATGTAAGCTCCACCATAAGCCTTGCGTGTAATTACAGTAATTTTTGGTACAGATGCTTCAGAATAAGCATAAAGAACCTTTGCACCGTGGCGGATGATACCTTTCTGCTCTTCCTGTGGTCCTGGCAAGAATCCAGGAACGTCAACGAAGTTCAGAAGTGGAATATTGTAGCAGTCACAGTAGCGAACATGACGTGCAATCTTGTCAGAAGCATCGCAGTTCAAAAGACCGCCAAAGAAGCCAGGATTATTTGCAACAATACCGATTGTTTTACCTTCAACCTTTGCAAAACCTGTTACAGCGTTACCTGCGAATTCAGCTTCTGATTCAAAGAATGAATCGTCATCTACAACTGCATTGATTACATTGCGGATGTCATAGCCCTTCTTGCTGTCTTCTGGGAGAACAGACTTGATTTCTTCGATCTTTTTATTTGAGAACTTGAAGTTTTCAACTTCTTTAGAACCGAAGAGACCGTTCTTTGTTGTTGTTCCATTGAATGGAGTTGTGTCTCCGTAGAAGTGTGGAATGTATTCAAGAAGCTTGCGAACTTTTTCGTAGCATTCATTTTCGTTTTCACAACGATAGTGAGCAACACCGGACTTCTGTGAGTGGATTGCGGCACCACCAAGATCTTCTTCTGAAATGTCCATGAACATTACCTGCTTTACAACCTTTGGTCCTGTGATGAACATCTGAGAAATCTTGTCTACAGTAAAGATAAAGTCTGTAAGACCTGGTGAATAAACTGCACCACCGGCACAAGGACCAGCGATGATTGAAATCTGTGGAATTACACCAGAAGCACGAACATTCTGGTAGAAGATGTCACCGTAACCGCAGAGAGCATCAACGCCTTCTGGAATACGAGCACCGCCCGAATCATTTACACCGATTACAGGACATTTAAATTCGATGGCCTTTGCAATAAGTTCAGCAATTTTCTGACCGTGTACTTTACCGAGGGAACCACCCTGTACTGTAAAGTCCTGAGAATAGATACCAACTTTTCTGCCGTTGATTGTACCGAAACCTGTGATTACGCCGTCGTATGGAAGGTCTTTCTTGTCCATTCCAAAGTTTGTGCACTGGTGGCGAGCTCCTGCATAGATTTCCATGAAGCTGTCTTTATCACAGAGCAAATTGATTCTCTCGATTGCATGAAGTTTACCTTTTGCATGCTGTTTTTCAAGATTATACTCAAAAGCCATATTTAACCTCTATCAAAGTGATTAAGAAAATACTAATCACTCTCATTTAAAATGTCAATATGACAAAAAGTGTAATTTTGTCAAAATAAATAGGGGGTCTCTAAAAATTGCAATTTTTAATGATTCTGTAAATATTTTTCAGCTTCTTTGCTTCCGTATTTTTCCAGCATAAATTTTGCACTTGTTTCCATGTCCGGTTGGGTCGGGAGCCACGGATATTTTTCGCGGAGAATTTCAACTGTTTCTTTTAATGAAACACCGTTTTCCTGCATTCCGTAGAAATCTTTTGCAAAATCTTTTGTTTTTACTGGCATTGCCTTTGATGTGCCTGAAATATCAGTTACAAGCCATCGGTTTCCCTTCCAGGTGAGGCTCACTGTATCTGTGATTTTTTCAATTCCGATTCGATTTGGTTCTTGATGAAGAAGATAATATTCTGCAGTGTGTGTCACAACTTCACCTTTTTTAAGCGGATTTCCATTCTCTTCTGAAATTGGCTGAGGCTTTTCAAATTTTCTTTTGAATTCAGATTCAGCCGGGAATGAAACTCCATCGATCTTCAAATTTGAAATTCCGTACATCCAGTTTCGGGTGTTTTCTTTATAAAAGAGAAGTTCTGCAGGTCTGACAGTTGCTTCTGACGCATCAAATTCCTCACGCTGCTTTCCGCTTACATAAAAACCTGTTACTTTCAGAACAAGATCCTCGAGTTTTTTACCGCTGATTGTTTCTTTTAAGTTTGGAACATCAGCCTTGTGAATCATTGTATAGAACACAGCCGTAGTCTGTACTGAATCCAGGCCCTTTGTTGTGGCCAGCTTTCCGTTGCTCTTGATGAATCCGTTAACCATCCAGCAAACCAGAAGGACAGCTGCAATTGAAGCAAAGATTCTGTTCTTGTTTCTTCTATAAAATCTGTTTGCACAAACCCTTGTATTCTGCTTTTTCAGGAATTTTGCAACTTTTTCCATGTGCTCAAAGTTTTCATTTGGAATAGGATTTTTTAGAATTTCACAGAATTCACCAAAATCAAATTCCTCACTTTTGCGAATCAGTTCTTTTAATGCGTTGAGATTTTTTTGATTTGTGAAATCCCTTCGTCCGGCCTTGAAAATATTCACAACCTTCATCTTTAGTCCGCAGTTGATGGAATTTGCCTGGTTTTCTGAAATATTTTTTATCTTATATTCGATCGGAAGAAATTTTTCATCAAACATATCAGTCTGACGAGCTGTTATTTCATCTTCTGCAAAAGGAAACTCTCCAGTAAGTGCCTGATAGACTATGGAACTGCGGAGAAATATCAGTGCGGATTTTCCTTCCAGACCTTTGTAAATGTATTTGCCGTGTTCAGCTGGTGTGGAACTGTTGAAGGCGCACTGGTCAAAAAGATCCTCTGGTAAAAAAAGAACCTTTGTTTCTGTTGCAACAATTCCGCCAGCTCCAACGCAAGGAAGCTTGATCTCGTTTTTAATGGCAAAATCAATTGCTTTTACAGCAGATTCAATTATTTTTAGTTCCTGTCCTGATCTTTTTGACGGCATTTTTGAAAGAACTTCACTTAAAACTGTTCCCCCGGCCATTTCACCAGAAAAATATATGTTTTTTTCTGAATCTGCCAGAGTTTCTGAAAAGCGGAATTCTGAAATTTCGTTGTTTTTGGAAAAATCTATAATGGTTCCTTTTTCTTCAAGTGAGAGAACCAGATTTGTCTTGGCAAAGGTTTCCTGAGAAAGTCCTGTTGAAAGCTGAATTTTTCCGTCGTTAATTTTTACAATGCTCATATAAAAAATTTAAAGAATTTATGTGCAAAGGGCAAGAAAAAAATGATTTTCTATAGTAAAATAAATAATATGAAAGAATTTTTACCTTATGAGACTGTCCGAAACGACGCTCTTAAACTTGCTTCAAAAATCTATCATGATGGATTTGTGCCGGACATTATCTATACTTCGCTTCGTGGCGGGGCATATATGGCAAATGTCATCAGCGAATACTTCAAGCTGGCACTGAAAGGCAACAAACCTGTTCTTTATGCTGCAGTGGTTGCTCATTCCTACACAAATGTTCACGCATCAGAGGAGATCAGAATTGACGGATGGACATATTCTCCTGATCATCTTCGTCAGGGTGATAAAGTTCTTCTCATTGATGATATCTATGATTCAGGCAGAACCTTGAATTTTCTGGTTGAGCATCTTTTGAGCAAAGGGGTTCCTCGTTCTGACATAAAGGTTGTGGTTCACGACTTTAAAAATTTCACTTGTAAGGAAACTCTTCCAATCAAACCTGACTACTGGTGCCGAAAATTTGACATCACCAAGCCAGAGGATGACCTTTGGATTCACTATTCCAGCCATGAGCTTGTGGGCTTAACAAAGGAAGAACTGGAAGAACATTATTACAAGAACGATCCTGAGCTTCGTGCCGTTCTTGATGAAGTGCTGTGAAAAAACTTTTTCTGATTTTCTGCTTTTTTAGTTTTGGCTTTCTCTCTTTTGCACAACGGGTTGTATCTCCGGTTGAAGGAGTTTTTTCCAACCGCCAGTGTCTTGTTCTGAATCTTGGAATTGATGAAGAAGCCTTTTACACTTATGGTGAAACGGATCCGCTTGAATCAGGTTTTGCCTATGATGGTCCAGTTGAAATCGAGGCGGATAACCGTGTTTCGCTGAAAATTGCTGTGGTTACTGAAAAATCTGTGGAAAATTATGAAGTTAAATACACAGTGCTGCCTTCTGAAAACCCATTTGAAGCCGGAAGTTCAGAATTCAATTTTATAGAAGAAATTAATTCAAAAAAAATTCTGGTCTGCACCGGAACTTCTTCCATCGAAATTCCAGAAAAACTTAAATTTTCCCTTGGATTTGGTGAAAAGCCTTTCATAAATGGAACTTCACTTTCAGTTTCTCCTGAAAACACCCTGTTCCGCTATATTCCATGTGTCGTTACGGACGGCAAAAATCAGTGGCGGTTTGTAATCAACTTAAAGGGTGATTATGCAGGAGCCTTCGCAAAAAACACAGAGGTTCCTTTTGAAATTTCTGACTGGTACACATTCAAATTTACTGGAAAAAATCTTATCTGGTGTATTGATGACGGCTTCTGGTCTGCTTCCACTGAACCTGTTTTTGTGGACAGAAAAACGGCCCATATAGTGAAGTGGCAGAATGTGGCTTATGCAGAAGGAAATTTTGTTGAAACCTTTATTCTTCCACCTAAACCAAAAATCAATCTGACCTATGTTGAGCGTTGTGCTGTGTTCAATCTGGATGGTGACTCCCGATACAAGATGAGTGCTGTGACACCAGAAGAAAAAAATCCGCGAAAACAGAACAGCGGTGTATTTACAAAGCTGGTTTTTGATGCTTTTGAAGGAGACTCAATTTCCGGTGACGCTGATTTTGCTGTTTTTTGTGACGGCGTTTATCAGGGCTGCCTTACAAAATCTTATGAAGTTGACAAACAGCCTCCGTTGCCTCCAGTTTATGTTTCAAATGAGGAAGGATTTTATTCAAGAACCGATGTGGATCTGAAAATTCAGGCGGAAGATGGTGCTGAAGTTTTCTACGCAATGGCAGGACCAGTTGAGCTTGATGACGGAACCTACAGCGAGAATTCAGATTTTGTGAAGAATGTAATGGCAGTAAATTTCAAACCCTATGATTCTTCTGAAATAAAGCTTCTGGCCGGAAAAAAATCCGCAGTTTTCTACAAGGTTGAATCCTATGCCGTGGATAAGGCCGGAAATAAAAGTGACATTGCTGAGTACAAAATCATAATCGATGAATATAATTACTTCATTGATTTTGGAACGGCTTATGAAAATCCGGACGGAAGCAGAAGCAGGCCTTTCAACACTCTCCAGCAGATTCTAGATGTTGCCGCAAACTATGATTTTACTCATTTCTTTGTAATCGGAACCATTGTTTTTGACAAAGGTTGTACTGAACTCACTTCAAACTGCGCATTTACCGGCAGCACAAAGGCAAAAATTATTTTTGAACCGGAATCAAGTCTTCTGGTAAAAAACTGCAGCCTGGAAGTGAACAATTGTTACATAGAAAAAATTTATCTGGAAGATCAGAAATCAGATTCCAGAATGTTTGTTGCTGAAAATGCGGCACTGACCTTCAATGACTGCGATATTTTTGCAAGGTTCAGCGAAGACGGAACAGTGTTTAATTCTGAAAATTCTGCATTGAAGATTAGTAACGGCGGAATAACTGTTCAGACTCCTGGATATGGCTGTGGAATTTTTGCAGCACTTTCCATGTTTTCAGCCTTGGACACAAAATTTTCCACAATTTCTGAAACTGCAGTAAACTTGAGCTTAAGCGAATCTTCTCTGGAATTGCGAAATTCTGTCTGCAAGGTAAGCTGTGTCAGAGGCCGGATCATTGAGTCTACGAATTCAAATCTGAAAATGACTGGAAACAGCTTTGACGGAGACTTTACGGAAAACAAAAAAAGTATCAAGGCTTTGTGGAAGGATGACAAATCTTTGATCATTGAAAATTCAGACAACATTGAAATCGGATTTTAACGGGGCTGTGTATGGCATTTATTTGTGGATTTGATGAAGCGGGAAGGGGACCTTTGGCTGGTCCTGTTACTGCCGGTTGTGTTATTTTGCCAATAGATTTTCCTGTGGAGCTGCTGAACGATTCTAAAAAGCTTACTGAAAAAAAACGTGAGGCTGCTGAAAAAATAATCATGGAAAAAGCCTGCTGGGGAATTGGAATTGTTGACCATGAGACAATCGACCAGATGAATATTCTTCAGGCTTCCATGTATGCAATGAAAATCGCTTATCAGGTTATGAAGGACAAGCTTCCTGAGTGGCTTAAACAGAACAAAATCCAATATGATGAAACCTTAAGTCTGGATCAGCAGATTTCAGCAATAACAGACGGTACATCCTGTCCAAAGGTGCCATGTGAAGTCCGCTGTGAACCAAAAGCCGATGGAAAATATCCTGAAGTAATGGCAGCCAGCATAATTGCAAAGGTTGAACGTGACAAAATGATGGTGGAATTTGATAAATTGTATCCTGAATACGGTTACGCAAAGCACAAGGGATACCCAACCCCGGCCCACAAAGAAATCTGCCGAAAAATAGGTCCAAGCCCAATCCAGCGAATGAGCTTTAAATATTAAAAAAAAGTGGCTGCCCAAAAAGTTTCTAAAAAACTCACTTCTTAGACAGCCCTTAATTCAATTTAGTTTTCTGAATCGTCTTTCTTTGACTTGATGTGAATTACTTTGCCAGTGCGTTTGATTCCGTCTGACTTCTTTTCATCACCTTTCTTGCGGTAAATTTTCTTTTCTCCGCCGCCCAAAGCAAATTTAGCTTCTTTTGCTGCTTTCTTTTCTGCCTTAGCCTTTGCTCTTTCCTTGCGTTCTTTTTCGATGTATTTGAGGGAATCATCAAGACCTGCAAGTACTTTCTGCATGTCTTCTGCGAAAATTGAAATCTGATGGCGGTCAAAATCGGCACCGTCACCTTTTTTGCTTTCTACGATCTGCAAGAATACATCACCAGCTCTGTTTTCCTTAACGTTGAAAAAATAAGAGCGGTTGTCCAGCAAAACCTGTGTTGTAAAGAGTTCTCCACGAATGCCCATAATGACCCATCCTTAAAAATGTGATTGATATATGAAAATAATACAGTTTTATGCTATTTGTTGCAATATGGGCACCCCCCGCCTGGCGGGTCGCTATGTCCACCCTTCGCTAGGCGCTCATTGCTCCACTTCGTTCCGCAACTACGGGGTTCCCAGCGCTGGTGCAAATCAGTTGAAATCAGCAACAACTTCTTTAATCGCTTCAAACAAGGCCTTCATACCTTCTTCTGTTGTAAGCGGCCCAAAGCTTAATCTTACTGCTGAATCCTGCACGTTTCTTGGAGTCCCCATTGCTGCAAGAATTGGTCTGCTCTGCTTCTTTGCTGAACAAGCCGAACCTGTTGAAATAGAAAATCCTTTTGCGTCCAATGCACGAACCATCACGTTTCCCGGGATTCCTGGGACAGCCACCTGCAAAACCCATGGACTGAACTTTTCCTGTGCTTCATCAGACAAATCTCCACGAAGCTCCGGCACCATAACACATCCCTTTAAAGTTTTGAGGGATTCAATCAGTTTTTTTGTCCAGATTTTTTGTTGTTCAAGCCGTTCAAACTTTGAATCAGTTGTAATTAACTTGGTGTTTACGCTGGTTGAGCAATTACTGCTGGCATTGGTTGTGCAATTACTGCTGGCATTGGTTGTGCAATTCTCAGTCGCGGTGGTTGTGCCTGTCGAAACCACACTCCTCAAATAATACTTTTCCAAACATTTTGAAAAAGCCACAGCTCCAAAAAGGTTTTCAGTTCCGCTTCTAACTCCGTTTTCCTGACCGCCGCCGATTAAAAATGGCTTGATTTCTCTTGCAAGGTACAGAATTCCGATTCCTCTTGGGCCGCAGATTTTGTGTGCACTGAATGCGGCACTGTCTATGCCCTTGTGACTGATGTCCAGTGGAATTTTTCCTGCTGCCTGCACGCAGTCCACGTGAAAATGAGGCCTTCTCTTGCCAGCTGTGGCTTCTGTGATTCTGTCCGCAATTTCGTAAATCGGTTGGATGCAGCCTGTCTCATTGTTCACTGCCATCACTGTTACAAACAAGGTGTCAGAAGTGAGTTTTTCTATGATTGAGTCCGCAGTCACAAAGCCGTTTTTGTCTGGATTTACCGTAACAACATCGTAGCCCAGTTTTTTCAGGTTTTCACACTGTTCACGAAGGGCCGGATGTTCAATTCCGCTTAAAATGATTCTGCCCGACTTTGAAGGATTGTTCAAAACGCTGAGCAAAGGAATGTGGTCGCTTTCTGTTCCTCCAGAAGTAAAGAAAATCTGATTTGCCTTTACGCCAAGTGTTTTTGCACAGCTTTCCCTTGCTTCTTCAAGAGCCTTGCGGGCTTTTTTTCCAGTTTCATAAACCGAAGAAGGGTTTCCAAAATTCTCAATGGCAACATTCAATGCCTCACGAAGAATATCTCCGTCCTCAGGAGAAGTAGCCGCCCAATCAAAGTAAGTGGGGATTGGAGAGTTGAGAGTGGAAAGTTGTGCATCAAGGGTGTTTTTTTGCTCGTTCATTTTTCAATTATCAGTTTCTAATTATTTAAGTACTTCCATCACTTCTTTTTCTTCAACCTCAGTGATTACTGTCTCACCTACGTTTTCCTGAAGGACGAATCTTACTTTGCTGGAAGAATTTTTCTTGTCTTTTTTCATTGCGTTGAACAAAAGACTGGCAATTTCTTCGTCGTTTTTATATTTTTCTTTCATTGCAGGGTGAACCGGCTCAATTTCCCAACCGAAGCTGGCAAGACACATCTTTACTCTTTCTGAATATTCCTTTGTGCAAAGTCCGATTCTTTCAGCCAGAGATGCAGCTCTTGCCATTCCCCATGCAACACCGTCGCCGTGAGTTACAACACCAAGACCTGCCATTGTTTCCAGTGCGTGTCCGAAAGTGTGGCCCAAATTAAGCTGCATACGGATGTTCTTTTCAGTCAAATCCTGTTCAACTACGGTAGCTTTTGCGTTCACGCAGATTTTGATTGCTTCTTCAACCAGTGGATTTTTTCTGTCTTCAAGAATCTGTGGATATTTTTCCAGTTTTTCAAAAAGCTCTGGCGAGTAGAGAAGGGCTGTTTTTACAACTTCTGCCATTCCTGAACGGTACTCATGCTGTGGAAGGCTCTGAATAAAGCTTGGAATGATGTGAATTTTCTGAGCCGGAAAGAATGAACCGATCATATTTTTGTATGCGTCAAAGTCACAGCCAGTTTTTCCACCTACAGCTGCATCCACCATGCTGAGCAATGTTGTTGGAACTAATTCACAGTGTGCACCTCGTTTAAAAATTGAAGCCGCAAATGCTGTCATGCCTGTGATTACTCCGCCGCCGATTCCAACAAATACAGCAGAACGCTGACCGTTGTTGTCCAATGCGGCTTTTATGATTGTAAGCACGCTTTCAATTGTTTTAAAAGGTTCTCCAGCACCAAGAATTACCAGCACGTCCTTTCCACGCTTTCCAACAAAACCAGCCTCAATTTTTGGATGAGAAAAATCTTCGCCACGGAAAAAATCAATGAAGCTTCTGGTTGCAGGCAAAGAACCTACCGCAGTGTCGGTTACAAATATGCGCTGTGGCTGTGAATCCTTGTCACCAGTGTAAAAAATCGAATTCAAATCAGGCTCGTCGGAATAAAACCGAATAAAAGTTCTGTCAGTTCCAGGATGAACCGGCGGGTAAATAATATCTTTTTCTTCAAATGTCATAATAATCTCCATGTAAAGGTCAATTCGCAATTGGTAATGCTCAATTTCGAGTTTTAGATATATTTAAAATGTGCTGCACTCCCAGTTGCATCCGCCTTAAAAATGCACGGTTGAGCGGATAAGGAATTTCTATCCTTTGCGCTAAAGCGCCCTAAGAGCATAGCTCT
>JAGHUJ010000023.1 GCA_018064905.1 Candidatus Treponema equifaecale
CTTATTACCGGTGCAAATTCGGCTGCAGGCGGTGCGCTTTTTGGTGTTACTCCTGCTTCTGTCGTTAACAATCCTGCTCTTACAGCATGGCAGCAGCGCAGTGTTCTTGATGTGGCTGCAACAGCTCTTGTAAGCTCAAATGGTGATGATAAGGATTATACTGATGGTTCAATGGGAAGCGCATGGGAAATCGGTCTTATGATTCCTTCAAGATGGTGTGTTTCAACACTGCTTTTCCAGGGCATTTGGTCGGAATTCATTGATATGCCTGTTGGCGACAGCATCAATTTTACTGCTGGTGTTTCAAAGGACATCACTGATCAGGTTTCTGTTGGTATTACTGCTGATTTCGGTTACCTTTTTGGTGAAGCTGGAAGCGACTGGTCACTTGGAGCAAATCTTGGTGCATATTACAACTTTGGCGACTGGAAGTTCATGAAGGATATTCGTTTTGGTGCTTCATTGATGAATCTTGGAAAAACTTACACTGATTCAAAAGTTGCTAAAGGTGTTGATCAGGTTGAAGATCCGCTGAGCAATGCAAAGGTTGACGCATGGCCTGGAATTGCAACCCTTAAGACTGGTGTTGCCGCAACATTCCTTTCAACAGACATTATGAAGCTTGGACTTTCTCTGGATGCTTCTTATCCGGCATTCCAGGATTTTGTTCTTGATGCAGGTGTTCAGATTCAGCTCTGGGATTTCCTCAAGATTTCTTCATCATGGGAATATGATGTTCTTGAAGCTTCAAGAAAAGCTGAAAACTTCATGCCTTCAGTTGGCGTAAGCTTCAGATTCAACTTCAACTCAAAGAAGAGCGAATTCATGAAGAATCACGGCTGGGAAGAAAGTGAAATCACAGTTTCTGGCGCATGGAAACAGCTTTACAAAAATGTTAACGCAATTTCCGGCGGTGCTGTAATGGAACTTGGTCTTGCTGATACCAAGGCACCTGAAATCAAATTGTGGGGAGAAAAATAAATGAAAAAGACATTGATTGCCATTGGAGCAGCAGCTCTTCTTTCTGGATTTGCTTTTGCAGAAAAGGGAACTGTATACATTTCTCCAAACAATGACGGTGTTCAGGATATTCTTGATATTCCTCTTCAGATTAAGGAGAGCCGTTATGTAAGCGAATGGAGCCTTGTTATTGAAAATGAAAAAGGTGAAATCGTAAGAACAATCGGAAATAAAGACAAGAGACCTACAAGAATCACATTCAAAACATTCTGGAAATCTCTTTTCACACCAAAGGCTGGTGTAACAATTCCTTCATCAGTTGCATGGAACGGAACTATGGACAATGCAGAAGTTGCTCCAGACGGAACTTATTTCTACTATTTTACTGCAACAGATGACAACGGAAACAAGGCTTCAACAAACAAATATACTGTAGTTGTTGATAACACAGCTCCAGAGATTGAAATTGCTCAGCCTTCAAATGACGGAAAAATCTTTGGTGAGGGTGCAAAAACTCTCTTTACTGTAAAACAGTCTGGTTCTATGGAAGACGAATGGGTTGGTATTTTCTCAAATGCTGAAGGAAAACCAGTTCGCACATACAAATGGACTTCTTCTGAACCTCTCAAATTTGACTGGGCTGGTACTGACGATGTTGGTTCACCACTTCCAGACGGCGTTTACAGCTACAAAATTTCTGCAAAGGACCGTGCCGGAAACGTTTCTGCACCTGCGGGAATTTCAAACATCATCTACTCTGCTGAAAAACCTGCTACAAACATTTCTGTATCAGGAAGCCGCTACTTCTCTCCAAATGGAAACGGCGTAAATGATACAGTTACATTCCTTGTAAAGATTCCGCTTCCTGATGTTCGTTCTGGAAACAAGCTCACTGAATGGGCTGTTAAAATCAACGATGAAAAGGGAAACACTGTTCGCACATACAAAGGAACAGACAATCCACCTGAGACAGTTATTTTTGACGGAAAAACTGATTCAAACAGCAAGGCAGCAGAAGGTTCATACCAGGCTGTTGTTACTGCAAAATACCTCAACGGATATGAGCCTGATGTAGTTCGCTCACCTGATATCGTGCTTGATACAACTGCACCAGTGGCAAGAACAAAGGCTTCAAGCCTTACATTCTCTCCAGATGGTGACGGAAATCTTGATACACTTGAAATCGTTCAGGACATTGCCGCAAATGCAGGTTCTCCAATTGAAAACTGGATGGCAAAGATTGTTGATGAAAACGGAACCACAGTCCGTGAATTTGATTTCGGTTCATTCCCACCAGAAAGCATTGTTTGGGACGGTTTGGACAGTTCAAATGCTCTTTCATCTGACGGAAAATATAACTACATCCTTACTGCAACAGATATGGCCGGAAACTCTTCTGAAATCAGACTGGCTGAAGTTGTTTCACTTGATACAACTAAGACAGAACTTTTGCTTGCTGTAGCACCAAAGGCATTCAATCCAGCTTCAGCAGACAAGGCAAAGGCTTCAGTTTCTCTTACACCAGTTGTTAAGAGCGGAAGTTCAATCTCCGGATATACAGTTGAAATCAAAGATTCAAAGGATGCTGTGGTTTGGTCACAGAACGGAACTGCTCTTCCTGCTGCAATTTCATGGAACGGCGTTGCTGCTGACGGTACTCGCTGTGCTGATGGAAAATATGTTGCAACACTTTCTACAAAATCAACAAACGGAGCTGAGGCTTCTACAAAAACTCAGCCATTTGAAATCGATACTGTAGCTCCTGCAATCAAACTTGAAACAGCTTACACATTGTTCTCTCCAGATGAAGACGGAAACAAAGATGTTCTTGCAATTTCTACAGAATCTTCTTCAGAAGAGGGCTGGACTGCATACATCTACAACAGCAACAATCAGGTTGTAAAGACATTCTCTTGGAAAGGCAAGGTTCCTGCAAAAGTTGAATGGGACGGTACTGATGCTTCTGGAAACAAGGTTTCTGACGGAACTTACAGAATCGCATTTGCTGCAACTGATGCTGCCGGAAACTCAAACAATGCAGAAATCGGAAACATCAAAGTTGATAAGCGTGAGACAAAGGCTTACCTTACTGCTGATCTGGATGCATTCTCTCCAAACGGCGACGGATATCTTGAATCTCAGAAATTCGCAATCAGAACAACTTTGGCTGAAGGAATTGAAAGCTGGAGCTTCTCAATTGTTTCTCCAGAAGGAAAGACTGTTAAGCAGTGGACAGAAAAAGATCAGGCAAACCTTCCTGCTGAAATCACATGGAACGGGGCAGCAGCTGATGAAAAGGTTGCTGAAGGCGTATTCACAGCAAACCTCAAGATCAACTATGCAAAGGGTAATGTTGTTGATGTTAAGTCTTCTGCATTCATTTGTTCTGTAACTCCACCACAGCTTTCTGTTAAGACTGCACCACAGTACTTCTCTCCAGATAACGATGGTGAAAACGATGATCTCTACATTCAGCTTAAGGGCAATGACATTGTTCCTCTTAAGAACTGGTCATTTGTAATCAAGGACCCACAGAACGGAAAGCCATTCTGGGCTACATCTGGAAAGGCTTCTATTACAGAACGCATTATCTGGGATGGACGCGGTAACAGCGGTGAATTGGTTCAGTCTGCTATGGATTATCCTTATACATTTACTGTAACTGATACACTTGGCATGACAAGCGTTGTTGAAGATGTAATCAGCGTTGACGTTCTTGTAATCCGCATTGGTGATGTTCTCAAAATGGCTGTTCCTTCTATTATCTTCCGTCAGGATGAAGCAGACTTTGGTGTTGCTGTTACTGATGCAAGCGGAAAGGTTACAAAGCCTGGCATTACTGAAGCTCAGAAGAAGAACAATGAACGCGTTCTCAAACGTATTGCACAGATTCTCAACAAGTTCAAGAACTACACTGTAACAGTTGAAGGCCATGCAAACTCTGTTACGGGTCTTGAAGATGAAGAAACAACAAACAAATACGGAAAGGCACTTGTTCCACTTTCTCAATCTCGTGCAGAATTTGTACGGGACTTCCTTAAGAAGAACGGTGTTGACGGTTCAAGGCTTTCTGCTGTTGGTCGTGGTGGCCGTCAGCCAGTTGCTAAGCGTGGTGACAAAGACAACGCATGGAAGAACCGCCGCGTTGAATTTATCCTTAACAAATAACGGGAACGGTGGTTGAGTCTTTTGAAACTACCGTTATGACCGCTTGAAATTAACCGCCGGGTTGGCTATGCTCAATTCCGGCGGTTTTTTTTATGACTTCAGAACTAATTCAAAAAATACAACGGCTGGCTTTGGAATTTGAGACAAGTGATTTTCTTTTAAAAGATCCTTCTCAATTTATGCACGTTTATTCTAAAATCTCAGATGTGGAAGCTGCTGCCTTTATTTCTGCAAATCTTGCATTCGGAAGGCGGGATCAGATTTTAAGCCATGTAAAAATGATTCTGGATGCTGCGGGACCTGATCTGACTGAATGGATTTTGAATGAAGGTTACAGGTCTTTCTTTCCCAAGAATCAAAAATCCTTTTACAGAATGTACACAAACTCTGATATGCTGCTTTTTTTTGAGGGCCTAAAAGATATTTTTACCGCTTGCAGCACTGCCGGTGAATTCTTTGAGAAGAAATGGAAGGAAGAATGTCAGAATGAAGGTGAGTTCGTGTATCTTCACAAGGTTATTGCGGGGCATTTCAGCACGGATTGCAAGCTTCTGCCTCATTCTAAAGGTTCCAGCGCAAAAAAGGTGAATATGCTCCTTAGATGGCTGGTTCGGGACAATTCACCGGTGGATCTGGGCTTGTGGAAATGGTATGACAAGAAGAATCTTCTGATGCCGCTGGACACCCATGTTATGCAGCAGGGAAATGAACTTGGCCTGATTAAATCAAAATCAGCAACTTTGAAGACCGCAATCGAACTGACAAAAAAAATGTCGGAGATATTCCCCGACGATCCAGTAAAAGGTGATTTTGCCTTGTTTGGTCTTGGCGTTAGCCTTCAATAGAAACCATGCTTCCTACTGCGGCTCGTTCAGCATAAACTGAATTTCTTCCGCGGTATGGATTTGCCATCTGCACTGCGTGAAGCTGTGTTTTAATCTGGTCAATGTGTGCACGCAGCATGGTTCTGTTCTTTTCATTCTGAATGAGAACCTGTTTCTGAAGGTCATCAAGGTCAGACTGAAGCTGTGCGATGCTTGAATTTTCAGCAATTGAAAGTCCCGGCATTACCTCGTTGTACATTCCCTGCATTGGAACAATTACTTTCTGAAGGCTTGCGATGTTTGCAACAATCTGGCTTTCAAGCTCAGCGTGTGCCATCATTGCATCTCCGTCTTCAACTTCAATTTTTCCCTGCTGCTTTTCAAGAACTACAAGATATTCTGCAAATTTATTTCTCTGCTGCTCCAGAAGTTTTCTGAAGCGTTTAAGAATTGCAACTCTTTCGTCCAGTTCTTCTTTGGAAATTTCTTTAGCCATAAAATCCCCCTAACCCTGAATGTTCAATGTCTGCTGGGCTGTCTGCGGTGCTGCACTTGTGTTTGCTGCTGCAACCTCCCATGCCGAGGTAAGTTCTTTAATCATATTGAGGATGAAAGCCAGCTTTTCTTTGTCCTGTGCGATGCTTACGTTCATCAATTCCTTGTTGAAATAAACATAAAGCGACATAAGGTTCTGTGAAATCTGTCCGCCTTTTTCCATATCAAGGGAAACCTGAAGCTCGTTGATGATTTCCTGTGCTTTCATTATGTGGCGTCCAAAACTTTCAATCTTGTTTGCGGCAATTTTGTCATAAGCGTCAAAACTTGCCAGTGCTGCTGAAAGTTCCTTTGCCGCACCCTGATAAAGCATTACGATAAGCTTTCCCTGACTTGCAGTTTTTACCGCTGTTGTCTGATAGGCGCTGTAAGGATTGTTGTTAAAACCCATGTTTCCCTCCCAGAAAAATTCATAGATTATTGCATCCCTGAAACTAAGGTTCCTGAAACTTTTGTTTTAGAGATTTCCTTTCTAATTTTCGGACGATACAAAATTAACTTTAGATTTTTGTTTTGCTTTTTTAATGACGAAAGACGGAAAATTCTGTATATTTATAGTGAATAATTGCAACTTTTTGAGGACAAAATGGCTGACGATAATCAGAACAAAGACGAAAAAAACAAGAACGAACAGGATCCATATAACTTCTTTAAGCTTTCTGCTGATGACAATGATGATAAAAATGACGGCAACAAAAACGGAAAAGGCCCAAGATTCCCATTCTTTGGTCTGATGATTGCGATTGTTGCGGTTCTGGCTTTTGTAAATATCTTTTTGATGAAGAAGCCCGAAGATCAGCTGATTGATTTTTCAACATTCCAGCAGCTTATTGCTCAGGACAAGATTGAGCGTGTTGAAATCAACCTGAACACAAACCTTTACATCGGTTATGGAAAAGAAGTTGCTCCTGATTTTATGGCTTCTGCCGTTCAGGAAAAAACTCCAAGCTATCCCTGGTTAAAGACCAAAACTGCAGGACTTCCGGAACGCCCTGTCTACAGAACAACAGGTGTGCTTCTGGATACCTTTACTGATCTGCTTAAAACTAAAAATATTCAATATAAATTCATCCGTGAAAGCTCAAGCCTTCTCATGCAGATTTTCCTCAATTTGCTTCCTGTTATTGTGCTGGTTGCTTTGTGGGTATTTGTCTTCCATAAAATGGGAAGTGGTGTTGGCGGCGGAATGGGTTCAATTTTTGGTAATGGCGGAAACCGTTCCAAGGCAATTGATGAAGGCAAGGTAAAGACTCGTTTTGCTGATGTTGCCGGTGTTGATGAAGCAAAGGAAGAATTGGTTGAAGTTGTGGACTTTCTTAAGGAGCCAAAAAAATACACTGATATTGGTGGTAAGATTCCAAAGGGTGTTCTTCTGGTTGGACCTCCAGGAACTGGTAAGACTTTGCTGGCTCGTGCTGTTGCTGGTGAGGCTGGTGTTCCGTTCTTTAGAATTTCTGGTTCTGACTTTGTTGAAATGTTCGTTGGTGTTGGTGCCAGCCGTGTCCGCGATTTGTTCAGACAGGCTCGGGAAAAGGCTCCTTGTATTGTATTTATTGATGAAATTGATGCTTTGGGTAAGAGCCGTGCCAACAGTTATTCAAGCAACGACGAGCGTGAACAGACCTTGAACCAGCTTCTGGTTGAAATGGACGGTTTTGACAATGACAAGGGACTCATCGTTCTTGCCGCTACAAACCGTGCGGATGTTCTTGATGCAGCTCTTCTCAGACCAGGACGTTTTGACCGTCAGGTTCCAGTAGAAAAGCCAGATGTAAAGGGCCGTGAAGAAATTCTTAGAATTCATGCAAAGAATGTTAAGCTGGATGAAGACGTTGATTTCAATTCAATTGCTCACGGTACAATCGGTTTTGCCGGTGCTGATTTGGCAAATGTTGTGAATGAAGCTGCTCTTCTTGCAGTCCGCAACGGTCATAAAAAAGTTTCAATGTCTGACTTTAACGATGCCATCGACAAGGTTAGCATTGGTCTCAAAAAGAAGAACAAGAAGGAAAACGAAAAGGAACGAAATCTTGTGGCTTACCATGAAACTGGCCACGCTTTGATTGGTGCCTTTACTCCTGATTATCCTCCTGTGAATAAAATCACTGTTGTTCCTCGTTCTCACGGCGTAGGTGGATTTACTCAGTACCGTGAAGAAGAGGAGCGCCATTTTAAGACAAAGCAGGATATGATCAACGAGGTGGACAGCTGTCTTGGTGGCCGTGCCGCAGAGCAGATCATGCTTGGTGAAATTTCTACAGGCGCTTCAAATGATATTCAGCGTGCTACAGATATTGTCCGGGATATGATTACTGTATATGGTATGAGCAGCAAGTTCCGCAATATGACTTTGGGAAAGCGGGGCGGAGGTTATTCTGCTGAACCAAGCCTTATCCGTGAGTTCAGTGAAGAAACACAGAAATACATTGACGAAGAAATTTCTAAGCTTATCGACGAACGATATGAACACGTGCTTCAGGTGCTTACAGAAAAGAAAGATTTGCTTGAGTTCATTGCAAAGCGTCTTCTTGAAATTGAAACAATGGAAGGCAAGGAATTCTATCAGATTGTGGAAAATGCAAACCGTTGTGAGCAGTTAACGGAAGATGCAAAGGCCGTTGCAGAGAATACAGAAAGTTCTGAGCCGGTAAATCCAGCGGCTGAACCAGTTGAAGCTCCAGTAGCAGCAGAAGGTGAAGAAAAATGAAAAAGATAGTATCAGCAATTTTTGCACTGTTTTTTGTGGCAGGACTTGGTTTTTCTCAGGGAATTCTGACTGCTCCTGCATACTTTAAGACGGTTTCAGAATTTTACGGAACAATCAAGGACTACGAAGCCGATGTAGACATTAAAGCTGGAAAAAACAGCATGAGCGGAAAAATTTCCTTCAAGCGTCCAGACCTGCTCAGAATTGACTTCACAAGTCCAGAAGATCAGGTAATCTGTTTTAACGGTGACATGCTTACAATTTATCTTCCTGGAAGTGCCGCAATTTTGAACCAGTCGGTTGAACCAAGTTCTTCTGCCGGTGCTGCAAATATGTCAACTCCACAGGGGCTGGCACTTATGAACCGCTATTATTCAGTAAAATATGAAGTTGGACAGGATCCTGTTCCGTTGGATGAAAACAGTGATGAAACAGTAATCAGATTGATTCTTTCAAGAAAAAATGCTTCTGAAGCTTTCAGCAGCATAAAAATTGCTGTCTCACCAAAAAACAATTTAATCAGAAGAATTGAAGCCAGAACGCCGCAGAACGATATGTTCACCTTTGACTTCAAGAATTATGTTTTGAATCAGGGAATTTCTGATCAGAGATTCATCTATGATCCACCAGCATCTGCAAACAATTACAACAACTTCCTTTATACGGAGTAACTGAAAAATGGAAAGCTACGGCGAGATTTTGAGAAAGGCCAGAGAAGCAAAAAATCTGGATTACGATACAGTATATAGAGAAACTTCAATTACAAAGGAATATCTCATTGGGCTTGAAGAGGAAAATGTTTTTGCTTTTCCAGGTGAGCCATA
Source organism: Candidatus Treponema equifaecale (assembly GCA_018064905.1). Classification (GTDB taxonomy): domain Bacteria; phylum Spirochaetota; class Spirochaetia; order Treponematales; family Treponemataceae; genus Treponema_D; species Treponema_D equifaecale. The sequence continues at coordinate 9,039 of JAGHUJ010000023.1, forward strand.
TATGGTGGGATTTCTTAAGAATTATGCTGACTTTCTTGGTGTGGATTCGGCTCACGTTGCAGCACTTTATCATGCAAAAAAGCTTCAGGAATCGCCACCGCCTGCTGAACTTACAAAACGTGAAAAGCCTCGCTTTTTGATTCCATTGCTTGTTGCTGCCGGAGTTCTTCTTTTTGCAGGACTCGTTACTGGAACCGTGTTTCTTATCGATAATATTCGTGCAAAAAATGAAGCAAATGTTTCTGTTTCAAAAGGCAAGATTTCAAAAAAATACGAGCTTGGTGAAAAGGTTTTTGAAGGCAGAGTTTATAAGAACGATCAGCTCATTGTTGGCAGCGAGAAGGGAAATATCTTCCTTACTATTGCTGAAACTGAGTCAATTTTTGGTTTGGAAACTCCTGTTGGCGTTCAATTTGTTGAGCTTTCTGAAGAAATTGAGATGGATGTGGACGGTGATTCAAAACCTGAACTGATTGTATATGTTTCAGATGTTTCTCAGAAAAATGTGGATCGCGGTGCTGAAGTCAGAATCATGCTGAAGAATTCTGCAAATGCTGCAGTTGCTTCACCTGATGAAAACCAGATTCCAAATGCTGAGGATCTTCCAAAGGATCAGAACAGAACTGAAGTATTCTCTGATACCCGTGCTTATCCATTTACTGTAAACGCTGTATTCCGTGCCGGATGTTTGTTCAGATACCGTTCAGACCGTAAGGAAGTGGTTGAAGATTACTTTGCAAACGGTGACGTAATCAACATTACTTCAAGCAATGGTACAAGAATCTGGATGGCAAACGGAAACGCTGTTAAGCTTCAGGTTGTGGCAAACGGCAAGACTTATGATCTTGGTGTTTCTAAGGCCGGTGAAGTTGTGGCAGAAGATATCAAGTGGATTAAAGACACTGATGGAAAATATAAAGTAGTGGTGACAAAACTTGACTAACAACAATTCAAATAAATTTTTCATTGATCAGCACGGTTGTGCAAAAAATCAGGTTGATGGTGAGCTTCTGGTTGCTCATCTTGTGGCAAAAAACTGGACTCAGACCTTTGAACCTTCTGAGGCTGATCTGATTATTGTAAATTCCTGCGGCTTTATTGAATCTGCAAAAACAGAAAGCCTTGATGCAGTAATGTCTGCCCGTCAGATGTATCCAAAGGCCAAGATTCTGCTGGCCGGATGTCTGGCTCAGCGTTATGCAAATGAACTTAAGGACAATCTTGAAGAAGCTGACGGATTCTTTGGAAACGGAGACTTGGACCAGCTTTACAAAGTGGTTGAGCCGTTGATGAAGGGTGAGAGACCTGTGCTTGTTCCTGAGCAGAAGGGTGTTTGTGGTGGAAACCGAAACATGCTTTTGAATTTTCCTGGAACTGCCTTTGTCAAAATCACTGAAGGCTGCAATAATCGCTGTTCATTCTGTGCTATTCCTATTATTCGTGGTGAGCTTAGAAGCCGTCCTGCACAGGAAATAATTGACGAAATAAAACTGTTGATTTCTCAGGGTGTTTACGAGCTGAATTTGATTGGTCAGGATCTGGCGGCTTATGGTACAGGTCGTGAGGACAATGTTTTTGGAACCGGAAGAACATATCTTCCAAAGGGAACTCCTGGGGATTTGTCTGTTGAAGGCGGAAGCAATTTAATCGGTAACTCAATGGATGAAGATTCTTCAAATGCTTCTGAGCCTGCAAAAATGACCAGCGGATTGGCACAGCTTTTAAAACAGATTTCTGCCCTTGAAGGTACTTTCAGATTGCGCCTGCTTTATATACATCCGGATCATTTTAATGAAGATATTCTTCCTGTAATGAAAGCTGACGAACGCTTTGTTCCATATTTTGACATTCCGTTCCAGAGCGGTGACGATGATACAATTCTTGCAATGCATCGTGTTGGATGCCAGAAAAAATACAAGGCGTTGATTGATTTGATTCGTTCATACTTTCCTGAAACTGCCATTCGAACAACATTTATGGCAGGTTTTCCAGGAGAAAGCGATGCCGCTGCTGAAAATACCCGCAACTTCCTTAAAGAAATCTGCACTGACTGGAGCGGCTGCTTCTCATATTCAAAAGAAGACGATACTCCGGCCTATGATTTTAAAAAGCAGGTTCCTCATAAGACCGCGGAAAAACGAGCTGCTGAGCTGGTTTTGATTCAATCAGAAATTACCAAAGAAAGACTTAAGCTCCGTTGCAGTAAAGAATACGACATCCTCATTGAAGAAGTGCTTTCAGAAGGTGAGGAGAATCCGGACGAAGGACTTGCAATTGGTCGTGCATGGTTTCAGGCTCCTGAAGTTGACGGCAGCGTAGTTGTCCGCTATGACCGTTCTGTTCAATCTGAGGTGGATGCTGTAAAAACCGGACGGCTGGTTCGAGTAAAGATTGTTTCCAGCGGAGATGTTGATTTAAACGGAGACTTTGTTTGTGATTCACCGCTGAACAAAGGAATTTTGAAAAATTCGTTGAAATTTGCACAGAATGAGATATAGTTTAAACTATGGAAAATTCCTCTGGCAAAAAATTAGATTCTCTTACAGGACTGTTTGACCGCACAGAAATTGAATCTCATGTGGTTTCTCTTATAAAAAAGAATGTTCCATTTGTGTTTGCCGTCATCGACATTGACAATTTTAAGAACGTTAACGACGGCTATGGACATACTGTTGGTGACCAGGTAATTAAAGTCATAGCAAAAAAACTTAAGTCCGGTGTAGGCGACAGAGGAATGGTTGGCAGGTTCGGTGGAGATGAATTCATCGTTGTTGCTGAAAATATCACAGAATACGATGACTCCTGGAAATTCTGCCGTAGTATTTTTGATCATATAAACGGCGTTGAAATTGAAAATTATCCTGGCCTTTTTATTACTGTTACTTTGGGACTTTCAAGATTTCCTTGTGATGCCAGCACTTATGACGAAATTTTTGAGACTGCTGACAAGGCTCTTTACAGAGGAAAGATAAAGGGAAGAAGCTGTTTTATCATCTATCTTGCAGAAAAACACAAGGACATAAAGCTTTTATCCAGCAAGGATACTTCTATAAATTCAATGCAGCGGCACGCTGATATTTTTTCCAGCCTGAACAATGCGAAAACCTTCTCTCGTGGAATAAAGGCTTTGTTCAAGAACCTGTGTGTTTCGCTGATGATTGACCACATCTGTATTCAGGCGGATGACAAACTGTATTTTAATGAAACTTATGCCCTTGCAAAATCAAAGAAATTTGCTCCATTTGATGAAAAGCTTATAAAAGAGAATTTAAATCCTTCCAACGGAATTTTCTTCGTAAACGACATTTCAAAACTTGAATATCTTAAAGGAAAACCTCTGGCAGTGGAATGTGAGCAGCAGAATATTCTTTCAATGTTTTTTGCAAAAATTGCTTACGGAAAAGAATTTTATGGCTATTTGAGAGCTGATTCAGAAACTGCTGTCCGAATTTGGCAGAACAAGGATATGGATTTGCTTTTGACTGCGGCTTCACTTATTGCAACAAAACTCCACTATGAAAAAGTTTCCTTTGAAGAAATGACAAAAGGGAACTGAGTTTTTATGCCTGAAAATTTTACAACTGATTCAATTACAACAAATGAACCTGACATTTTTGACATAATGGCAGGAGCTTCTCCACAGACTCAAAGCTATCTTGATGTTCTTAATGAAGAGCAGCTGGAAGCCGTTACTCATTCTGGTTCGCCTCTTTTGATTCTGGCTGGTGCCGGTTCTGGAAAGACCCGTGTAATCACCACAAAAATTGCCTATCTTATTGCTGAAAAAAACATAGATCCCTACCAGATTCTTGCCGTGACTTTTACAAAAAAAGCCGCAAATGAAATGCATGAGCGTGCCATTGCTCTTGATGCACGTGCCCAATATTCACAGATAAGGACTTTTCACTCATTTGGTGCCTGGTTTCTTCGTCTTAATGCACAGGCTGCCGGAATTGATCCAAATTTTACTGTTTACGATGATGATGACTGCGTTACATTGATTCAGAAGGCAATGCCAAAGCTTACAAAACAGCAGGTAAGTCATTTTGCTCACGAAATTTCTCTGGCTAAGGATTATTGTTATCTTCCTGATTCTCCAAAGCTTGATGAAATTGACTCTGATCCTGAATTCCGTGAGGTTTATGAGGCCTATACAAAGCGTCTTCGTGAAACTGGAAATGTGGATTTTGGTGATCTGATTATGCTGCCTTATCTTGTGCTTCATAACGACGAATATGTTCGAATGCGGCTTTTCAATCGTTTTCGGGTCATTATGGTGGACGAATATCAGGACTCCAACGTGGCTCAGTTTCTTTTGCTGCAGGAATTGTGCGGTGCCAAGTACGGAATGGCGGCTTCTCCAGAAAATCCTGATGGGATTTATGTCTGCGTTGTTGGTGATGATGACGAGTCGATTTATAAATTCCGTGGGGCTGAAATTCAGAACATTCTTACGTTTAAGGACAAGTTTCCGGGAACAAAAATTATCCGTCTTGAAAAAAATTACCGTTCCACAGAGCAGATTCTGAGCATTGCTGACGATGTTGTCCGCAACAATGAAGGCCGTCTTGGAAAAACGCTGAGTGCTGAACGGGGACAGGGAAAACAGCCGGTTCTGGCCTTCCTTCCAAATCAGGATGAAGAGGCGAATTTCTGTGCCGACCTTATTAAGCTTGCCCATGAGCACGGCTGTCCTTACAGTGACTGGGCCATATTATATAGAACAAATGCTCAGTCTTTGACATTTGAATCAACTTTCCTCCATAGAAAAATTCCTTATCAGGTGGTGGGTTCCCTTAAATTCTATGAGCGTGAGGAAATCAAGGACATTCTGGCCTATCTTTCGCTGCTTGCAAATCCCCGTGATGAAATTGCCTTTAGAAGAATCGTGAACAAGCCGACCCGCGGAATTGGTGCTACAACTCAGGAAAAATTGATTGCGGCCGCAAGAGAAAACATTGTAACTGCCGCTGATTATAATCTTCTGGAAGCCTGCAAAAAGAGCGCAGCTTCTCTTTCAAAAAAAGCGAAGGAAGGAATTGAAAAATTTACAGAAGCCTTTGATGAATTCAAGGACAAGCTAGGGATTGGAGCTGCGCGAAGCGTTGCAGAGGAGGTGGTTGAGCCTGTCGAAACCTCCGCAGCTGCAATGAAGGCGATAGCCGGAACAGCGGAAAGCCCGACGGCGACAGCCGTAGCTCCCGAAAAAGAAAAACTTCCTGGTGAAATTTCTGTAAAACTTTCTGAACTTATTGAGCTTATTTCTGAAAAATCCGGAATTAAAAATTACCATGAGACTCAGGATGAAGTTTCGGGAACTCAGCGTGTGGCAAACCTTCAGGAACTGGCAAATTCTGCGGTGCTTTACGAATGTTCCAGGGAAGGACTTTTGGAATTTCTGGACCACATTGAGCTGGACAGAACTTTGGAAAATCCGGATGAAGAAACTGACGACAACCGCGTAACTTTGATTACTCTTCACAACACAAAAGGTCTGGAATTCAACAGGGTGATTATGACCGGAATGGAGCTTGGAATTTTCCCACGGCAGGACAAGACAGGTTCAGATCTGGAGGAAGAACGCAGACTTTGCTATGTTGGAATCACCCGCGCAAAAAATGAGCTTTATATGACCAACTGTTCCGTGAGAAGAATGTACGGAAGAACTGAATTCATGGCGGTAAGTCCATTTTTGCTGGAAATTGACAGTGAAAAGCTAAAGACAATCGGACACGCTCCTGCCAGCTTTAGAAGAAGTTCATTTAGGGGCGGGGATTATGGAGAGCGTGGATTGAGCCATCCTGATACGGAAAGCGACCCGATCAAGAAAAAATATTCAAAGGGAACAAAGGTTTTCCACGACGATTACGGTTACGGAATAATCAGTTTTTCTGAAGAAAATGAAGAAGGGGAATATTGCATTACTGTAAGCTTTGAAAATTCCGGAAAGAAAAAATTCATTCCGAAATATCAAAGCCACAGTTTAATGGTAATAAAAGATTAAGCCTTCTTGCTCTGTCACCGCAGTGGTTGAGACTTCTTGCTCTGTCACCGCAGCGGTTGAGTCTTTTTGCTCTGTCACCTCGACCGTAGTGGAGAGGTCTATAAATATAGATTTCTCCACGCACTTCGTTTGGTCGAAATGACGGCAGTTTTTACTGAGCCTTTTTAGCCTGCAGTTTTTTCATTACGAACAGGAAGCCGATCATCAGTGCTGTTCCCAGAATCAGTGAGGCTGCTGCATTTTTTACAAAGCCTGCAAAGATGTATGTCACAAAGGAAATTACCGCACAGCTTAAGGCGTATGGAAGCTGGGTTGAAACGTGATTTACGTGATCACATTGTGCACCGGCACTGGCCATGATTGTTGTGTCTGAAATTGGTGAAATATGGTCACCGCAAACAGCACCTGCCATACAAGCTGAAATTGAGATTATGCGCAGAGGATTGTCTGCTTCCGGGAAAACTGCGATACAGATTGGAATAAGAATTCCGAATGTACCCCATGAAGTTCCTGTTGCAAAAGCAAGAAAACCGGCGATTACAAAGATGATTGCTGGAAGTAGACTCTGCAATGATGAAGCGCTTCCGCTTACAACTCCTGCAACAAATTCCTTGGCACCAAGACTGTCTGTCATTCCTTTTAGAGTCCATGCAAGGCTTAGAATCAGGATTGCAGGAACCATAGCTTTGAATCCGTCTGGAACACACAGCATTGCGCCTTTGAATGAAATTACTCTTCGGACAACATAAATTCCAACTGTAATTACAAGGGCTGCAAAGGAACCAAGCACAAGACCAACTGAAGCATCACTGTTGGCAAATGCATCGATAAAGTTCAAATAGGTTTCGTTTGCAACCATCTGTCCTTCAACTTCGCCTTCTACAAGTTTTGTAAAGAATCCGCCTGAATAAATCATTCCCAGTGTACACATTACGATAAGAACTGCGATTGGAAGAATAAGGTCAATTACTCCGCCTTTTCCGTTTGTCTTATCATCCAGATCAAGTTCCTTCTCGCTCATCATCTGCAATGCCTTTTCGTATTTTGACATTGTTCCGTATTCAAGACGAAGGAAAACCATGCAGAGCATCATTACAATGGTAAGAAGCGCATAGAAATTATATGGAATTGCCTTGCAGAAAAGTGCCAGCCCGTTTTCGCCTTCTGTTACAAATCCAGAAACTGCTGCTGCCCATGATGAAATTGGAGCTATGATGCAGACTGGAGCTGCCGTTGCGTCGATAAGATATGCCAGCTTTTCACGGGAAATGCCGTATTTGTCTGTTACTGGGCGCATAACTGAACCAACGGTAAGGCAGTTGAAATAGTCATCGATAAAAATCATGACTCCAAGAAAAATTGTTGCAAACTGTGCACCAACCTTGGTTTTGATGTGGCTTCTTGCCCAGCGTCCGAATGCAGCAGAACCGCCGGCCTTGTTCATCAAAGCAACCATAATTCCAAGAACTACAAGGAACACCAGAATACCTGCATTGTAGGCATCTGAAACCTGTGTGATGAGTCCGTCGCTGAACACATGGTTCAAAAATCCTGCAAAACCTGCTCCTGCATCAACAGCATAGAAAATGCCGCCAAGAACAATTCCAACAAAAAGGGAAGAATAAACTTCCTTTGAAATCAACGCCAGTGCAATGGCTACGATGGCTGGTACAAGAGACCAAAAACTTCCGACCATTTTTTATTTTTCCTCCGATTCAGAAAGTTTTGTAAAATCAGCCTTAAGCGGTTCCTTAATTCCGTCGCTTTCCAGCTTTTCTATTACCTTGATTGCATAGTCCAGCTCTTCCAGCTGGGTTGAGGCACAGTAAGTTTTTATTGTCTTCAGTGCCTTGATGACTTTTTCATTATTCATAGCATCCTCCATTTTTTTTAGTCATTTCGTTTCGCTCGAAGTGACTAAAGTTTTTTCTATTTTATTTTACCACGCTTTTGTAGATTTCAGTTGAAAAATTCGCTAAAATAAAAATTATGAGTGAACACAAAACAGTAGACGAGACAACTCTCGAAAATCTTCTGTATCTTTCTCGCCTTTCTCCAGAAAGTACAGACATGGCAACATTGAAAAAGCAGGTAGACGAAATTGTAGGCTACTTTGACATTCTTTCAAAATATGATGATTCAGAAAATCCATACGATGCATATCCTTCAACAGAGGCAGAAAAGCTTCGTGAAGACAACATTGTGGCAGGTCTGGATATTCCTGACGTTAAGAAAGTAACAGACAAATTCATGGACGGTTATTTCCAGGTTCCAAAAGTTCTTGGTGAAGGGGCGTAATTATGTTTTACACAATATCAGAAACAGTTGAAGCTCTTAAATCAGGAAAAACTACTTCTGTAGAACTGGTAAAATCTTCAATCGATACTTTTGAAAATGACAAAAAATCAGAAAAGCCCCTCAATGCTTTTCTTGAAATTTATGACGATGTTCTGGAGCTGGCAAAGACTTGTGATGAAAAAATTGCTGCTGCCCGTGCTGACGGTTCAATCGAAAAGCTTTATGAAGCGCAGCCATTGTTCGGACTTCCATTTGCAAACAAGGACAATATTTCAGTTCGTGGAAAAAAGCTTACCTGTTCTTCAAAAATCCTTGAAGGCTACGTGGCTCCATACAATGCAACTGTAATCAACCGTCTCGTAGAAGCTGGTGCAATTCCACTTGGCCGCTGTAATCAGGACGAATTTGCCATGGGTTCATCAACTGAATATTCTGTTTACGGTCCAACACGAAACCCAATCAACCGTGACTATGTTTCCGGCGGTTCTTCCGGCGGTTCTTCTGCTGCAGTTGCCGCAAACCAGGCTCTTTTTGGTCTTGGTACTGAAACTGGTGGTTCTGTTCGTTTGCCTGCTTCTTACTGCGGTGTTTACGGTCTTAAACCAACTTATGGCGTTCTTTCACGCTGGGGTGTTGTAGCTTATGGTTCTTCACTTGATCAGGTTGGTATTCTTGGACATACCCCTGCAGATATTGCCACACCTCTTTCAGTAATGTGCGGAACTGATTTCTATGATGATACTTCCGCAGACCTTCCTGAAAGTTCTTCTCTTAAAAATCTTGAAGCTTACAAGGATTTTGCATCACTTAAAATTGCTGTTCCAAAGCAGTTTGAGGAAGCAAAAGGTCTTGATGAAGATGTACGCAAGGTGTTTGAAGATGTTAAGGCCTGGTTCACTTCAAAAGGTGCAAAGATTGAGTCTGTTGACCTTCCGATTCTTGACGCATCAATCGCTTCATATTATGTAATTGCACTTTCAGAAGCTGCATCAAACCTTAGCCGCTTTGACGGAATCCGTTATGGTGCGCGTGAAGACAATGGCAAAGGCTATGACCAGCTTTATGTTGATACTCGTTCTAACGGTTTTGGTCCTGAGGTTAAACGCCGAATTATCATCGGTAACTATGTTCTTTCTGAGCAGTTCTCTGGCACAACCTACAAAAAGGGTATGTCCGTTCGCGCACGCATTCAGAGAGAAGTTGCCGCATTGTTTGAGAACTACGATTTGATTCTGTGTCCAACTTGTCCAACTGCCGCATTCAAACTTGGTGAAAAATACGATGATCCAATGGCTATGTACCTTTCGGATCTCTACACTGTATTCGTAAACCTTGCACGCATTCCTTCAATTTCTGTTCCTGCTGGCTTCACTTCTGATGCAAACGGAAAGATGCCTGTTGGTATTCAGTTTGCTGGAAAAATGTTCAGCGAGGCAAAGATTCTTCAGCTTGCTCAGGCTTGGGAAGAAGACCACGCAGGTTGTGGCGTTCCTGTAAAAAAATAGGTAATAGTGACTGGGGCTTGCGCCGATTGAGCCTGTCTGCATTAGTTGTTTTGTCTTCAACTGTAGCGTCAGGTGTTTTTGTCACTTCGACTGTAGCGTCGGGTGTATTTTGTCACTTCGACTGTAGCGTTAGCGGAATGGAGAAGTCTATCACATTGCTTTGGTAGATTTCTCGACTGCACTGCGTTACGCTCGAAATGACACGGCGCAGGAGACTCTTGCACTTATCCATACTCATTATTTCAGCAAATATGAAAATATTTTCTAAAATCATTTTTACGATTTCAATTCTGTTTTTTATTGCCGCAGGGTTGTTCTTTGTGAAATCTTATGTTGAGATGAACAGAATACCAGAACCTGTTCCGGAGCCTGTGGAATCCTTTGCCAGCGGTGTTGTTCTTGCACCAACTGCAGGGCTGAATCTTTATGGCCGTGATGAAAAAATGCACAAGATTTCAAGTCTACAGAAAGGCGAAATTCTTCAGCTGCTCCAGATTGATGGAGAACTTCAGGAAAAAGTTTTTTCAGAAACAGATGCTGCGGAAGAAAAATATTTTCACGCCGTTCATGACAATCTGGACTATTGGGTTTTTGAAGATTATGTGGCTTTGGATTGTGTTCCTGCGCTGATAATCGAAAAAAGCAAAGTTTATATGGAAGAAAATGCTGAAAGTCAGGTGGCTGCTACTCTTTCATTTGCCACAATTGTTGCGGTGAAAGAATCAAATGAAGAAAAGCCCTTTGCTTTAGTGCGATGGTTCGACAAGTCCCAGCAGAAAATTCTGGAAGGATTCATTCCTTCAGAAAAAGTTTCTACATATATGGATGATGTTCAGGTGGCGGCAATTGTTGAAAAGCTTCGCAATACCTGGAGAGCCGTTGCAAGAAACGATTTGTTCAAAAAAGCCTTTTCGCTTAAACCAAGTCCAAAAATGCTGAAGGTTCTTCAGGGAGAGCAGGTTGAAGTGGTTACAAACAGCTACAAGGAAGCAGTTCGGGCTCTTCCCGGCAGCAGGTATCAGGTAAACATGGGTGAGTTGAACACAGTGGATCAAAGCAGGGATCCGTTCGCAAGATAAATTGCAATTATCAAGCAGATTTCTCCATGCGCTACGCTTAGTCGAAATGACTCAAGCATATTTGCTAAGGTTGATTAGTCACCTCGAGTAAAATGTTTTTGTCACCTTGAGTAAAATGTTTTTGTCACCTTGAGCGAAGTCGAGAGGTCTATAAATAAAATTCAATTTTTGATATACTGAGAGAACTATGGCTATTGATAAATATGAAATCGTAATCGGATGCGAAATCCATACACAGCTTCTTACAAACACAAAGGCCTTCTGTGCCTGTGAAAATAAATACGGCGGAATGCCAAACACACGTGTCTGCCCGGTTTGTCTTGGACTTCCTGGTGCTATGCCACGCATTTCTAAAGGCTATGTTGAGCTTGGTGCTGTTGCAGGTCTTGCTTTGAACTGTAATATTGCCCGCTTCACAAAATTTGACCGCAAGCACTATTTCTATCCTGACTTGGCTAAGGGATATCAGATCACTCAGTATGATATTCCTCTTTGTACAGACGGCCATGTTGATCTTCCAATGAGCCATTATTCAAAGGATGAGCAGAAAGGCGGGGAAAAGTTCCGTCCAAACAATTTTAAGGGTGAGAACTGTATCGTAGAAAATGCCGGCAAAAAATACCGCCGTGTTCGCATTGAACGCATTCACCTTGAGGAAGACGTAGGTAAGTCTCTTCATCTTCAGGGGGCACATTCATACATCGACTACAACCGTTGTGGTACTCCACTTGTTGAAATCGTAACAAAACCGGATATGACTTCTCCTGATGAAGCTGCTCTTTTCATGCAGACAGTTCAGGAAATCTTGCGCTATGTAAAAGTAACAAACGGTAATCTTGAAGAAGGAAACATGCGCTGTGATGCCAACATCAACCTTAATGTTTGGGAAGACGGCAAGCTTTATCACACACCAATTTCTGAAATCAAGAACCTTAACTCATTCAAGGCAATCCGTGAGGCAACAGCATACGAAGCAAAGCGTCAGCTTGAAGAATTCATCAATGACCGTCAGGAATTCAATGCCGGATTCAAGGTTACTATGGGTTGGGATGAAGCTAAAGGTCAGACTGTTGTTCAGCGTACAAAGAACTCTTTCGTAGACTACCGCTTTGTTGTAGAACCAGACATCAAGCCTTTCAGCGTTGAAGAAGAACTTATCAAGCGTGCAGAAAGCCGCGTTGGTGAACTTCCAGAAGCAAAAAGAATCCGTCTCCAGAAGGATTATGGGCTTTCTGATTTTGACGTAGAAACTTTGACTTCAACCCGTGACCTTGCCTTGTGGTTTGAAGAAGCTGCAAAGGGTGCAAAAGACGTAAAGAAGGTTGCAAACTGGATTCTTGCTGAGCTTCTTGCGGTTCTCAACGAACAGAGAAAGTCCATTACTGAAGTTTCAATCACTCCAAAACATATCACAGACCTTGTAAATGCAATCGCAGACAAGAAAATTTCAAATGCACAGGGTAAGACAGTATTTGCAAAGATGCTGGAATCTGGAAAACTTCCTGCTGACATCATCAAAGAAGAAGGCATGGAAACTGTTTCTGATACTGGTGCAATTGAAGCTATTGTTGATAAAGTTATTGCCGACAATCCAAAGGCTGTTGAAGACTTTAAATCTGGTAAGACAAATGTTGTCGGATGGCTTACAGGACAGGTAATGAAGGCTTCTCAGGGCAAGGCAAATCCTGGAATGGCTTCTAAGCTGGTTGGTGAAAAACTGGCAAAACTGTAGAAGATTGAGAATTACAAATTAAGAATTAGAATTTAAGAATTGCAAATGACAGAAGTTCAGAATTTGGCAAAATCTATCTCTCTGCGCTACGGAACCATAAAACGTGCCCGCGGATGCTTTTTGTATACTGAAAAAGGCATCCGTCTTACTGATTTGTATCAGGAGGGCGGCAGGGCAATTCTTGGCTGGGGCGGAAAAGGTGCCTTCACAATTCTTAAAAATGTTCTTGAACGTGGTATCACAGGATCTTATTTTACAGATTTTTCTTTGAGCAGCACAAAATACAAGTCTCAGTTGAGCCGCGCCCTTAGTCAGCTTTTTGCCGGGGATCGAACTGCCTATATGTTCAAATCAAAGAACGAGGCTTTGCAGGCAGCAATCAAAATTTCACCGGATTCAACTTCAATTTACCGTCCCTGGAATCCTGAAAACATTGACTGGAGAGATGTGGACTGCATCATATTCACACCAGCTCTGCCTTGGACGGACGATATTTACATTCTTGTGGTAAAAGATGGCTTGGTTGGAGTTTCTGATGAGTGTAAAATTCCAAATGTAGATTTTGAAAACGCGAACCAGCTTTCTGCACCAATCTGTGCGGCTGTAACCCGTTCTGTTTTTGACCTTATCAAAGCCTTGCAGGAGCGCGAGGAAAAACACTGGTTCATCTTTGACAAAATTCTTACAAAATACTGGACTCGTAAAGGTCCATATCTTTTTCCAAAAATTTCACAGGACGAATATTCTGCATTTGTAGAACACTGCCTGGAATGTGAGCTTGTAATCAGCCCTGAATACAACCAGCCTAGCATTGTGCCATTTGGTGCAGCTTTGGGGGCTTTCAGAAAATTGGAGAAGAATCCTTATGGCTCAAACTGATTTGGTTCTGTTCATCGCAAAACTGGTTGCCGGCGGAATAATTGCTTTTCTTGCTATTATGCTTTGGAGCAAAACCCGTCATGTCAGCTGGATGTGTCTTGTTACTGGTGAAGTTTTTTCATATGCGGCAATTGTATTTGAACTTTTGGTAAAGCTTGGAGTAGCCAGTTCAACAAATCTGCCTTTTTTTGGTTTTGGCGTTGAAGGAATTCTCCTGCTTTTGAACATTGCCACATCGCTTTTCATTATTGTAGCTTTCATCATGCTTTTAGCCAGCAGTTCGAGGGGTGAAAATGTCTAAGGCTTCTGAATATTGGAATGAGTATCTTACAAAGACCGGACAGAAAGCTGAAGAAGCTGGCTTTACTGGTGAACTTTGCTTTGAGGATTCTGGTTTTAACGGAATGGAAAAGCTGAACCTGATTCTCAGCGGCAGAAAAACTGCGATTTTTTCAGCCTTTGATTCATATATTGTGAACCGAGAGCCTGTTCCTGTGTGTGGTGAAGTTTACATTGTTGAAGACGGTGAAAAAAATCCAAAGTGCATAATTGAAGTTACTGACGTGAACATTCTGCCATTCTGTGATATAAGCTGGAATCTTGCTCAGCGTGAAGGTGAAGATGAGAATTTCAGTCAGTGGCGGGAAAAACAAATTGAATATATGAAGGACGAGGCTGATCTTTGTGGCTTTGATTTTAACGAAGGCTCAAGGGTTGTGTGCCAGATCTTTCAGGTAATTTATAGAGCATAAAAGCATAATTTAAGGAGGAAAAAATTATGGCAAAAAAATCAAGCTCACTTTTTTGGACAATTCTTAATCTGGCAGTTGGTGTAATGCTTGCTGTTGGCGGTATCTGGGCTTTGCAGGGTGGCGGTGACTTTGCTGCAAAAGCTTTGAAGGGGCTTTCTTCTGGCGACATGTCTAAGATTCTTGGAATTGTATTCGGTGTAATTGAGCTTTTGTCTGGTATTTTCATCATTCTTCAGCTTTTTATCGGCGACAGAATGGGCCAGCTTGGAACAATCCTTAAGCTTATTATTGTAATTGTATGGGCTGTTGCAATCGTAATTGCAGATATTTTGAACGGAAACTTTGGCAATTTCCTTTCATGGCTCTACACATTTGCAGGTCATCTGATCGTACTTGCTGCTTTGCTTGTAACAAGAGACTAAAAAAACATTATCTTGTAAATAACGAAAAAGCCCCTGACGGTTTTGTTTAGAATTGTAATTCATAAACATGTTGTCAGGGGCTTTTTTTTGACCCATACACGAGTCGAACGTGCGACCTGTTGCTTAGGAGGCAACCGCTCTATCCAGCTGAGCTAATGGATCAGATTGTATTAGGGTATCAGTTTTTCGCCATTTACTCAACTAACTGCAAAAGTCTCTGAGAGAATCTCAGGCAGTCTGCAGACCTCTTCAGCTCCGCTTACTAGAATTCCTCCCATTCCCAGCTGAATTGCCAGATCAAGGTCAATGTCATAGCGGTCTCCAATGGAAATGCATTCTGAATATTCTATCTGTTTGCCTGTGGCCTTTCTTGAAATTTCCAAAGCCAGATCCAGAATCTTCTTAGAAGGTTTTGAAGCCATGCAGCTGTCCAGTCCAACAATTTCCGGAAAAAGTTCTGAAATGCCTATTACTTCCAGCGTTTTTCTTGCAGGGAGCACAGGATTGTTGGTAACGCAGATCATATAGTAGTTTTTTGAAAGCTCTGTAAGAGATCTGATCAGCGGTTCGTCCCGATGAAGATATTCTGCAGGATCAAAGAGTCGCTTTCGCCATTCTATGCTGGTTTCGATTGAAACTCCAAAATGAGTGAACAGGTTCCCCAAAGAGATTTTCTGACCGTTGTTTTCCTGTGCCCATTTTTTTCTGAAATCTGAAACTTTTTTTCTGGCTTCTTCTGCTGTGATTCCGTTTAGTTCAGCCCAGTAGCGTACCTGGGAATCTATCTGCTCATGGGCATAACTCTGGCAGGTGTAGAGGGTTGAATCGATGTCAAAAATTAAGACTTTTGCTTTTTTGGGCAAGTTGAAGGTCTGCATGTTCTATAGTCCCATGGCAAAGCAGCCTTCCACAATGTCGTCGTAGTCACCAAGTCCGATTCTGGCGAGAATCAGGTCTCCGATAAGCTCTGCATCGGTGCAGTATTGTGGAGTGATTTTTAGGCCGCTTTGCTTTTCCTTTTCTTGAATTAAATTTTCGTTCAGTGCCTGGCCGCCGGTGATTGTCATCTCTTGTGGAAAATATTCCCCTGAAGCTTCGGCGGCCTGCTTAAGCTGTGCCACCGCTGAACCAAAGTCTTCGCCGGCTTTAAGCAGTTTGCCTAAATTCCAGAAACCGGTGGAAACTGACGGTAATGTGCGAAGACCTTCTGCAAATACCGGCTTTGTTGTGCAGAGATTCAATCCTTCTGTGGAGCCGGCCCTGTCGCACAATTTTCCAGGAAGCACTGTTCCAGTTCCAATCAGGGCAACTGCAAAGTCAGGGCCGCCGCAGAAAACCAGAGTGCCGATGTAAAGTCCTGTAAGTTCCTGTGCTTCAGCAGTAATTTGTCCTGCAAATTTTCCAGATTTAACAAAGGGCGGAAGCTTGTCCGAGTCTCTTTGAGTAAATCCGCAGCGCAAAAGCTCTTCATGCGTCCAGTAGGCCGGAACAAAGCGTTCCTCTGGAAGAATTGTAAGGGCCTTTCCTGTAAGCTTGTAGATAAGATATTCCGGCCCTGAAAATATTCTGCTTGCCTTGTTCCATTCTGTGGGGTACAGCTGTTTGAATGCTAGAAGCCGCGGAATAAAAATGGATTTTGTCTTAGGCAGGGTCAGGCTGGAAGGGATTGGCTCGTTGTGAAGAAGTGTAATTGGTTGGAAAGTGTGAGCGCTGGGAACCCCGGAGTTGCCCGCAGGGCAATGAGCGTTAGCGAAGGGTGGACATAGCGACGGCTTTAAGCCGGCACACCCTTTGTTTTCTGCATTTAAATTTTCAGATTCAGCTACAATGGTTGGACCGTTGCCGCTGATGCAGATTGCTTCAATTCCGTAGTCTGGATTTTTTTGTGTAAGTTCAGAAACTGCCTTTTTTAGCGCCGGTAACCATTCCTCTGCGTGACCTGTGACAAAATTCTGGCGGGAAACAAAAACTGGCTCTTTTTTGTCTGTCATAAGTGCCGCTTTAAGAGAAGATGTTCCAATGTCAACGCAAAGAATAGTATCTGGCATAAAAAAATATGGGGTTGTCTAACAAGTTAAAATATGTCACCTCGAACAAGGTCGAGAGCTCTGTAGATTTCTCCACTTCGGTCGAAATGACAAATTGTTTCTTTTGAGACATCCCCATTAAAACAAAATAAAGTTCTGTTTTTGCTATTCACCCTTTTCGTTGTCTTTCTTGATGAGCTTGTCGATGATTGAGCGGTTGTCGAGCAAGTCTGAAAGACCCTGATTGTGATGAATGCGTGTGATTACGTTTGCAAAGAGACCGGAAACATTTGTGCTGATGAACCATTCCTTGTCCTTGAGGTCCGGATGGTAAACAGCGTTTGTTCCGATGATTCTGTAGAACTGTCCCTTCTTGTATGCTTCGTCAAAGAGCTCGATTGCATTTCCTGTGAAGAATGGAAGTGAAACTGCAGCGATAACCTTTGTTGCACCCTGCTCCTGAAGGAACTGCATGGCTTTGAGCAATGTACCGCCAGTACCAAGCATATCATCAGCAAGGAAGGCAACCTTTCCTTTTACGTCACCAAGAAGCTTGATTGATTTGATGTTTGTATTTTTTGCATCCTGTGTTACTACAGAATAGTCGCGCTCTTTGTAGATCATTGCCAAAGGCACTTTGAGACCTGTTGCGTAGAACTTGTTGCGGTCAATGGCACCTGTGTCCGGAGAAACAACTACAACGTCTTCCTTGTCTGGACCAGAGAAGTTTACAACTTTTGTAAGCTCGCGGATGATCTGGTAAGAAGCGTGGAGATTGTCCAAGCATGCTGTGTTGAATGCGTTTACGATTTCGCGGGAATGAATATCAAGAGTGATGATTCTTGTAACCTGCTTCATTTCGTATACGTGGCAGAGAAGGGCAGCTGTAAGACCTTCACGGCTCTTCTTTTTATGCTGGCGGCTGTATGGGAATGCAGGGAGAACCAATGTGATAGATTTTGCTCCTGCCTGCTGAACAGCGTCGATTGTTACAAGCAATGTCATTACATGGTCATTTACAGAGAATGTAACCATGTTTTTTCCACCGTTCATTGGAATTGGCTGGTGGTTTTCTGCATCCTGGAAAATGTAGATGTCCTTTCCGCGAACGCTTTCAAGAATTTCAGCTTTAACTTCACCGTTGGCAAACCATGTGAAGAGTGTCTCCACCTTGAACTTTGGCGGACGATATTTGTCTGTAGCTCCACGAACAACAAGATCAGATGTAACGAGGTCGTTGCGGAAGTTGATGTCCTGAACCAGTTTTTCCTTTTCAAGATTATAGCGCTTTGAAATTACATCGCTCTTAAGTGCAAAACGATGTTTATACATGTGGCGCAAGTGTGCAATTACTTCATCAGCAAAAACTGCACCACCCGGACAAGCAATAACTCCAAGGTTGGTTGGTTCTGAATATGGCATTTTATTTCCTCTGAAATGAATTGAAAATATACCAGGAATCTCTAAAAACTTCGTTTTCATAGATTCTCTCGCATATAAGGTTATCTCTAAAAATTGCAATTTCTAGAGATTCCATATCAAATTATATCTTTTAAAGAACGGTTATTCAATCTATAATGACAAGGAATACAAGACAATCGCATTATGTGCTGCAACTTATTCTGGGGGGGGCACGGTGAGGTTGTGTCTGATTTGAACAAGGTGCTTGATATGAATTGTGAATACACAAAATGGGTGGCAATGTGGGGCAATGCAATGTCCATTTCTGAGAACCGTCCTGAAGGCTATGGCAAGAACATCACTCTCCGTTATCCGATTCACTGTCCTTTCAACGGGGATAAAATCAGACTTACCTTTGATAATTTCTGCGGCACGGAACCAATTCAGATTGAAAAGACTACGGTTCTGTGCCAGGGAAAGTTTCATTCTGTTTCTTTTGATGGAAATGACTGTGTAAAAATTGAAGCAGGGAAAAATGCGGTTTCTGACGAAGTTGAACTTCCTGTTGTTCGGGGCGAAACAATCTTTGTAAGCTTTTATCTGAAGGAATGTGCACAGCTGCGTTCTTCTGTTTACGTGCAGGGACCTCTTTCCGGCGGAAAATATGCTGTGGGCGACTGTACTGAGGTTCCGGAATTTGACATAAATATTTCTCGAAAGACAAACATCTGCTATTTTCTCAGCAATGTTTCAGTTCACACGAATCAGGAAAATAGGGCAATTGTCTGCTATGGAGACTCAATCACAGCTCAGGACTGGCCAGACCTTCTTCAGCAAAAATTTGAGGCTGCAGGAATCAACAATGTTGCTGTCATCAGAAGAGCTACCAGCGGTTCAAGAATCCTGCGACAGTATTCCTGCATAACCTACGAATCTTATGGTCTTATGGGAAAGAACCGCTTTGACCACGAGCTTCCAACTGACGGGGCTGATACAGTGATCATTCAGCAGGGAATCAATGATATAATTCATCCGGTTGGAACTGAAGTGAACCCGTTCAGGCCTATGAGCGATTTGCCTTCGGTTCAGGAACTTTGTGCCGGCATGGACTGGTATGTTCAGAAGACTCTAGAATTTGGCTACAAGGTTTTTCTTGGAACTTTGCTTCCGATTGAGGGCTGGAGAACCTATGCGGATTTTAGGGAAGTGCTGAAGAATCAGTTCAATGAATATATGCGGCAGAACAAAAATGTGAACGGGGTGATTGATTTTGATCTTGCTGTTCAGAATCCGGAAAATCCAAAATCCTTTGCAAAGGGCTGTGACAGCGGCGACCATCTTCATCCTAGTTTACAGGGCTATGAAAAGATGGCGGAATGTGCCTTTAACGTTCTTTCAAAACAGTGAAAATTTCACTATAGTATAAGTGATGAAAATGACTTTTATGGGCACAGGAACCAGCCACGGAATTCCTGTGATCGGCTGTTCTTGTCCGGTTTGCACTTCTTCTGATCCTCGGGATAACAGACTCAGGTGTTCTGTTTATGTTGAAAATTGCGGAAATTCTGAAATCAGCGGAAACGGACAGTCTTTTGAAACAACGAACATTGTAATCGACACCGGTCCGGAATTCAGAATTCAGTGCCTTAAACACAAAATTAAGCGGCTTGATGGTGTTCTTCTCACACATTCCCACGCTGATCATATTTATGGTCTGGATGATCTCAGAATCTTCAGCTACAGAAAACTGGAACCTGCTGCAATGCTGGCTTGTAGGCAAAAAAATCCTGCAATGAGTGAGCACGATGCCTTCCGCATGAATTCAATGGATTATGCTGTAAGGAAACTGAAGGTGCGGGGCTTCCTATCTATGCGAATTCAGGAACTCTTGAAAGAATCATCTTCACTTTTCCCTATGTGTTCAACAAAATGGCTGCTGGCGGCGGAATCCCAAAACTGAATCTTCTTGCGGCCGACAATCATACAGACGAGGATCCTATAAAAATCGGAAGCTTTGAAATTGTTCCTGTACCAATGCTTCACGGCAGCATGATTGACTATGGCTGGATTTTGCGGAACAAAAATGCTGATGGTGAGTATGTTTCCATCGTTTATTTGACTGATTGCAGCCAGATTTCAGACAGGTCCATTGAGCTTGTGAAGGCTGCCGGTGGAAAAATTGAGCATCTTGTAATTGATGCCCTTCGCGAAAGTCCTCATCCGACCCACTGTAATTTTGAGCAGTCTCTTGGTTATGCTGAAAGAATTGGTGCAGTTCATACCTGGCTTACCCATATTTGCCACGACAGAACTCATGTTGAAATTCAGAAATACATTTCGGAAAATCTTGGAAAATATCCGGGGCTGTCTGAAATTGTCAGGAAGGGTGGAAGTGTTGAGCCTGCTTATGACGGTCTTGAAATTGAGGCTTAGCATTTGGATTTTGTTTTTATGCAAATTTTGTAAATAACTTTCCTGCTTATTGACATTATGCTGGAAATTTCTTATAGTATTTGAACTTATTTAGTAATTAATTTTAGGTAGGTATAAATCATGTCTAGAGTTTGTGATATTTGCGGTAAAGGTTCTCAGTCTGGTAACAGAGTTAGTAAATCATACAACCACACACGCCACACATGGAGACCAAACATCATCAAGGTTAAGACAGAAGATTTCGGAAGAACAGAAACTTTGAACATCTGCACACGCTGCTATCGTTCTGGTTTTGTAACAAAGAAAATCACTGTAGTTCCTGCAAACGCTGGCGCTCCAGTAGCTGCTAACTAATTTAATCAATTTCGGTTAAATGAAACCCGTGTTCTGTTACGAGCACGGGATTTTTTTATTTTAAATAATATTGCCCCACGGATGGGGCATGACGTGAACAAATTGCGAGAATTGCAAGGCAATTCTCGTCAGCGACAGGAGGTCGCATTTATTTTCCGTAAGTTCTTTCAATTTCCATGATCTGGTCTCGGATTGCTGCGGCCTGCTCGTATTCAAGTCTTTCTGCAAAATCAGCCATTTCTTTCTTTAACACATCAATAAGCTTTTTACGCTGCTTTGCGTCAAAGAGATTTGCACCTTTCTTGATCATGCTGAATTCAACCTCTGCGTTTTCTTCAGCATCTTTCTGGGCTCTTACAAGAATGTCCTGAACAGCCTTGCTGACGGTGTGAGGCGTGATTCCGTGCTCTTCATTGTATTTCTGCTGAATTTCACGGCGGCGTTTTGTTTCGGTTACTGCTTCCTTGATTGCAGGAGTCATGTTGTCCGCGTACATTACAACAGTTCCGTTTTCATTTCGGGCAGCACGGCCAATAATCTGAATCAAACTTGTGGTAGAGCGCAGGAAGCCAATTTTATCAGCATCAAGAATTGCAATGAAGGAAACTTCAGGAAGGTCAATTCCTTCTCGAGGCAGGTTGATTCCAATCAAAACATCAATTTCACCGGTTCTCAGGGATTTTAAAATTTCAACCCGTTCAAAAGTGTCAATTTCAGAGTGAATGTACTTAACCTTCATCTTCAATCCCAAAAGATAGTCAGTCAAATCTTCCGCCATCTTCTTTGTCAAAGTCAAAATCAGGCTTCTTTCACCCTTTTCAACACGGGCCTGAACTTCCTTGTAAATGTCTTCCATCTGGCCTTCGCTTGGACGAATGTCAACGATTGGATCCAGAAGACCTGTAGGACGGATAATCTGCTCAACCACCTGTGTAGACTGGGCGATTTCTTCTTTTCTAGGAGTTGCAGTGACATAAATCACCTGGTTCAGCTTCTTTTCAAATTCAGCAAATTTAAGAGGCCTGTTGTCCAGGGCTGAAGGAAGTCGGAAACCAAAATCAATCAAATTCTGCTTTCTGCTTCTGTCGCCTTCATACATTGCACCAATCTGAGGAACTGAAACATGGGCTTCATCAATAAGGCACAAAAAATCATCAGGAAAATAGTGGAGAAGGGTTGCAGGAGGCTCACCGCTCTTTCTGTTTGAAATCGGCCCTGAATAATTTTCAATTCCAGAGCAGTAACCCATTTCCTTCATCATTTCAATGTCGTATGTTGTTCGTGTTTTAAGACGTTCAGCTTCCAGAAGCTTTCCCTGAGCATTCAAGGTTTCCAGCCGTTCGTCCAGTTCCTTCTGGATTCTTTCTGTGGCGCTGACCAATGCTTCGTGAGGAACAACGAAGTGCTTTGAAGGATAAATCTGAAGCTCGTCCAGTTCTTCTTCAATTTCCCTTGTAATCACATTAAATCGGCGGATTCTCACAATTTCATCAAAATCCAGCTCAATTCTGTAGGCAGTGTCGGTTTCCATGTAAGGAGGGTAGACTTCAATCACATCACCGTGAATCCTGAAATTTCCCCTGTCCATAGCCATATCGTTCCGGCTGTACTGAATCGAAATCAGGCTTTCTGCAAATTTTCTTGTGTCGAGGATTTCACCCTTTGAAACGTGAACCCTCATGTCCTTGTAAAGTTCAGGCATACCAAGACCGTAAATGCAGCTGACAGTAGCAACAACAATAACATCCCGCCTTTCCATCAAAGAATAGGTTGCACGGATTCGAAGGTTGTCGATTTCCTTGTTTACCGCCGCATCTTTTTCTATATAAAGGTCACGGGCCGGAACATAAGCTTCAGGCTGGTAATAGTCGTAGTAAGAGACAAAATATTCCACCGCATTGTTCGGAAAAAATGACTTGAATTCCCTGTAAAGCTGGGCTGAAAGGGTCTTGTTGTGGGAAATAATCAAAGTCGGCTTCTGAACCTTCTCAATGATTTTGGCCATGGTGAAAGTTTTTCCAGAACCAGTAACGCCTTTCAAAGTCTGGTAACGGTCGCCCCTCAAAAATCCTTCTGCCAGTTTGTCAATTGCCTGTCCCTGGTCACCGCTAGGTTCATAAGGACTAACTACCTGAAATTTACGCATGGAGATATTCTAAGTCAAAAAAGGAAAATTTGGAATTAGGAAAGAAAATTAGGAATTAGGAAGGAGGAATTAGGAATTTATAGGGGAAAAGCCTTTCCCCTAGTCGCAGCCCAAGGTCTGCTTCCATACCCCATTCGCCTGGGAGCTCGCGCCCCCAAACCCCGCAGAACTCCATGTCATTCTCGTCAATGCCACTAATTTACGGTCATTGAGCTTGTCGAAATGACCTTGAATGGTGGTTTCGACAAGCTCAACCACCGCTTAAGTTTATGGCATTGGTCATTCCGGTGCTCTGAACTCCATGTCATTCTCGTGCTTCGACACGGGAATCTCCTTCTGTCATTTCGAGCGAAGTGGAGAGGTCTAAACAATAAAAATTTCATTTAAAATCTTTCTACCTATCCCCATCCATGATTTAATTCTTCAATATGACTTTTTATCAGTCCTATGTTTAAATATTGTCATAGGAGAAATTCTTATGGTCTATTCTTTTATGACATTAAATGACAATACGGAAATCGTACATTCTGAAATGCAGCCAGATGGCCGTGTAAAAGTTTATATGGAAACTCCTGACGAAAAATTATGTTTTAAACACGCCACTTGTTGGTTGCCAGAGTATGAATGGGAAGATGTTTATGGCTATTCCGAAACTGAAATGGAATTTTTCAAAAAACTTATGGAGTCAAATGCACATCTAATAATTGATTTCTCAAAAAACGGAGGATTCTTGAATGCCTCAGGTCTTTAGTATCGGGAGTTTCAAAATTTACTTTTGGACAAATGAAGGAAATCCTAAAGAACCTGTACATGTTCATGTTTCTGAAGGAATACCGTCAGAAAATGCAACAAAAATTTGGATTACTAAAGAAAGTAAAACGATAGTTGTTCACAATAAATCGAAAATTCCGCAAAAAGCATTGAACAATATTTGTCGATACATTGAAGCAAATACTTTTCAGATTTTTTCAAAATGGAAGGATTATTTTGGTGAGTTGACTTTTTATTGTTAAATTCACATTCTCCACTTTCCTTCCGATAAATTTAATGTGAAAAAACTTCTTTTCCTGATTTTAACTTTTCTTTTTCTCCTTCCTTTATTTTCACAGAGCTCTAAACCTGCTTACAAATCCACCATGACTGAAATCAAAATCGGAAACAATCCTCTTTTGCTTCGGATTTTTGCTTTTGACGATCTTGAAACTGGCAGAAAACTTGCTGAAGAAAACTATGGTATAAAAAATTTTCTTTCAATTACGCAGGAAAAGGATTTTAAAAAACTGAAAATAATGTTTCCGGACAATGAAATCCATGGCTGGGAATACGGAATGTTCAAAACAGAAAGAGAATTCTGGGTTTTCAGAAACAAGGGAAATGGATTTCTTTACGGAACCGGCAGGTACATCAAAGGCTACTCAAAAGCTTCTGAATAATTTTTTGTAACAGTGCGAATTTTCATTAAACATTTCTTCTATTCTGTGCTATAATCTTAGAACATGAAAAATCGTTTTCTTCCAATTCTATTCATTTTTTCTCTTTTTACGCTGTTTTCTTGCGACATGAAGAAGGAAGAAATCAAAATTGATTTGCATGATGAATTGTACTGGGCTCCCTGCGATGCTGAAAGTTCTCCAGAGAATATTGAAGCCCAGAACATTGATTTTCAGAAATTCGAAGTCCACAATGGAAGAAACATCGCCAGACTGGTAGGCATGAAAGGCTCTTACATCTGGCTTAAGGCTGATTTTGAAATTTCACCTGAATTAAAGAATGAGTCTCTGGGACTTGCGATTTCTTACCTTCACTATGCCTGCAAAACTTATTTAAATGGAAGTTATGTTGGAAGCAGCGGAACCTTTCCTCCTGAAGAACGCTCCAACATGTATGCGTCCAGCTATTTTTCATTTCCAGAAGGCCTTTTGAATCAGGACGGAAAAAATACACTTCTTTTAAAAGTCTGGTGCCACGGCCGCAGTGCAATTTCAGACAAAGTTTTCGTTATGAAAATGGATGAAGCCAAGCAGCTGGCAAACCAATATACGGCAAACAATTCAAGAATGTACATAATGTTTGAAGGCGGTATGTTCTCTGCTTTCATTCTGTTTTTCCTTGTATGGCTTCGCCGCAGGGAAGAAATGGACAAGCTTTTATTTGCAATTTTAAATCTTGTTTCATTGGTTTTTACAATTCCTTTCTTTGCAGAAGAAGTTCCATGGTATACCACAACGGCTCTTCCTCATATATGGTTCATAAAGCTTTTCCTTTGTGGAAGCATGTGTGATATCTGTTACTTTCTTGCATCCTTCAACATTCACTATCTCAGAATAAAGGAAAACAAAATTGTCAAAAGGGTAAGACTTGGACTTCTGCTTTTTTCACAGTTTGTATGTGCCGTTGCCCCAGATTACGATGCCTTGATGGCTGTCTGTCCGTTTGTAATGGTACTTTGTCTCGTTCACATCATGTTCGGACTTGTTTATCTTGGAATCCACATGTACAAAAGAATTAGCCTTAAAAGAGACATTATCTTCCTTAGTTCTTTCACTCCACTTGCACTTACCATTATTGCGGATTTCATAATTAAAGACGGATTTTACAAGCTGGATGTTCCATACCTTACTGTTTACGGCTGGCAGCTTACGATTGTTGCCTTCTTCGTGCACCTCATCATTGAATACACAGGACTTGCAAAACAGGCTGAATATCTCAATGTTGAGCTTGAAAACGAAGTCATTGCCAAAACCCAGCACCTTATTGAAGTCAATGACAGGCTTGAATTTGAAAAGCGTCGTTCCATTGCTGATCTTGAAATGGCTGCAATCGTTCAGCAAAAGTATTTTCCATATCCAAACAAAAAATTCCGTGGATGGGACATTGCAATCTGTTACAGTCCTTGTTCAAAGGTTTCTGGTGACCTTTACGACTATTATCACGAAAATGACAGCGAAGATTTGCACGGGTTCTCGCTTTTTGACGTTTCTGGACACGGAATTTCTTCCAGCTTGATTACAATGCTTGCCAAAAACATAATTTTCCGTTGTTTTAAAGAATGCAGGGATCGCCGTAGGCCTGTTTCTGAAGCCCTGTATGAAGCAAATGATCAGATTATTGATGCAAAGGGAAATGTAGAGAATTATCTTACAGGACTTATGTTCAGATTTGGAAATTTTGACGAAAAGGATGAAGTTGTAATTGAAATGGCCAATGCGGGGCATCCAAATCCGATTCTTTATTCTTCTAAGAGCAACATAATTGCAGAAATTGAAAACTCTGTTTCTGAACCTCATTATGGAGCCATTGGAATCAAGGATATTGCAGTTTCATTCCCGCCAATTGACTTCAAAATGGGAAATGATGATATTCTGGTCTGCTATACTGACGGACTTACAGAAGCCATGAACAGCAACCATGAGCAGTTTGGGGTGGAAACTGTAAAGAAAATAATTCGCGACAGTTACGCAAAGAATGCACAGTCAATTCTTGAAGATATCATCGACGGCCTTTATGAATTCATCGGTGACACTCCAAGAGACGATGACCTGACAATCATGGTGTTCAAGCGCGAAGATTCCCAGAACTTCATCGAAGAACTTTAAGACTATTCATTCATATCAACTTGTCACTTCGCGTGAATTGTGTCATTTCACATCAACATGTCACTTCAACTGAATTGTGTCATCTCATATCAACATGTTACTTCGACTGAATTGTGTCATTTTCGTATCAACATGTCACTTCGACTGAAGCGTCAGCGGAATGGAGAAGTCTACACCTTAAAAATTCCCACCTGTGCACAGGCAAAAATAATTCCAAAAAGGGTGAATGCACTTAGGATGCTTGTCCAAACCACCAGCTGTCCTGCCAGTTCGTCGTCATTGTTCATTTCTGTTGCCATTGGAACTGAGCTTACGGCTGTAGGTGTTCCGAACAATGCGATGAGTGCTGGAAATTCCACTTCCCTGAACCCAAAAAAATAAGCACATACCAATGTTGAAACAGGAACAATCAGAACCCTGGCCAGTGTACCGATAGTGATCAGCTTTTTTAATCTGGCCACCGCGCTGAATGTAAAGGTTCCACCAAGAGCAATCAGGGCTACTGGTGTGGCGCAGCTTCCAACCATCTGAATTGTTCTGTACAGGAAGGGCAGGTTGTCCTTGATTGTGAACACTTTTTTTGTAATTTCAATTCCTTCTTCATTGAGAAAGGTTGTTTCTGGAATGAAGTATCTGATCACAAGGAAAACAAAGCCTGAACCGCAGCCAATGATCAGTGGGTTTGTGGCGATTTTTTTTAAGATGCTGAGCAAATCAAATTTCTTTCCTTCTTCCTTCATAAACATTGTAAGGCTCAGAACTGCCAGAATGTTGAAAAGAGGAATGAAGAGTGAAGAAAGGATTGAAGCTACTGCAATTGCCTGAAACTCGTTTCCAACCAGAGAAATTACCAGGGAAAGTCCGATGATTGCGTTGTTTGAGCGGTATGCGGCCTGAACCATTACACCTTTCTGCCGAACATCCTTCACAAAAAGTCCGCACAGAACAGCGGCAATGACAAAGGTTCCAAGAATTGCAACAAAAGTGAATGCACAAACCTTGCCATAATTTGCGATGGCACCAAGATTTGAAACATTGTAAACATTGTAGAAAAGCATCGTAGGCAAGCAGCATCTGAAGCTAAGTTTGTTCAGCAGTTTAAAAAAATCCTGCGGAAAAACCTTTAAATTTTTAAGAACATATCCAACAAGAATTGTAAGAACAACAGGAAGAACTGCGTTGCAGGTAAAGAATAATTTAGAAAGCATGAAAAAATTATAGAACTAAATCAAAAAAACTAAAAGTTAAAAAGCACACATAATCGCCCCACCAGAAAAAATCTGCAACTTTTCACTTTAGAAATGGTCTAATATGATGGATAATGTTATTGATTGAATGTAGAGTTTTATAAAATTTCACGAAATGTCTAAGAAATAAATGGAGCGGAGCCGAAGTTCTGACAAAAAATTGTCTGCAACTTGTTGCACCACGATATTTTTGGCAGGTTTTCGGTGGAAGCGCAGTTTATTTCTGAATTTAGGACAAATATATAAAACTCAAAATTTATTTCAAAAGAGGATAAAAATGGCACAGTATATTCAGGGAAAAGATGAAGACGGTAAATTCCGTTTTGAAACAATGGTTTATTTCTGCGAAGCAAACGACAACAAGCAGCTTTCGCTTTATGATTTGCTTAAAATAACCTCTGACGGTGCGGTGGAAGACTACAACCAGCAGGGAATGAGCAGAGATGTTCTTTACAACAATCATTATGCGATTCTTGTAAGCAGACTTTCCTTCCACTTCCACAGAATGCCAAAGGAGAATGAAGCCATCGTATTTAAAACCTGGGAAGAAAAGCCAGAGCCGCTTCAGCTGGTTCGTGCATATGAAATTGAGAGCAAAACAGGCGAAAAGCTTGTAAGCGGAATCAGTTCATGGATTCTTGTTGATCCAGACAGCCGAAGAATCATTCCTACAAAGAAATTTGAAATGCGTCCTGAAATTACAAGAGTTGAAGACCATGAATGCATGAAGTACGGAAAAATTCCTCATCCAGAGGAAGCTGAAATGCAGGTTTTTGACGAAAGAATCATCAAGTATTCAGATTTGGATGGAAACGGCCACACAAACAATGCCAGATACGGTGCCTTTGTTGCAGACGCTCTTCCAGAACAGCTCCGCCATGTGACTTTTACTGATTTCCGTTTGAACTACGCAAAGGAAGCCAAAATCGGCCAGAAGCTGACAGTTTACGGAAAGATTGATGAAGAAGTTAAGAAACTGATTTTAATCGGAAAAATGGAAGACGGAACAGTAAGCTTTGAAGCTGAATTGTGCTGGTAGTGAAGATTGCCACGCGGATTTCAGGTTTACAATTGCTAAACCTGAAAAACAAGCGAGTCAATCCCTTGAACGAAGTGTGGATTGACCGTTTGTATTCGAGATTCCTACGGAATCTCAAAAAAATAGCCACCAAGGATGGTGGCTGCTAAAGAATTCCCTAAATTGTCATTTCGAGCGAAGTCGAGAAATCTATAAATCGTTATAATATAATGAGTTATAGACCTCTCCACTACGGTCGAGGTGACAAAAATGATACTTTTTCAGTGGCCTCAGAAATGGTGGCCATTTTTTTAGTTCTTAGCTCTTTCTACGAATGAACCGTCGCGTGTATCGATTACGATGCGGTCATCTGTGTTACAGAACAATGGAACTTTAACTTCCATACCTGTATCAAGTGTAGCTGGTTTTGTAGACTTACCAGAAGTATCACCCTTAACACCTGGTTCACAGTAAGTGATTGTGCGAGTTACCTGGATTGGAAGGCGAACACCAACTGGTTTTCCTTCGTAGTATGTAACTTTTACTTCGTAGTCATCATCTGGAGAAATGTAACCAGCGTTGTCGCCGAGGTAGTCCTTTTCCAAAGTGATGTCATCGTAAGTTTCCTGATCCATGAAGTGGAAATCGTTTCCGTCGATGTAAGAAAGTTTTACAACTTTTTCTACCAATTCAACTTCTTCGAATTTTTCACCAGCATCAAGACCGAGGTCCATTGTGCTTCCTGTTACGATGTTTGCAACGCGGAGCTTTGTAACCATACCCTGGCGTCCTGATTTCTGTCCGAGCATCTTCTGAACGATAAGTGGTGCACCTTCATACATGAAAGCTGTTCCAACTTTGATTTCGTTTGTCATCAACATAATATGTTACCTCAAAAAAAATAGTATGAATGTTTATTTAGTAATTTTAGAATGTTTTTCCAAGAATTTCAAGGACTCAAAATCACTGCGGCAATCTACATTTCAAGTTTGTCAATAAAATCAAGCAGGTGCTGGGCCAGGTTTCCGTTTGAAATCAGTTTTTCGCTGAATTTTCTGAAACTTTCCGTAAATCCACTTTCCTTTAAAGCAGAGTAGTGCAGCAGTTTTTTTAATAATTCTTTGGGCGTTGCCTCGCACCTTAAAGGTGCTCCGCCGGGCTCTTGCTGCAACTCCTCGCTGCGCTGTGGTGTTTCCGCAACGATCCCTAACGCAAAGTTTTCCGCTGTGGACTTGTTGTAGCTGTTCCAATATTCCTTCAAAACTCTGAATTGTTCTTCATCAAAAAAAACTTCCATTCTGTCCAGCAAAGCGTTCACTTTTACCAGCTGATAATCTTCATCCTGAATATAAGCATGCCACACATAAGGAATGCCGCTCAAAGCCGCTCTGGAAAGAGAATCTTCACCCCGGATAAAGTTGAAATTCATCTGTGTTAAAAGGTAGTCCCATTCTTCCTGCTGAAGAAACGGCAGCTCCAGGACTTTAAATGGTTTTCCTGCTGCTTCATATGCCTTCATAAAAGGATCATGTCCTTTTCCAGAAGCAAGATTTACGCAAACGGAAAAATTTTTGTCCTTTCTCTGCATTTCATCCTGAAATTCCTGAATTGCCTGAACTATTGGAACACAGTTCCTTTCATATGAAAAAAATGAAATGTTAAAAACCGAGCAGGTGTTGACTTCAACACCCAGGAACGAGCGGGTGTTGAAGTCAAGGCCCAAGAAGGAGCGGGCCTTGCGGGTGGCGTTTGAACCCGCAGAGGGGGTAGCGGAAAAGCTTTGCTTTGGAGCGAGGGGGAGACTTCCCCCACCTTTTGAAAAAATCAAACCTCCGGTTTTTTCAGTGAATCCGGGCATGAAGAAACGTTTTTTGATGTTGGTCTTGCGGGTGCCGCTTCTGAGAAGGTGAAAGTCGTCAGCATATTCTTCAGCAGTGAGATAATCCAGGTTCAGAATTTGAACAGGATTTGTAAAGGCCTCGGAAAAAATGCTGTTTTCAAGCCAGTCTGGTCTTCCGCACTGAAATCCTTCAATTATCACTGGATAATCTGCAATGTTCAATTCCAAATTATCTGCTTTTATCACGAAATTTTTGTCCGGAGTGCAGTTTTCCAGATCCCACTTTACAACTTTCCAGACAGAATCCTTGTAGTGGAATTCCTGAATGTCCTTTGAAGGATTCACATCTTTTGCCATGGACTTAAAACTTTCCAGATTGCTTACCACCAGTGCCAGTTCAAGCTGTGGACGCAAATCTGAAACAGCCTTTGCAAGACGGTAGAGAACTCCGATGTCTCCAAAATTGTCCACTACCTTGCACAGAATCATCATGCTGTTAATTTTCATTTCTGATTCCTTTAGAATTTCAAACCGAATCGAATTGAAGGCACAAGATGCACAGAATCTCCAAAGTTGATGGAACCGATTCTCTGTTTTCGTATTTCCTGGTCGAATGCACCGTCGTTAAAGTCATTTATGTTCAGGTCAAATACTCCTGCCACAAAAATCTGAAAGCGATGGACAGGTTTAAATGAAAGTGAAAGCCTCAAAGAAGGAACAAGATTCAATCCCTTGTCTTCGATATCTTCAAAAATGTAAATGAAGCGTGTGTAAAGTTCTGTATCCAGCATAAGGTTTCCGTAGAGAGGATGCTGATGTCCAATTCCCGGCGAAAGTTCAAAAATATCACCAAAATTTGAAAGAGGCTGATGGGTCAAAATGCTTCCATAAATGTTTTTTGTTCCAAAATGAACTCCAAGTCCAATGTGCTGGTCAATGTCTATGTTCAGTTCAGGCTGAATTGTAAATTTTTTGTTAAGTTCAAGTCCTGCCTCTTGAACCTGCTTTTTGAGTTCAAGACCGTGTATTTTTTTTGCTGTAATCTGTTCATCTTCAAGCAGCACTTGTCCTGCTTTAAAACTCAGACCGATTCCTTCCCGTGGATAAAGGTTCTGTTTTTCTGAAGTGTGAACCAGATAACCTGCCACGTCATATTGTTCAACCGTTGCGCGGATTATGGTTGGAATGAGGCTTGGTTTGTATATCAGCACTTTGAAATTTTCATTTGCAGGAAAACCAATGACTGTTTTCTTTCCCAACAGTGGCATTGCAGCAATCGGAACCTTTATGTTTTTGTACTGAATTACTCCATCCAGTACCTGCGCAAGAAGATTTCCATCAAAGTCAAATATTGCACATTCGTAGTAGCCGTCCAGAATAATCTGAGTGCTGCCTAATGTAGAACGAATTTCATTTTCATTCAATGCAAGCATGCAGGAAAGGTACAGTTCGCAGGCGTGCATATCAACAAAGGCATTCTTCACATAGTCAACTCCGCCGTCTGTTGATTCGTTCAGTCTTTCTGCCAGCCTGTTGAAAATACCATCGCTTTCGTTCTGTGCGTTTTCTGTCTGATTTTCATTCTGTTCATTTACGACAGCCGTTGTTTTTTCAGTGGCCTTTGGAAATATCTGCCACATCATTTTTTCGCCACGGTTTCTCAGATTAAATGTACCTGAATAATAGGAATGAACGTCCTTGTAGAAGCTGGTAAGAAAACGCGCTATTCCACTCTGAATGAAGGTTCCGTTTTTGAATGGACAATAGTCACGCTCCAAAAGTATGTTGTAATATTTGTTGATTCTTGGAACATAGCTTTTGTCGTACAGTTCTTTATCCGTGTTCCAGCGGTTCGGCAGTGTGATTATATGACCGTATTTTTTGAATTTCCAATTGTTTCTGCAAGGTGGAACCGTAGGAACAATGTCCTCACCGTTCACGATATTCCAGATGAAGTTATATTTGTAGTTGTTTACATCGTCGGCCTGAGTTACGTTTGGTGCAGCGAATGTGTAAACGAACATTTTTTCAGAATTGAATATGCTCTGGTCAACAAGACTTGCCCCAAGAAGATTTGCAACTGCTGCTCCACGGCTGTGACCTGTAATCAAAAAACAGGCCTCGTCAGGATCGATTTTTTGTTTGAGCATGTAGTACACAAGTGCATTCTGAACCTGAACCATAGTTCTGTAGAAGCCCTCATGCATGATGGTGTCCGCTCGTGTTGAATCGCTGATGGCAAGATTTGAGATCCATTCGTTTGCATTCAAAGGGGTTCCTCTTATGACTACAAAAATCAGCGTCTTGTTTCCGGATGGCCCTGAGATTTGTTTAGAAGCAAAACTGAAGGCTGCCTGATTGTCACCAAGCACAGGGGTGGAATAATCTATCTTGTAGTGAAATTCCATTGCGTTTTCTTTTATTCCCAATGCCTTGTAGCTGAGTTTGACTTCATTTTCATTTGGATTCTCTGCAACATCAACATAAGAAATTTCCGAAAGCATCGCGGCAACTCTTGCAATTCCGTGATGGTATTCAAAGGCTGAAGCTTCCAGAATCCAGTTGTCGTTCCATTCTGTTGAAACAGGCTGAGGTCTTGGAGAGACGGTCATAAGTCCAGAAACTGGAAATGTGAGATTTAATGAATAAGCGTTTATTGCACCAAAAAGGGCAGCTGCCAGTGTGAGTAATTTTTTCATTTTTCTTTTCCGATTTTAGAGAGCGGTTCTCGAATTTGAAGATAAACCTGAGCCTTCAGTTTGTTGCTGGGAAGTCTGCTGCGATTCCCTGGAATCCAGAGTTACCTTCAGTTTTTTGTATTCGTCATTTCTGTATACGGTTACTGTAACAGTGTCTCCCGGTTTTTTTGCTTCCAGTGCACTTGTGTAATCTGCGTATGTTCGAACATCAATATTGTCGATTTTTGTGATTATGTCACCGCCAAGATAAATCGTAGTCGGATTGAAGCGGCTTCCATACTGAACTTGTTCCGTTCCACCAAGAATTCCGCACTTGTCTGCAGATGAACCAGACTCAACCTGGCTTACGAGAATGCCATAGTTTATTTTGATTCCTGCATATCTTGCGATTGATGAAGTCATCTGAACCGGCTTGATTTTCATGACACCACGGCGAACTTTTCTGTAGGTGATAAGGTCTTCCACAACTCTGCGGGCTGTGCTTACAGGAACTGCAAATCCAATTCCCGCAGAACTGCCTGAATTTGAAATGATCATTGTGTTGATTCCGACCATTTTTCCTTTTGTATCAAGAAGCGGGCCGCCAGAATTACCTGGATTGATGGCTGCATCTGTCTGAATCATGTTTCTGATGATTACATTTGAACTTTCCTGAATCGGGCGTCCAAGACCTGAAATTATTCCGGTTGTCATGGTTCTTTCAAGGGCAAATGGGTTTCCAATAGCGATTACTTTCTGTCCAACCTTAAGCTTGTCCGAGTCTCCAAAATCAATTGTCTTAAGCTGAACATTATCAGGAGGATCAAATTTTATTACGGCAATGTCGCTTTCAACATCTTTTCCTATTACAACGCCTTCGTATGAGGTTCCGTCTGCCAGAGAAATATTTATCTTGCTGGCATTTGAAATTACATGAACATTTGTCACTACATAACCGCGTTTGTCGATGATGGAGCCTGAACCGGAACCACCGTCCTGAACAATCGGTTCAAGAAACCAGTTTACTCCCATGACCTGAGTGGTGATGTTAACTACGGCCTCATTGCATTTTTCGTATACAGAAATGTTCTGAAGCTCATCCTGAGTGTAGGCTGAGTCAAAATTCTGTGAGGAATTCTTTGAGGCTGCCACTGTATATGTTTTTTCATCAAAAGATTTTTCTTCAATAATAAGGGCAGTTTTATTTGAATCTGGGGTCTGAACTGTTCCATCCTTCTGATTTGCAGAAGCTTCAGAAACTTCCACCTGTGCGTCGTGCTTTACTTCTGTTTCTGTCTTTGAAAGAAAAGCAAATCCAGCAACGGCAAATACAATTCCCGCCAGAATTCCAAAAAAAGTTGATTTTATAAGTTGCAGTTTTGAATAAAGTTTCATAGTTCCATTATACTTTTTTTCAGCTCAACATAAAAGTTCTGACGAAGACCTTTTTCCACCTGAATCTCATATTCTTCAGACTTGTGGCCTTTTTTTGTGACTTTAAGACTGTATGTGCCTTCCCGAAGATTTTTTATCTTAAGCTCAGTTTTTCCCTGATACTCTCCGTTTATGTAGACAGAGGCCTTTGCTGTGTTGCAGCGAATTGAAATTTCAGTTTTGTCTTCTGCTATTTCCACATTTTCCTCACTTAAAAGAGGTTCTGAAAAAGCAGGTGCAGAGAAGAGTAGAAAAAAAACAGCGGACAATATAAAAATCAGTCTTGAATTCATGCTTTTAAACTATTGCGAATCCATCTCTTTGTCAAATTTATCAAGCAAACCGTGTTCCAGAAAACTGAAATGGCCGTTTCTTGTGATGATTATGTGATCAACCATTGTTATTCCCAGCAGATAAGATGCCGCATACAGCCGTTTTGTTGTGTTTATGTCATCTTGTGAAGGAGCTGGATTTCCTGCAGGATGATTATGGCTCAAAACAACAGCCGAGGCGTGCTCTTTTATTGCTTCTATGAAAACTTCAGCAGGCCGCATTATGGCCATATTTCCTGAACCAGTGCAGATTACCCTAATAGAGATTATTTCTTTTGCTCCGTTCAAGCTGACGCAGATGAAATGTTCCGTGTTCTGGACTGCGTAATTTTGAATGTATGGAATTACATCCCGTGGAGTTTTTAGCGCACACTGAGGCTTTCTGTTCAGTCTTCGTCCCAGCTCCAGTGCCGATGCAATGGAAAGGGCTTTGTTTGGTCCGATTCCGTTTATCTTCAAGAGATTTTCCACAAGATTTTCGGGATTTGACTTCATTACAGCTTCCAGCACTTTTTGAGAAAGCGGTTCTATTGGCAGCTGTTTTGTTCCGGAACCCAGTACCATCATCAAAAGCTCCTCATTGCTTGGATAGCTGATTCCATTCTGCAAAGTAAGTTCCCGCACTCCGATTTTGTCTTTAATTTGATTTTCCATCTTCTACCTTTTTTCGTTTTTTGAAATAAAATTCCTCATTATATAAGTAGAAAAAAATGTTCAGTTTCGGCAGTATTTTTCAGAAAAAATGCAAAAATTCCGATAATTTTTTTATGAGGAATTTAAAAATTAAACATTTTGGAGTTTTTTCAGCGATTTGTGCTGTGATCTTTGCTTTTTCTGCCTGTGTTTCCACAAAGCATGTGGAGCCTTGTTCAAGAGAACTGTTGGGTACTGGAATTAAAAGTCCTGTTCAGCTGGCAGATTTTTTCATTTCACACAATCCTGAGTATGGAAAAACTGAAATCTTAAAAATGGCGGAAGTTTACGTGGCTGAAGCGGCAATGGAAAACATAAATTCAGATGCAGCTTTTGTTCAGATGTGCCTGGAAACTGGTTTTCTGCGATACGGTAATCTGGTTCAGCCTGAATGGAACAACTTTTGTGGACTTGGAGCAATGGGACCAGAACATCCCGGAGAAATTTTTGAGACAATGGAAATTGGTGTACGCGCCCATATTCAGCACTTGCAGGCCTATGCAACCACGGCAGAAGTTGAGCTGAATAATCCTCTTGTGGATCCGCGATACAGCTGGCCGCACAAGACCAGAAATGCAAAAACCGTATTCGAGCTGGCAGGCACCTGGGCCACCGACAAGGAATACGGCTTTAAGTTGGACAATCTTCTAAGCGAACTGGAAAATTTCTAGTTATTTTATTGTTGTTCCTGTGTAAGATTTTCCTTCAAGAATTGCGCGGGTGTTTTCGATATTTTTGCCGCCTGCACAGATTACAACCAGCTTCATGCTTTCAGCTTTCTTTGAAGCGATTGGATCAAACGGACAGTTTTTGCCTGGAACCCATTCATCACCAACCATTTTTCTAAAATCAGCCCAAGAGATTTCGTCCAATGGCTTTGCATCTGGATTTTTTCTTGGGTCGTCTGTGTAAACCTTTTCAGTGTTGCTCAAATTTACAACAGTGTCTGCGTTGAATTTTTCAGCAAGAAGAACTGCATCATTGTCTGTTGAAAAACCTGGCTTCCATCCTGCAGCAACCAGAATTTTTCCTGTGAATTCATTTGCAACTGTTGGATCTGTCACAACTGCTTCCTTGCACAAATCGCCAAAGCTTGCCTTTACAAACTGTGCGTTCAGACGAGTTGCCATGATTCCGATCCAGTCTGCAGCATCTGTTCCTGCATCTGGAGCTGTTCCTGTTACATCACGGAATGCCTTCTGGTAAATTCTTGCAGGTCCGCCGCCGCCTACAACCAGAATAAGACGGTCTTCAGGATTCTTTGCAAGAAAGTCCTTTACCATTTCAACAAATTTAGAAACAAAATCAACGTCAGGATATTCCGGAGCTACAATTGAGCCTCCAACTGACAAAACTTTAGTAGACATATAAATAACCTCCAAATAGTTTTAGTAAATTCCAAGTACAACAGGATTGTTCCAAAGGGAGCTGTAGTTCACGTTTCCCTCGCTGGATTCTTCCCATATTGATTGTAATGCATAAGTTTTTGGTCTGTAAACGATTTTGCTGTTGTCAGAAATTGTCTGCTTCAGTTCGTTCCATCCCCGTGAAAAAGCAATATGCTGACCGTCCAGATTTCCAAAATAGAATTCCGCAGAATTTTCCACAGCTTTAAATGATTTGTATTCCATTCCAAATCCCAGTGCAATGTCTGCCGGAACCCAGCCATAGCCTTCAAAATAAATTTCGTTCCACCAGTGGTTCTGTGCGTTCAGTTCTGAATCTACCAGAATTCCGCTTACAGGATTTGCAGGAATTCCAGATGCGCGGAGAAGTGCGGCGTAGAAAATAGAAAAGTCATAGGCATCTCCGTCTTTATTTTTCAGAAGATCCATTGGAGAATAATCTGATTTTCTAAGCTTGTCCTTGAGTTTGTAGTTCTGCAGGATGTATGTGTAAATCAGCTTTGCCTTGTTGAATGGATTCTTTTCCTTTCCTGTGATTTTTTTTGCCAGTTCGATTATTTCTGCATTTTCGCTGGCCACAAGATTGTCTGCCTGAGTGAAAACCTTGAAAATCTGTCGTTCCTTTTCAGAATATTGGCGAACCAGTTTTGAGGAAAGGTTTGTGTCCACGGCGTATGTTGAGACGATGTAACTCTGCTGATACCGTGTCTTTCTGTTTGCAGAATTTGATTTAGCCAGCTCAAACTTGTACACAACGGTATTTCTGAAGTCTTCCAAAACAGGCTCCGGAATGCATTCTGTTAAAGTTGCCATTGGCTGGCTTGCTGAAACTACTGGTTTTGGCATTCTCAAAGTGATGCTGGTGCTGTTCTTTGAGTTGATGTTTTCAATATCTGCATTTACTTGAATTACGTATGTTTTTCGGGAATGGAAGAATTTGTTTTCCTTTGAAACAGTGACTTCCATTCCATAGGTGTTGCTTTTTCCTTTGTCTGAAGCAATCACAAGAGGGCCTGAAGCAGCTCCATCAGGAATTCTCACGCGGATTTCATTGTCGCTCCAGTATTCGTAGTCAAAATCAGTCATGCTGGCAGGAATAAACTGAAGATCCATTTCTCCTGTTGTGTCACCTGCTGTCTGTTGTGCCATGTCCGCATCATCTCGTGCTGCAGAGAACAAAACCTGGCTGTTGCCCCTGATTGAACCGAAATTTGAACCGGTAATTGTGATCAAAGTTCCGTATCCGCCGGTTGCAGGTGAGATTGAAGCAATTGTTGGAGAAGTTGTCTTTGCATCTTTTGGAACAGCTACAGGAATGCCGGTTTCATTTGCAAAAAATCCGGGTTTAGAACGACCTGCCTGAGTGTGAACAACGATGAGTCCGTCCTGAACATTTGAAGGAAGAACAAGCTTAATGAGGCTGTCTGTCCAAACAATGTAGCTGGAAGCCGTAATTCTGCTGCCGCCGATTTCAACACAGCTGGAACCGCGGGTTGAGCCAAAATTGGTTCCACGGATTACCATTGTGTCCCCTGGTGAGCCAACAGAAGGAATGACGGTTGCAATTGACGGAACTTTTTTTGCCTTTACTGTTGCAAAGGTCAAAATTACCAGAGCCATCAAAACAAGAGCTATCAATAGAAAAAATCTGATTGAAGAATATTTGCGAAAAATAAGTGATAAGGTTTCTTTAAGTTTCAAAGTCAGTTTCCTGCATCTTTCCGGCAGCAGGAATTTTACTGCTGCTTCTGAGTATCTTCTAAATTATTACTCATTTCCTGGAAATTTGGAACAGACATTCTTCTTGGAGGAGCAGAAAAATTTGGTCTGAAAGGATCAACTGAAGGAAGTGAATGTCTGAATCCGCCTCTTCTGCCTCCTGAAACCATAGCTGAAGCTCTTACAGTCTTCTGTTCAATCAATTCTCTTTGTGGTTCTTCCAGAATGAAGTTCTGAAGGTTTGTGTCGTTCTGAGCAGCCGCTTCTTCAGATGCCTGATCTGATTTTTTGAGTGAAGCCAATGCAATTCCCTGAGACAGGCTTTCTGAACGGATTGAACCGTCGATTACAACCTGCTTTTCTGAAATTGGCTGAATGTTGTTTTCTGTCTTGATTTCGATGGCGGCAACTTCTTTTGCACCTGCATCTGAAACAGCCTTGTTGTGCATTGGAATAAATACAACGGCAAAAACCGCCGCCGCTGCTGCAAAGCTTGAAGCATATTTTGCAAATGGAATTACATAGGATTTCTTGGTTACGCTGATTGTTCTGGAGTAGCTCATTCTGCTCTGAAGTCTTTCAAAGCTTTTGTCCGCGAAACTCTGGTCTACGGTCTTTGATTTTGCATCTTCCTGCAGAATATTGTGAAGGGACTGCATTTTTTCAAACTCAGCTTTTGCCGCTGGATCAGCCTCAACTGCCGCCTTATATTGAGAAACATATTTTTCTGGCATTTCTCCGTCAATGTAAACGGAATGCAGGTCTTTTTCAGGAGATGTAGACATCATCAGCCCCCAGTAATTTTTCAAGCTGTTCTCTGGCACGGAACATTCGAATCTTTACATTGCCTTCAGTGATTCCAAGCACCTTGCCGATTTCCTTGTAGTTTAAGTCACCATACTCACGAAGAATGAGCACTTCACGGAGACTTTTTGGAAGTTTGTTGAGGGCTTCAAGGGCAATCCGTTTTGCGTCCTCTTTAAGAAGATTTGTGTCGGCACTTTCTGCAACCTTCTTGCCTTCGTAGAGAGCCTTGTGATAAGCCTTTGCTTCACGAAGCTTTCTCTTGGCATAGTTCAGGCTGGCGTTCTTTACAACTCTGATAAGCCAGAATTTGGCATCATCCATTGAAGGAAACACCATCTTCTTTTCGCTGGCCTTGATGTAGGAGTCGTGAACCAGGTCCTCAGCTGCCTCTTCCTCATTTACAACGCGCCATGCAACTCTGTAGAGCAGGGTGAATGTCTCATTGTAAATGGCCCTGAAATCAGCCGGATTTGCAGCGTCATATGTTCTATTGTTCTGTAAGTCCAGCATGATCCCCTTCCTCATACAAACAAACAAGCATTATAAAAAAAAGTTACAAAAAAAATTTAATTACGTTTCCAGGTTGGGCCGGTTGGAGTATCGATTATTGTGATGCCCCTTGCAGCAAGATCGTTGCGAATCTGGTCAGCCTTTGCAAAGTCCTTGGCTTTTTTAGCTTCTGTTCTTGCAAGTACAAGAGCTGTGATTTCTTCAGCCTCAGGATCTCCTGCATGGTCATCTGCGGCAGGTGAATTTGCAGAAGTCTGCTGAGCCAAAGCTTCAAAACCGTATTTAATCACATCCAGCGAAATGACCTTGTCCATTTCAAAAATTGCAGCCAAAGCGTCCAGAGCCTTTCTGCCTTTTCCATTTGATTCTTTCTGAAGTGCAGAAAGTGCAATTGGAGTTGCCAGATCGTTTTCAAGACCTTCCTTAAAGCGTACAAGATTTTCAGACTCAACCTTCATCTTGCCAAGAATTTCAGCATAGTTTTCTTTTGTAAGACCTGCCTTTTCTTCATCATTTGCCTTCTGAATCAGTTTTGCGATTCTTGAATTCAATGCGGCACGGCCCTGTTTTGCAGAGTCCATTCCATTTGCTGAATAAACCAGAGGTTTTCTGTAGTGGCCGCCCAAAAGGAAGAATCTGTAGTCCAAAGGTTCATATCCCTTATCTTTTAAAGAATAGCCCTTGTTTTCTGGAAGTGGTGTCTGCAAAGTGATGAAATTTCCTGAAGACTTGGACATTTTTCCGCCTTCAAGAATAAGGAATTCATTGTGGAGCCAGTAATTAACCCAAGGTCCTTCCTTTCTGTCTTCTTCTGAGAATGAACCTTCACTCTGAGCAATTTCATTTGTATGGTGACAGGAACATGGTCAATTCCGCCTGTATGAATGTCAAAATGCTTTCCAAGATATTTCATAGACATAGCTGAACATTCAATATGCCAGCCAGGATATCCCCGGCCCCAAGGTGAATCCCATGTCATTGCCTGATCTTCAAATTTAGATTTTGTGAACCAGAGAACAAAGTCTCCCGGATTCTTTTTATTTTCATCAACAACAGCAACCTTACGCTTTCCGGCACCTGCAACAAGGTCTTCAAGATTAAGGTTTGCAAGCTTTGTGTAGTCAGAATAAGTTGAAATATCAAAATAAAGGTTTCCACCAGCCATGTAAGTGTGACCGTTGGCTTCGATTTTTTTGATAAGTTCAATCATCTCATTGATGTGTTCGGTTGCCTTACAGATTACATCAGGATGGCGGATGTTCAGGGCGTCAATGTCCTTCATGAAGGCTTCTGTATAGAACTGTGCAACTTCCAGAACGGACTGGTGGCGTTCAGCTGCAGATTTTTTCATTTTGTCTTCACCGTCATCACCGTCTCCAGTAAGGTGTCCAACATCCGTGATGTTCATTACGTGCTTGATGTCATATCCAAGGTACTGCAGGGTTTTGTCGAGAATGTCCAGAAAAACGTATGCACGAAGGTTTCCGATGTGAGCATAGTTGTAAACCGTAGGGCCGCATCCATAAAAGCCAACGAAATTCTCCCTGATAGGTTTGAATTCCTGCATTGCATGACCCATTGTGTTGTAAAGTTTAAGTGCCATAATCGTCCTCTGAAAAAAAAGAAAGTGGGTGTTACGGCTTACGCCGTCGGGCTTTCCGCAATTCCGGCTTTAGCCTTCAATGTTTTGTTCTGGTTGTTTCGACAAGCTCAACCACCGCCACAAAACATCGCTTCGCGTTGCTACAATCCCTAACACATTTCTTCAATTTTATTCCAATTTTTGCTTATGTTCAATTGGAAGAGAAAAAGTGAGAAAATTACTTTGCACTCAATTTCCACCTGGGATTTTCCGATACTATGAAAGACAATGTTTTTTTTGATATAATAAAGCTAACGGGTGGAAAACATGCTTCAGTTATCATTTGTAAATTTTAGAAAAGACACTTATATTCTCGTTGAGGGCAAGGAAGATACTGACCGCTTCTACATCATTCAAAGCGGCCACGTAAAGATTGTTCACCAGAACGAAATTCCTGGCACACCTCCAGAGGTTCTTGGACCTGGAGACTTCATCGGCGTTATTTCCAGCATGTCCGGCCATTCTCAGATTGAAACTGTTGTTGCCATGTCCGACGTTGTTGCAATTTCTGTTAAGCGTGACCAGTATCCAGAGCTTATTGAAAAAAACACACCTGTAGCTATGAAAATCATCCGCACCTTCGCACACCGAATGCGTGTTCTGAACGAAACACTGATGAAGCAGACCCTCAAGAATTCTTCAACAGAACAGCCTGTTCAGATTTACAATGTTGCGGAATACTATTACAACCAGAAGCAGTACGATATTGCAGCCTTTGCATACTACCAGTTCATCAAACTGTGCAAGACTGGTCCACAGGCAGAAAAGGCAATGAAGCTGTTTGCGGCTCTCAGAAAATCTTCAAAGGCCGTTTATCTTGAATCTAATCAGGATTTGCTGCGTGTTTACCCTAAGGGAACAATGATTATGTCAGAGTCTCAGGGTGGAGCAGATATGTTCATCATTCAGGACGGTACAGTCAAGATTTCCAAGATTGTAGACGGAACAGAAGTAACACTGGCAATTCTCAAAAAAGGTGATATGTTCGGTGAAATGGCTTTGCTTGAAAATAAACCTCGCTCAGCTTCTGCTATTGCCACAGATGACTGCCGTCTTATGACAATCAACAAATCGAACTTCAATCAGATGGTTGCCACACAGCCTCAGCTGGTTTCCCGCCTTACAACAATGCTGGCAGACCGTCTCTGGTCTATGAACCGTCAGCTTGCAAACTCTTTGCTGGGTGGAAATCCTGTTGCAAAAATGACAGACATGCTGGCTCTTCAGGTTGAAAAGAACAGAATCGAACTTAAGAAAGG
Source organism: Candidatus Treponema equifaecale (assembly GCA_018064905.1). Lineage (GTDB taxonomy): Bacteria > Spirochaetota > Spirochaetia > Treponematales > Treponemataceae > Treponema_D > Treponema_D equifaecale. The sequence goes on from JAGHUJ010000023.1 coordinate 52,252, forward strand.
CACTCAGTACCAGACAACTCTTACAGTTGAAGATATTGCTACAATGTGCGGTCTGAAAAAACAGGATCAGATGCGCCACATCTATTCATTCCAGAATTCCAGCCTCATCAAAATCAACGGCGGCAAGATTTTCATTCCGGATTGTCTTGAATTGGTAAAACAGGCAGCCTTCTACAGAAAGCAGATTGCAAAACAGCAGGCCACAACACAGAAATAACAGGAACCAGATGAAAAAATTAGCAGCATTTGCAGCAGTTTTGTTTTCAGTTTTCTCAACCTTTGCACTTCCTGACGGTTTTTCTAAGATTCATCTTGGAATGTCGCTGGATGAGCTTAAGTCCGAGCTTAAAAAAGATCTGCAGTTCTGCTACCGTGGTGACAGGGATGTTTCTCTTTCTCCAAGTGATGGCCAGATTTTGATTGAAACCGATGCTTCCGGGGCGGACTATTCGTTTTTGGACCGCTGTTATTTTCAGTTTGCCGATGAAAAGCTTTATATAATCACAATCAACATGAAGAATTCCAAGATTGACCATTATTCAATTTTCTCAAAGTTGTGTGAAAAATATGGTCAGCCAAAGGAACTCAATCCAAACAAATCCTTGTGGCAGGATTCTTCTGTAATTATGACACTGGAGCGTCCCCTTACTTTAAAATATGTTGATGCAAAGTCTTTCAAAGACAAAAAGGACAAGTCCAACATAGAAAAGACCACCGGCGAAAAAGCCAGAGACGCATTCCTTGATTCTCTGTAACATGTCTTTTCGAACTTAGTTCATTTGTCATTACGGATTTGATTCGATCTGTCATTTTGAGCGTACTCGACAAGTACACTCGTTGTCGTGCTTGTTCGAAATCTACATATAAAAACTGTACTTGCTGTTAGGAATTTTTACCATGAAAAGAATACTGAAGAATTTATTTCTGTTCTGTTTGCTTGCCCTTATGCTTACGGCCTGTTCAGCAACGGAACTTCCTGTCAAAAATCTAAAAATCACAAAAGCCGACGGGACTGAAATTACTGTAAAGGCTGAAATTGCAAAAAAAGTAGAGGAGAGAAACAGGGGCTTTATGTTCAGAAAACACATTCCCGATGGTACTGGAATGCTGTTCATATTTGAGCGTGATCAGATTCTGAATTTCTGGATGAAAAACACTCCGCATCCGCTTTCAATTGCTTACATCGATTATTCTGGAAAAATCAGAAATATCTACGATATGAAACCCTTCAGCGAGGCGGGAATTACCAGCACCGTCAGCGTTCGATATGCTCTTGAAGTGCCTCAGGGCTGGTATGAAAAAACAGGAATAAAGGTGGGTGACACCTTAGACCTCAAGTTTTAAAAGCTCCATTGCAGCAATCTTGTCATCAGGATCAATTTCCAGAACAGTCTGGAAGTAGCTTGCCGCAACTGCAGGATTTCCTTCCTTAAGCGCAACGTATCCCAAATTTGAAATAATCTTTGTGTTTTCGCTGTCCTTAGCGAGAGCCTTTTCAAGAATCTTCTTTGCACCGGCCAGGTCTCCTGTTTCCAAAAGACAGATTGCCAGCTCGTTGTAAGTGTCGCTGGTATCTCCGCTGTCACAGGTAAGGGCTTTTTCAAATGCAGCCTTTGCATCTTCAAATCTGCCCAGTTTTCTTAAACCCCATCCAAGCATGAACCATGCGTTCCAGACATGAGGATTCTTCTGAATGAAAAGTCTGATTTCTTCAAGTCCTTTTTCTTCTTCACCATTGCTGATGAAGTCATAGGCAGCCTTAAAGTGGTCGTCTTCCATGTTGCGGTTTGAAATATCGTTTATGAGTTCCTGAGCACGGTTCTTCTTGTAAAGTCCGTTTTCTCCCAGTTCTTCATCGCTGATATCGCAGGTAAGGGCAAGGTATGTTTCAAAATTGTCCTTTGCTTCACCATACTTGCGCTTTTTAAGATTGAAGAAGCCTGCGTTAAAGAATGCGTCTGGCATTGGTGGTTCTGCTTCAAGTGCTTCGCGGTAATAGTTCTGGGCGTCCTCATCATATGCGTTGGCATCGTCAATAAGCCCTGAGCGTCTGTATGAATCTGCACGCTGATCAAAGAAAAGCGCCATGTTCAGAACTGTAATCATGTCTTCTGGATCAAAACCGCGCAATCCTCTGAAAATTTCTTCAGCCAATTCCCAGTCTTCGTTCTTTGCTTTGAGAATAGCCGCTTCCATCAGTTCCTTTTTAATGTCCGGGCGTGCTGATTTTAAGATTGAGCGATAGTAGAGAATGTGCTCATGCTTTGGATCATATGCCATTACTGTAAGGAGACCTGCAAGAATCTGTTCCTGAGTGAGTTCCTTCATGTCAAAAGTGCCAGGAGCATCAGAATCTTTTTTTTGTACTGGCAGAGGAATTGTTGTGTCCAAATGCATTGCCTGAGAGGAGAGTTTAAAATCCTCCGGCAAGTTTATGAAATAAATTGAGTCTAATGGTGATACTGGATTCATGTTTTCCTATTCCGTTTGTGCTGGGGAAGCAGGCTGAGCTGGAGCAGGGGATGCTGGTGACGGCTGCTGTGCATTTGCCTGTGGTTGAGCTTTTGCCGCTGCCTGAGCCTGCTGTACATGTGCTGCCTTTGCTGCGGCCAGCTGATCTGTAACTGAAAGCTGTGTTTTGCGTACTGCAGTAAGGTAGTTGTTTAAGTGCAGTTTGAATGGCAATGGAATTGATGTTTCGTCAAATTTAATGCTGACTGCACAGATGTCTTTTCTTCCCTGAATCAAATCTGCAGAAACAATCATACCATTGATTGAAACTACTTCCTGCGGCTCGTCAAATTCAAGTCTGAGGACAGAAGGCTTGTTTGCAAGGAACTGTGACAGACCGATAAGGAGAACTTTTGCACCAGAGAATGAAATGTCTCTGAGAACACAATGTCTTGGAACACCTTGAACGATTACAACACATTCTTCCTTTGTGAGTCCAAGCTTTCGTTTGCTGTCTTCATTGATTACAACCCTTTCTTCTCTGCGGCGAATCGCATTTGCATTTGCTTCAAGAAGTCTTCCTACGATTTCAATCAAATCATCAGGCGGACGCTGAGTAAACTGAAGAGTAACTACAACAAGATCCTTGGAATTCATGTAAGGCTGCATTTTTGCAACCCTGGCTGAAACCAGGAATGTGATTATGTCCTTGTCCTGTTCTGAAAAACAGAAGCGCAGGTTTACAGTCTGATTCTGATTGTCTTTGTTGGCCAATGCAGCAAAAGCTCCGCCTTTAGTTCCGACGATAATTTTTGCAGCCATAAAAGATGTGGAATTAATGATACAAGGCCACTGACCACCGTTGCACTTAATATACACCTGTCTTGGATCCAAGCCCAATGCACGGATTATGTCCTTTGTGAAAGTTACTTCTGTGTCGCGATACTGGTCGTAATATTTTGTAAGCTGTTGACTTGTAGCAATACCCATAAAGATAATTTTAACCCAATATAGTCTAATGGTCAAATGAAAACATGCCGATAATGTCCGGTTGTCTTCAATTTTTTAAAACAACCTTAAATAAAATTCCGGATTATCGAAGATTGTCGTTGTTCTGTTTTTCGCGATTCTTTTCCATTACAAAGCTGATGAAGTGGTCTTCCAGTGTTTTGTGCGGGCCCGGAATATTCAGACGCTTTCTGGCGCGGGCATTGTCTCTTCGAAGTGTGTACTGCTGGTAGAAATCGCGGTAATCTTCGCTGACATCTGTCTTAACGTCTGCACCCAAGAATGATGAAACTTCATCACGGCCAATTGCACCGATTCCCTGTTCCTTAAGAATGGATTTAAGCTTTGTTATCTGCTCGTATGAAATTCCGAACAAAAATTCTTCCATAGCCTGGTTTACATCAGGTGTTCCAAGCTGAGTCTTGATGAATTCGCTCCACTGGTCGTCCAGCTGAAATGAAATCATAATAAGCTCGCTGGTACCCATCATAGTCCCAAAAGCCGGCGCAAGTCTTGAACGGGCCTTCCATACGGACTGCAATACAGGTGAAATATCTGAAATGTTCTGGTCGGCACGATGTTCCCAAAGCAAAAGTAAGGAAAGAGCCAGCTGGCGGCGGGAATCCATGGAAAGAGAAGTGTCACGAATCAAATTCAGGTAGACATCCTCTGCAAGAAGCAGAAACATCATTGAAACTGTCTCATCGTGGAATGCTCTGTTGAATTTATCCTCAAAACCTGCATTTTTTGAAAGTTTTTCCAGTGAGGAGAATGTATGAAGCTTTGAAACAAGAAATCCTTTGCCAAGAGTTGCTTTAGATGGCAGCTGAAGGGTTGTGTCACCTTCACGGGTTGAGTTTATGAGTGACTCAATCAGGGACTGAGGTGTTCGTGAACCAACTGTAAGATCTGCCCGTTCCAAAAGTGAAGGGAAGTTCGCAATAGCCAATGCCAGCTGCTTTAAGTCTTCGATTCTTTTGTTCAGCAGCTCCAGGTGCTCTACGTCTGTTTCTGCAAGTTTTGCACGAAGCTCAACTACCATTTCCCGCTGTTTTTCAGTGAAAACGACGATACCAGTGTCAATTTCTTCACCGGTTGGTTTTTCTTCTTCAAAAAATTCACTGAGGTCTACTGATGTGAACTGATTTTCGGCTTCCATTTTTTTCTTTCTTCTTTTCTTAAAATTTCTAAAATCTCTAATTGTTTAAAGTATACCACAGTTTTGACTAATTTCAACAATGCAAACAGCCGAATTTCTAAGTATGAAAAAGTTTTTTGTTTTCTTTTTAGTATGTTTTTGTTGTTTTTCTTCAGTTTTTGCAGCTGAAGATATGTTGATATTGAGTCAGGACATTCGTATTGAAGCTGACAAGGGCAATGATTTTAAAACTGCCGGTGGATATCATCTTTATATAAGGAAGAAACCGGGAATTGAATCTGTCATGCTTGTTGAAACGACAAAGGATCCTGAAGGAAAAGAAGACAATTACGCTTACAGAGCCTTGGAATACAATCCTGTTAACGGAGACGAAATTCGTTATCTGAATGGAAAGGTTCTGGATTCAAAATATGCAAGATACAGCCTCATTGATTCCACTGCAGAAGCTGATGAAATTTTCGGTCAGGCCTTTCATATTTATATTCCTTCAGAAATTGCATACGGTTATCCCTGGACCAGAAACGGTACTGTTCAGATTGACCGTGGAACCTTCATCAACATTCGCTCTTTCAGCAAAAAATATGGAGACTACACTGGAGAATATGCTGACAATGCCTTTATGTTCGATTTTGGCGCACCTGTAATAAGAAGAAAACCAAAACCAGCTCCTGTAGTGATTGAAAAACCTGTTCCTGCACCTGTAGTTCCACCTGCACCTCCTGCACCAGTTCCAGAACCAGAGCCAGATCCGATTGAGGAACCTGAAGTAATCATTCTTACGGACAACTACAATTCCATTGCCGCTGAGAAATTCAAGGAAATCGCAGATTTTGGAAATGGTGAAATGTATTTTTCAAAAGGACCAAAATTTCTTCCTGCAGATGTGATGAAGGCCCTGGATTCAATTTCACCAAAAAAGAAGGTTGATGTGGTGTTTGCCATTGATACAACCGGTTCAATGAAAGACGACATGCAGGAGCTTAAGGAAGTGTGGATTCCAGAGCTTATTGAAAAAGTGAAGGAATTTGAGAGCCTTAGACTGGGACTTTTGCTTTATCGTGATTACGGTGACACTTACAGATATATGGATCTTCCTGTCCGCCGCTATGATTTTACTGAGAATGTTGAATATTTTAAGAAAAATCTGAATGAAGTGAAGATTCTTGGAAAGGAAGGCGGAGATATTCCTGAAGCAGTTTATGAGGCTCTGTATGCTTCAATGGATTTTTATAAATGGCGATATGACGCTTACAGAAAAATTATTCTGATTGGTGATGCTGAACCTCATCCAAAGCCAAGAGGTCTTGGAAAATTCTCAAAGGATCTGGTTGAAACAATCGCAAAACAGAAAGGAATTGTCATCGACACAATTATCGTGCCTGATGACAAATCAGAAAGAGGCCGTTAGTTTTTTGCTGGAATTTTAGCAAGTTCCAGCTTTGCCAGTTTTTCATAGGCACCTGGAATTTCACCTGGTGCTGTGTGGGCATAAAGTGAAACAACTTCGTTCAGGATTACGGAAGCCTTTTCGTAGTCCTTTTCTTTTATGTAGATGTGTCCGATTTCGTAGCTTGCTTCTGCATAAATTGGAAGTGCATCGGCATAGCGTTCTGTAACGGCATTGTAGTAGCAGAGGGCAGCCTTGTAATTGCCGGATTCAAAGGCGTCCTGTCCTTTCTGAATGAGTTCCTGTGCTGTAAGTTCCATTGGAATTTCCTTTGGAACGGATGAACAGGATGCAAATACAAAAAATATTGAGATAAGTGCCAGGTTAAGAATTAATTTTTTCATAAATTTATTTTACCATTTCTTTTAGACTTGTGATACAATTTTTAGCAGAAAAAAACGATTTCATCAGGAGGTTCACCTATGGCTGTAATAACAATTTCTCGACAATATTTTTCTGGCGGTGATGAGATTGCGCAGATGGTTGCTGAAAAACTGGGCTATAAGCTTTATGACCGTAATGCCGTTTACAAAAAAATAATTGAGCTGGGCTGTCCTGAAGAAAAAATCAAGAATTATGATGAGGTTCGTCCTGGAATTTTTTCTGCACTTTCAAAGTACAATGATGAATATCTTTACTATCTTAAGACTGCGATTCTTACAATTGCCGAGGAAGGAAACTGTGTAATTGAAGGCCGTGGTGCCTGCTTTATTCTGGAAGGAATTGAAAATCATGTTTCTGTCCGGGTTTTTGAGGATGCTGAGGACAGAATCAGAAAGCTGGCAGAAAAAGACGGAATTTCGCTTCAGACTGCTGCAAGAAAAATAATCAGGTCAGACAAAAAACAGTACAACTTCATAAAATATTATTTTGATGCTGATATCCGTCAGGCAAGGGAGCAGAATCTTTTGCTGAACACCAGTATTTCAGACGTGACTTCCTGTGCACAGGCCATCATCGGTTTTACAAAAGCTGTGGCAACTTCAGAACGGGAACACAAAGGTGATGAAGTCCTGGGTGAATTGCTGCTTGGTCAGAAAATCATCAATATGCTTCGATTCGTGTATTTCATCGACATTGACTCAATGAAGGCCGAAGTTGAAGACAAGAAGATCACGTTGCAGGGAATCGCCAGCACAAAGGGAATCGTGGACAATGCCATCAAAATCCTGAACTGTGAATTCTCAGACTATGATGTTGTCTCAAAAATTCGCATAGTTCAAGGCGGAATGGGAGAACGGTAGAAGACTGGAGAGTTGAGGACTGTTTTTGCTTCATAATAGAATATTCTTTTTTCTTTTTTAAATTTCCATGATAGAATATCAAAACATCTTTTAGGAGTGATATAAATGAAAAAAATTATTTTATTAGTTCTGACAGTTTTTATGACTGCTGCCCTTTATGCACAGAATGCAAAATCAACAGGTCTTACAGACAAAGATGTGCAGAATTTTGCAAAACATTTCAATTCTATTTCCGCTGATATGGAAAAGGCTTTTGGAGATGGTGCTGAAAACCAGGGTTACATTTCAAAAAAAGCCGATTATTTGAAAGCTGAAAAAATTCTTGCAAAATATGGCTTTACCGGTACAGACGCAGTAGAAAAATATGCAATGCTTGGCCGATGTGTTGGTGTTCTCACTGTAGAAAAAAGTGGTGCCATGGAAATGTACAAGGCTATGGGAATGGCAGGAATGGATCCTATGGCCGCACAGAGACCTTATATCAATCAGAAAGACTATGAGGTTGTTGAAAGAAACTGGGCCGCTGTTGCAAAAGCAATTGCTTACGAAGGTGCTCAGTAAGATGCAGAACAGGAAACTGCATTGTTTGATTTTCTCTGAAAGATTTCAAACACGCAGTCTCCACGGATATTCTGTCCTGTCCTAACAAGAATTGCCAGATGGCAATCCTTGCATTTCAGTTAAAAATTTCTGCGGCATCCGTGCCGCAATTTTATTTGTCAAGAAATGTTTTGCATTTCTTGTGGAGCGTTAGCGACAGAATTCACGGACATCCTGTCCTAACAAGAATTGCCAAATGGCAATCCTTGCATTTCAGTTAAAAATTTCTGCGGCATCCGTGCCGCAATTTTATTTGCAAAATTCTTTCTTCAAGAAATCCAAATCCAATTCTGGGTAGAGAACGAACTTGCTCAAAAGTGCCTGAACTCTCTTTGAAGCAGCTTCTTTTACTGCTGGGTCGAGCTCAATCTTGAGCTTAGCTGGTTTTCCGTCTTTTGTAACGCCTGGTTTTGTTCCCTTGAGAACCTGGTCGATGATTGAAGCAACTTCTTTCATTTCTTCTTCTTTCATTCCCAAAGTTGTGAGGGCTGGAGTACCAAGGCGGAGACCTGAAGTATACCATGCACCGTTCTTGTCATAAGGAAGTGCGTTTGCGTTAACTGTAACACCAGCCTGGAACATTGCAGCTTCAGCCTGTTTACCTGTAAGGCCGTAAGATGTTACGTCAGCAAGCATAAGGTGGTTGTCTGTACCGTCTGTCTGGAGACGAACGCCAAGAGCCTGAAGTTCTTTAGCCAGAGCCTTAGAGTTTGCAACAACCTGTGCTGCGTAATCCTGATATTCCTTTGTGTTTGCTTCTTTGAAAGCCAAAGCTTTTGCAGCCATTACGTGTGGAAGTGGACCACCCAAAACCATTGGACAACCCTTGTTTACGTAGTCAGCAAATTCTTTCTTACAGAGAATCATGGCACCGCGTGGACCACGGAGTGTTTTGTGTGTTGTTGTTGTAACGATGTCTGCCCATTTTACTGGATCTTCATCGCCTGTGAACACTTTACCAGCAACGAGACCTGCGAAGTGTGACATATCTACCATGAGAACTGCTCCAACTTTGTCTGCGATTTCGCGGAAACGTTTAAAGTTGATTGCTCTTGGATAAGCTGAATAACCAGTCAAAAGGATGAGAGGTTTAACTTCCATTGCCTGCTTTTCGATTGCATCGTAGTCCAGGAGACCTGTTTTTTCATCAACGCCGTATGGATGAGATTCAAACATGCGGGCAGAAACGTTCATTTTGTAACCGTGTGTAAGGTGGCCACCGCAAGAGTAGTCCAGACCCATCAATTTCTGGTTTCCGAAGCGTTTGCGGAGTTCTGTGAACTGTTCTTCTGTAAGATCGTTGAGTGATTTTACACCAAGTTCTTCCAAAGTTGGTGTTTCAACCTTTGCAGAAAGAATTGCCCAGTATGCAACCAGATTTGTGTCAGCGCCTGAGTGTGGCTGAACGTATGCATAGTCTGCACCAAAAAGGGCTTCTGCTTCGCGGGCTGCTGTCATTTCTACAGAGTCAACGTTTACACAGCCACCATAGTAGCGGTGTTCTGGATAGCCTTCAGCATATTTGTCTGTAAGAAGGTTTCCCATTGCTGCCTGAACTGCCAGTGAACAGTAGTTTTCAGAAGCGATGAGCTTAAGGTGTGAGCGCTGGTTTTCGATTTCGTTTACAACGTCAGCAGCGATTGAAGGATTTACAGTTGCAACCTGCTGAAGATTAGCAACGTAAGCACACATTGCAGCAGTTGGTTTGTTGCCGCAAGAAGAAAGATAATTCTCTAATGGTGTAGCCATGATTTTTCTCCAAAAATTCAAAAAATAATCGCTACAAGTTTAATGAAAAATCAGGCTCTTTTCAATTAAATTTAAATTTCTTCCAGATCTTCAAGCTCTTCTGCTGAATCAGCTTCTTCAATCTCTTCCATATCATCAACATCTTCAATTTCTTCAACTTCATCCAAATTTTTTGGTTTAGCTGCGATTTTTGGATTAGCGACAGAAGTATCTGAACTGTGATGGATTGCAAATTCTTCAAGGCCTTCCTTGTTTACCAGATTCATCAGAATATGTTTCTTTACGGCGTTCATTTCAATCACCATCTTTCGGCTGAGTTCAAGCACTTCTGAGAATTCCAATGTTGCTTCTTTTTCTCGGCCTGCATCCACCAGTTTGATCAAAGTGAGGGCCTTCATTCGAAGCTCTTCGTTAAGTTCTTTAAGCTGAATCATATTCGGCATACGGCCATACTTTTGAGTTCCGTCACCGTAAAGCCATTTGTCAAAGTCCGAAGTGCCCTGCTCAACATAATTTGTGATCGTTTTGGAATTGCCGTGGAGATATTCAAGGAGAAGGACGGTCCAGTCAAGGTGAGCATACATTGCTTCAATAACAATCCAAAGCTCGCTTTTGTCCGCTGTCCATACTTGTTCAGAAACATTTGTAAGCTTGAAGAAGTCAATGTCGCGGCGGATTTCCTCAAGGTTCTTACCGTTTGCAACAGCATTTACATAAATTGGATCCTGACTGCGGCTCATGGCCAGAGCTTCTGTTGTGTTCTGTTTTACGATGTCCGAAATTTCACTGACACATTCTTCGATTCCTTCAAGGCTCTGGTTGTTTTTGTCAATGCTGTCTGAAATGCTTTCAACCTGACGGGAAACAACTTTTTCACCTTCAGAAACAGAAGAGAAGTGGGCGTTGATTTCTTTGTTTCGCTGAACTACAACTCCATAGTCGTCAATTACCTGTTCAAAAGATGTGATGAAGTCCGTAACCTGAGCAGAAATTTCTCCAAAGGCAATTCCGGCTTTTTTACTTGATTCAGAGGCATTGCTGATGAAATTTGTCATCTGTTTAAGTGAAGAAGTGATTTCCTTTACATGGCCTGCAGTCTGTTCACTAAGCTTTCTGATTTCGTCCGCAACTACAGCAAATCCCCGGCCTGCATCTCCTGCGTGTGCTGCTTCAATTGATGCGTTCATGGCAAGAAGGTTTGTTTCACTGGCAACAGAGGCAATCAGGGAAATTGTCTGGTTCAGAAGAACGATGCCCTTGCTGATTTTTTCTACGTCTGCAACAGTTGTCTTTACAAGGGCCGCACCGTTTTCAGTTACGCTCTGAAGCTGTGACGAGGACTGTTTCTTGCTGTTCAATTCAACGATTTTTTCATTCAGAGCCTGACCGACTTTTTCAATGATTATTCCGGTTTGCTGAATTTCTTCTGCCTGCTGCTGAACCCGCTGACGATATTCCGTAATGTTTTTTCCGATTTCCTGATTTTCTGAGATTGCTGAATTTTCAAGGCGTTCAAGATTCTTTACTTTTTCGTGGATGTAGTCGGCACCAAGCGAGATTCGTGATGAATTTGTAACTGCATCCTGAACCTTTGCCAGAAATTCGTTGGAATTGTCCTGAGTGTGGATTACGTTAAGTTTGAGCTGATGAAGAAGCTTGTCCAGACGGCCACCGATAAATTCCTGCAGCTTTTCACTGAGCTTCTGAAGTTCCCTCGCTGGTGTGTGAACCTTGTTTCTGCGTGAAAAGTCACCCTGATAAACTGAATCTATATAATTTGAAAGATGACGAATCTGAAGGTGAACGAAAATATAATAGGAGAAAAATATCACCAATGCTATGATTGCCGTTCCAATGGCAAAGGCAGAATCAGTTTGTGTGAATTTTTTTAGAAGAATTTCAGCTGCAACGCAGGCAATGATTGCTACAAGCATTAAAAATGGAAACTTAGTCTTATTATTCATATCCTTTTTATTCTATAATCAAAACATTAGATTTTCAATTTTTTTCTAATACGGTAGAATAAAAGAATGATTAAAGCTCCTATTTCAGATAAAGATTTGCTCAAGCACCTGGATTCAATTCACAAGGATGAGATGACTATTTTTGTTATGGCCGACGGTCAGTTCCGCGGTGCATTTTTTAACGGCACAAGACTTGTGAACCAGATGCGTGTTCAGCACAATCTGGGAATTTTGGAAACAATGGTTTTGGGGCAGGCAATGCTCTGTGGCGCGCTTCTGGTTCCTACAATGAAAGGCAGAGAGCATCTTACCTTCAGATATGACACAAATGGTCCTGCTGCGGGATTTTCTGTTGAAGCTGATTCCACCGGTTATGTCCGCGGCTATCTTATGCAGAACCACATTCCAATCGATAAGCCTTTGGAAAACTGGGATTTGTCTCCGTTTCTTGGGGATGGAACTGTAACCATTTCCAGAATCGGTGAAGGAATGAAGCAGGCTCAGGTGGGTACTGTTGAAATCATGTACAAGAATATTGCAAAGGATCTGGCCTGGTATTTTGATCAGAGCGAGCAGACTCACACAGCCTTCAACACCAGCATTCAGTTTGATGAAAAGGGACGTGTAATCGGTGCCGGTGGAATGTTCATTCAGCACATGCCTGGAAACGGCGGCTATGCTAAGAAAGAAAATATTTCTGAGGAAGAAAGGCTCCATCAGGAAAGCGTGCTGATTCAGAAAGTTGAGAACGCCTTTACTGCAATGCCAAGCATCGGTAAATGGTTTGCTGACGGCGGTGACATGGAGGACGTGATCTACGGTCTTTTCCGTGAGTTCAACCCGTCGGCAGTTTTGAACCGTGACATTGTCTTTGACTGTCCTTGCAACATGGACTACTACGTTCAGCACATCAAGCATCTGCCAAAAGCCGAAGTGGAAGACATAATTGCCCACGACCCTGAACCAATTGAAGTAGTCTGCCATAATTGTGGAAGCAGTTATAAGATTATGAAAGATATGCTAAAATAAAAATGAGGTATTAAAAATGAAACTTTATGTAGGAAATTTGAGCTATAACACAACAGAAGAAACACTTAAGGAAGCTTTTTCAAACTACGCGGAGGTTGCTTCAGTTTCTTTGATTAAGGATAAATTCACGGAGCAGTCAAAGGGCTTTGGATTTGTAGAAATTGAAGACGAAATCAGAGCTGAGCGTGCCATTGGCGGAATGAACGGAAAGGAAATTGACGGCCGCAGAATCCGTGTAAGCGTTGCCACAGAAAAAACAGGAAAAAGTTCAGGCGGTGCAAGAAAATTCTTTAAGCGTGACGGAGATTCTTCTGAACGCCCTGCAAGACGAGAAGGCGGTTTTAAAAGAGAGGGCGGATTCAAACGTGAACGCCGTGAAAGAAAATCAGAAGAGTACTAATTCAGTTCATCTTTAAGAATTGCGGTTTTTCTTTATTTTGTTTTGAATTTATCTTAAAATTCAACATAATGGACTTTTCTGCCGATATAATATGTAGAAAACTATCTCTTTCTTTTAAAAGGAGTGTATATGTATAAGGCCAGACGACGAGCTGCGTTGATTACTATCAATGTTATTGCCGCCATTTCATTCATCTTTATTGCGACCTACCTTGCGCCACAGATCAGGCTTACGGACTACGTGGAATATTCCAACCTGTTCCCAATTGTAGTTACGTCAACTGTATTTGCCCTCCTTTTGTTTACAAGTATTACAATTTATTTGACTTACAAGGAGCGTATCGAAAAGCACGTAATGTCAAATGGTGCTACGGCTTATATCTCAAAATTTATTGAAAGGCTTCGTTTCTGCTATTCTCTGGATGATTTTAAGCTGGCTGTTGCTGAAATTCTGGAAGAGCAGGCTGACTGTGCCGTTCTTTATGTTGACCGTGATTCAAACTATGTTCTTTATAACAGTACTAGTAAGATGACGACTGATCCAAAAATTCTGGACAAGCTTGCTCAGAACTTTACTGCCAGCTGGCATGAACCTATAAACTTCTTTGGTGACAACCTTGGACTGGTTGAAGACCGTAAAAAGGCTCGTGGATTCTTCTTTGCCAGTGATGAGGAACATTTCTACATCTTCAACCGCTATACATATCTTTTTGACAGCGAAATTTATACAAAGCTCTATGAAGAGTTCTGTCGTTTCCAGAACCGTTCCCGCATCATTTCTTCTCTTTCTGAAATTTCTTCTCTTTCAAATGAATGGGAACAGCTTGCTGATGCGCAGAAATCCTTCCTTCCACCAAAAATGCCTGAAATCAAGGGACTTCAGCTGGGTGCTTACTTCCGTCCTTTGATCAACGTTTCCGGTGACTACTACACTGTTCTTCCAATCGACGAGCACAAGACTCTTCTCATGCTTGGTGACGTATCTGGTAAGGGGCTTGCTGCGGCTCTTGTAATGGGTCTGGTAATGAACACTGTTAAGATTAAGGAAAACAAGGAAGACTTGCCTGGAATGATCGTTGCTATTGACTCGGCTATCAAGAGCATGCATCTTCAGGATAAATATACTGTACTTTTCATTGGTATCGTTGATACTGAAAAAATGAAGATCACTTATGTAAATGCTTCCATGTCTGATCCTATCGTTGTAACTCGTTCTCCTGAAGGTTACAGAATCAAGTCGCTTTCATCAAACTGTTCCATCGTTGGAATCATTCCTATTGATCTGGAGGATATCAAGGTTTCTGAGCAGAGACTTTTCTCTGGTGACCTGATTATGATGGCTTCAGACGGTATTTCTGAAGTAATGAATGAAGATAAAATTGAGTTGGGTGACACTCAGCTCTTTACAGATACAATCAAGGCCAGCGCATCAAAGACTCCAGAGGAATTCATCAAAGATATGGTTGATCTCGTTATGTCTTACAATGCGGATACAAGGCTTCACGATGACCTTACAATGCTCGTAGCAAAAATCCAGAGGTAACAGATGATATACGCGGTTTTGAACATTGCTTTTACGCTTTTTCTTTCGTGGCTTGCCCTTTACACTGACTCAAAGACCGGTGGTGAAGGTTCCAGCCCTGTAATTTCACTTAACGTTCTTCTTGCTGCTGCCTGTGGTGTGCTTTCTGTTACAATTGCAACTTCTGGAACTGCACCAAGCAGCTTCACTTCTGTTATGGGTGAATTGGTTTATGCTCTCTTTGGCATCTACATAATCAATTTCAGTATTTACTGCATTATGTATCCGCTGGTTGAACGAAATCTTTTCATCAGACTTGCTGGTATCGGTGGTTCTGTCTGGTGTGTTTGGGCTGTATTCTTCCACTTTACTGGTGTTACAGTTACAAACTTCATCGGTCTTAACGTAGAATCTATGTCGATTTTCTACGGCAACCTTTCACGATTGCTTCCATATAACTGGTTCGACCTTTACCGTGCAATTATCTTTGTTGTTGTACCGGCTTTTGCCATTCTTATAATGCTCCTGCGTTCTGAAACCCGTGAAGGACGATTGGATCACCAGAAGACAATTCTTAATGCCATTGCCTGCTTCCTGGGTTGGGCTGGTCTGTTCGTAATCTCAAAGGCAAACAACCGTGTTGCAATGTTCTCAACCTTGTTCATGGCTCCTTTTGTACTTGCTCAGTGGGTTGTTGTTCGTGCGATTGTAATCAACTTCCTTTATGACATAAATTCTATCGGTGCATTCTTTGTAAGGGGATTTGCCTGTTATATCATTCCTGCAATTATTGCCGGAATTGCATTTGCAGGACTCTGGCCAATTCATATGATGCATCCTGTTCGCTTCTATGTTTATCTTCTGGCTGTTATTTCTGCTCTGGTTGCCGCAACATACCAGTTCATCAAATTCTTTGACAGACGAGTTGGTTTCCGTACCCAGCAGTATGCGGCCCGGTTCGAGGAAGATCTTTCAAACTTCGACTTTTCTGATGACCCTGAAAACATTGTCCGAAACATGCAGGAAATCTTCAAGCGCAACATCGGTATGTCATTCATGCGTATTCTTATTGAAAGCGGAAACGAAGATCTGGATTCTGTATATGATCTGCCTGAAGAAAAACACCTTAAGGTTTCAATCAAGGGCCGCTTGTTCGACTCGATTTTGAACCAGAATAAGCGTATTGTCTTGAAGAGCCAGGTTGAATCCAGCTTGCTTTATTCAAATATCCGTAAGGACTTGCTGGAGCTTTTTGCCAGCACAGGTTCAGATGCCATCATCATCTTGAATGAAGGTCGTCATATTCTTGGTTTGATTGTACTTGGTCAGAAATCCGGTGGAAACATCTACACTGATTACGATAATGAAGTATTTACAAAGCTTTATTCATACTTCTTCGTGCTTGGTTACTATATGAAGAACATTGGTAACCAGGATATCGTTGGTACTGTAAACCGTGAAATCCGTATGTCTGAGCAGATCATCGGATCTATTCAGGGAAACATGGATCCAATCAAAAACAAGCGCTACGATTACGGTACTATGATGATTCACGCCCACAACATTGGTGGTGAGTTCATTGACTTGATTAAGCTCAGTGAAGACCGCCACATCTTTGTAATGGGTGACCTTTCTGGTAAGGGTATTGCGGCTTCTATGTCCATGGTTATCGTTAAGTCTGTAATCCGAACCTTCTTGCAGGAAACAAAGGACTTTAAGCTTCTTGTTGAAAAGGTTAATCAGTTCATCCGTTACAATCTTCCAAAGGGAACTTTCTTTGAAGGTGTGTTCGGATTGATTGATTTTAATGAAAATACAATTTACTACATCAACTGTGCCGTTCCAGCTTTGTTCCTCTACAACCGTGCTTACAACAACGTAATGGAAATTCAGGGAGAAGGGCATGTTTTGGGCTTCGTAAAGGATATTGGACCTTATCTAAAAGTAAAGAAGGTTAAGCTCAATCCTGGTGACGTTGTTTTTGCTGTAACAGACGGTATTTTGGATTCCAAGTCCCTTCGTGGTGAACCTTTTGGCAAGGACCGTGTTCAGAAGGCTATTGCTGAAAATACATCTGTTTCTGCTGAAAATATGGCTCGTGCCGCTTACGATTCGTTGATCAACTTCCTTTCAAAAGAACTTGATGATGACGTAAGTATTTTCTCTCTGAAACTTTTGAAATAGGAGACTAGAAAAATGGATGCTCTTTCGATTACTGAAAAAAACGGTGCCAACTATATTCTTTATGAATTGGCTGGGGCAATTACCACATATACTTCTGCAGAATTGCAGGAAAAAGCTTTTGAACAGATAAAGCGCACAAATCTTGTATTCGACCTTTCTGATGTGGAGGAAATTGATTCTGTTGGTGTTGGGCTTGTAATGGCTACTTTTAATGATGCAGAAGATGCAGGCCGCAAGCTTTATCTGATGAATCCTTCACCTGCTGTCCGACAGGCCATTGAAGATACTGGATTCTACAACATTTTCCATTTCATTCACTCTGTAACTGAGATGATTTAAGTTTGTTGTATTTATAAGCAGGCGGTAGTTGAGAAAATCTGAACTGCCGCTTATTTTTTTTGAGGTAAACTATGAAAAAAAACATATTTGCAATTATTTTGATGGGACTTATGGCGGCAGGTTTTGCAAGGACTTCTCCAGAGGTTGAAAAACTTGGTCGGGTGCTTTCATCAATGAGTCAGCGTGCAAAGGATGCAATTCCAAACGGAAATCCTGAAGAATTTCTTGCCGACTTGCATATGGTTTTGGAATCTGAAAAACAGTTTTCTTCTGCTGATTTGTCGCCATTTTATTTGATAGATAAAAAACATACAGTTAGCGCAGATTATGTTCCAAAAGGACTTATTTCTCTGGTAAAAAACAACGACTATTACATCAACAAAAACAATCTAAGCCTTCGTCCTGAAGCTTTTGAAGCCTTGAAGACTCTGGCACAGGCCGCAAAAAAAGACGGAATCATGCTGACAGTAAGTTCAACCTACAGAAGCTACGACTATCAGAAAAATCTGTTTGATTACTGGGTAAAGGTTGATGGTCTTGAAGAAGCGGAGCGGGAGAGTGCAAGACCTGGAACAAGTCAGCATCAGCTGGGACTGGCTCTGGATTTTGCACCAGTTGACGATGCCTTTGATAAAACTGCTGCAGGTGCATGGGTTTACAAGAATGCTGCAAAATACGGCTGGAGTTTGAGTTTTCCAAAAGGCTATGAGGATGTAACCGGCTACCGCTGGGAATGCTGGCATTTCAGATATGTTGGCGTGGAAGCCTGCAATTTTCAGAAAAAGTGGTTCAGTGACGTGCAGCAGTTTATGCTGGAGTTTATAGAAGAATGGAAAAAGTAGTGTAATCTACAGACAAAAAAAGGTGGTTGAGCCTGCTCAACCACCGCGGAAGTTTTGCCTAACCACCTTTTTAATGAAAACAGCTGCGCTGATTGAGCTTGTCGAAATCACTGCAGCTGTTTTTGTTTTTTACTTAACTACAACGTTAACAAGTTTTCCAGGTACAACAATAAGCTTTGCAACTGTCTTTCCTTCTGTGAACTTTTTGAAACCTTCGGTTTCTTTTGCCATTGCTTCAAGAGTTGCACTGTCTGCGTCTGCTGCAGCTTCGAACTTGTCGCGGAGCTTACCGTTGATCATTACAGGATATTCTTTTGAATCTTCCTTGCAGAATTCTTCGCTGAATTCTGGCCATTTTTCGTAAGCGTTTGATTCTTTGTGACCGAGTTTTTCCCACAATTCTTCACCAAGGTGTGGTGCGTATGGAGAAAGCATCAGTACGAATCCTTCCCACATAGCTTTTGGAAGTGAATCAAATTTGCTTGCTTCGTTGATGAAAATCATCATCTGTGAAATGGCAACGTTAAAGTCCAGATTGTTTGTATCTTCTGTTACCTTTTTTACAGTTTTTGCATAAGTCTTGCGAAGAGCTGCCAGATCTTTGTCCAGCTTGCCCTTAATGTCAATGTCAGTCATTGGTTTTTCAGAAACGTTCCAGATTTTATCGAGGAAGCGGTTTACACCAATGAGTCCCTGTGTATTCCATGGCTTAGAAACTGTAAGTGGTCCCATGAACATTTCATACATGCGAACTGAGTCGGCTCCGTAGTTCTGAATCATTTCGTCAGGATTTACAACATTTTTGAGCGACTTAGACATTTTTGCAATTACGCGTTCCAGTTCTTCACCGTCGTCCTTTGCAAAATATTTTCCGTCTTTTTCTTCAACCATATCAACTGCAACCAGAGACTTTGTTTTTCTCTGGAATGCAAATGAAGTAATCATACCCTGGTTGATCAGGCGCTGGAATGGTTCTTTTGTAGAAACTACACCGCAATCATAGAGAACCTTGTGCCAGAAGCGAGAGTAGAGCAGGTGAAGTACTGCGTGTTCAGCACCACCAACATAAAGATCAACAGGCATCCAGTAAGATTCCTTTGCCTTGTCTGCAAAAGTTGCTGTGTTCTGTGGATCAATGTAGCGAAGATAGTACCAGCAAGAACCAGCCCACTGAGGCATTGTGTTTGTTTCACGCTTTGAATCTGCTCCACATTCAGGACACTTGCAGTTAACCCATGAATCAATTCCAGCCAGTGGAGATTCACCAGTACCAGTTGGCTGATAAGTCTTAACGTTTGGCAATTCCAATGGAAGCTGATCCTCTGGAACTGGAACAATGCCGCATTTTGGACAGTGTACAAGAGGAATTGGTTCACCCCAGTATCTCTGGCGGCTGAATACCCAGTCACGGAGCTTATAGTTTACAGCCTTTTTACCGATTCCCTCTTCAGCAAGGAATTCAAGCATTTTTGCAATGGCATCTTTTTTGTTGAGGCCGTCAAGGAATTCAGAATTAACGTGGATTCCGTCTTCAGTCCATGCCTGAGTCTGAACATCAACTTCGCTCTTCAAAACTTCAATGATTGGAAGATTGAATTTCTTTGCAAAATCCCAGTCGCGAGTATCGTGAGCAGGAACGGCCATGATTGCACCAGTTCCGTAAGAAATCAAAACATAGTCAGCAACCCAGATTGGAATGAGTTTTCCGTTTACAGGATTTACAGCATAGCTTCCAGAGAAAACACCAGTCTTGTCTTTTGCAAGGTCAGTGCGTTCAAGGTCTGATTTTTTTGCAGCCTGTTCCCGGTATGCAGCAACAGCTTCCTTCTGCTCTGGAGTTGTAAGGCGTTCAATAAGAGGATGTTCTGGAGAAACACCCATGTAAGTAGCACCAAACAAAGTGTCACAGCGAGTTGTATAAACTGTGAGCAGGTCAGAAGTAGCTTTTCCGTCTTTGTCAGCGATTGCAAAGTTAACTTCAGCACCTTCTGAGCGGCCGATCCAGTTTCTCTGCATTGCCTTTACTGATTCAGGCCAGTCCAGAGTAGCCAGGTCTTCAAGAAGTTTTTCAGCATAGGCTGTGATCTTTAAAATCCACTGGCGGATAACTTTATGTGTTACCTGAGCGCCACAACGGTCACAGTGACCTTCTTTTACTTCTTCGTTTGCAAGACCTGTCAGACAGCTTGGACACCAGTTGATTGGAGTTTCAGCTTCGTAAGCAAGACCTTTTTTGTACAGCTGAAGGAAAATCCACTGAGTCCATTTGTAGTAGTCCGAGTTACATGTACGGATTTCGCGGTCCCAGTCATAAGAAAATCCCAAAGCCTTGATCTGTTCAGTAAAGTGAGCAATGTTTGCGTTTGTTGTTGTAGCTGGATGAGTTCCAGTCTTGATTGCATAGTTTTCAGCAGGCAAACCAAAAGCATCGTAGCCCATTGGATGAAGGACATTGTAGCCGTTCATGCGCAAAAATCGTGAGTAAATATCAGTAGCAGTGTAGCCTTCAGGGTGACCAACATGGAGACCAGCTCCCGAAGGATAAGGGAACATGTCCAGAATGTATCTGCGTTTTTCTTTTGGAACGCTTGGATCTTCCTTAGCTTTAAAAGTCTTGTGCTCGTCCCAATATTTCTGCCATTTAGGCTCAATGTTTTTGAATGGGTATGCCATTTTATGCAACTCCTGTATGTGCCGCCAGCGCGGAAAATAATTACAAAATGTGTTCTATTATTATATCAATTTGCCGAAATGTTGAAAATATGGTGAATAAAGGTGGGGCTTACGGCAACAAGTTGCCGTCGCTACGTCCAGGGTTCCGCTGTCGCTCCATTCCTCCGCTGCGCTACGGAACGCCGCCCTTCCCATCGCTAAGCCGTTCAGCAGTCAGCACTTGGATCACCTGAACCTGTATATATTTCTGCGGCAAGTCTGAATATATATACAAATTTTACAAGCCATGGCAGCCTGTTTACCTGAAATGTATATATATTTTGGTGAACTTGCAGAAATATATACAAAATTGGTTCATTGTTACTGTGAATCAGGCTGGAAATGTATATATTTTTCTCGCAACCAAGAAAAATATATACACATCTGAAAGAATCCTTCCTCTGTTTTCACGGATTTTGTATATATTTCCAGCCTTTGTTCTGATATATATGCATTTTCCTCATTTCAAACCCCTCTGATGCCTGAAAACTGTATATATTTTTACAAATGTTGTTCCTCTATATACATTTTTGAAAAAATCTAAACTTTTCCTAGCCGATGCTTACTTGTTTTGCTTATATTTAATAGGTACACAGGAGGAAAAATGCAGGATTCACTTGTTGTCATTGCCGAGGCGCGCTTAAAAAAATTAAAGCCCTTGTATGCAAAGTTGACTGCGCGCCTCAAATCAGCTCCAGTCGGAATTCTTCGTGTTCTTACCCGGGGCCGCAGTTTTAGTTATTACCACATAACAAAGAAAGGTGACACAAACGGAAAAATAATTCCAAAGAACAACCAGAAACTGGCGGCGGCCCTTGCACAGCGGGATTACGAAAAGAAACTTAAACAAAGTGTAGAAAAAGAAATAAGGCTTTTGGAAAAAGTGACTAAAAATTATAGAAAAATCCCGCTGGAACAATATTACGAAACTCTTTCAGCTGGCAGAAAACGTCTTGTGGAGCCACTTGTTTTGTCAGACAGAGAATTTGCAGAAAAATGGCAGAAAGTTTCCTACAAAGGAAAAACTTTTGCAAGCGATGCTCCACAATACTACACTGAAAACAATGAGAGGGTTCGGTCTAAGTCTGAACTGATGATTGCAAACGCATTAAAACGGGCGGGTGTTCCATATCGTTATGAATTTCCGCTGGAACTAAAGGAATTTGGAACGGTTTACCCTGACTTTACTTGTCTTGATTCAAACACCCGCACTGAAATTATCTGGGAGCATCTTGGAATGATGGACAGTCCTGAATATGCTGCCGCTGCCGTAAAAAAGGTGAACCATTATCTTTTGAGCGGTTATATTCCAGGCAGGAATATGATTCTTTCAATGGAAGGCAGTGGCAGTCCTTTAAGCACAAAAATTGTGAGCAAAATTATAGAAGAATGTTTTGCCTGAACGGGCCAGGGTATGGAGCTGCGCGAAGCGGCCGCTGGAAAGCGGCTGACCGTTAGGGAACGGCGGAACACCCGGTGTGAGGGGGGCTGTCTAATAAGTAAGAAGTGTAGCGCTCATTGAGCCTGTCGAAATGACTGCTACACTCGATATGGTGGTTTCGACAAGCTCAACCACCGCGAACAATACTTTTGGGACAGCCCCCTCACAGGCCCCCATATATTGAATATAACCCTTAAAATATTGTATAATTATCGATGTATTTACGAAAAATTGCATATTTATACAGTTTTTATGCATAATTTCCATTCGTTTTATACAGGAGATTTCCATGACTGACAACGAAAGCTTATTTATCGGACGATTATCTGTTTTGGCGGAGAGAAACGACCCTATTGATCCATCCCTCTATCCAAAATACGATGTCAAACGTGGTCTCCGCAATGCAAATGGAACTGGTGTACTTGTTGGACTTACCAGCATTGGTGATGTAGTTGGTTACGATGTTCAGGACGGTAAAAAAATTGCAATTCCTGGACGCCTGGTTTACCGCGGCTACAATGTTGAAGAACTTGTAAAGGATGCTGAGGCTCACAATCAGTTTGGCTACGAACAGACAGTTTATCTTTTGCTTTTTGGTGAATTGCCAACTCAGAATGAACTGGAACACTTTAAGCAGTATCTGGGCGAGCTTAGAACTTTGCCTGAAAACTTTACTGAAGACATGATCATGAAGGCTCCTTCTGCAGACATTATGAACAAGCTTTCCC
Organism: Candidatus Treponema equifaecale; assembly: GCA_018064905.1. Taxonomy (GTDB): domain Bacteria; phylum Spirochaetota; class Spirochaetia; order Treponematales; family Treponemataceae; genus Treponema_D; species Treponema_D equifaecale. The sequence continues at coordinate 75,070 of JAGHUJ010000023.1, forward strand.
GCGGTGTATTGGCTTCTTATTCCTATGACAAGGATCCTGAGAACCGCTCCCTTTCAAATGTTCTCCGCCAGTGTCTTGAACTTATCAGCCGCTTTGGAACATTGACTGCTTATGGCTATCAGGCAAAACGACGTTACTACGATGGAAAATCAATGTACATTCATAATCCGCTGCCAGAGCTTTCAACTTCTGAAAATTTCCTGCGCCTTATCCGCAACAACAAGGCATTTACAGATGATGAAGCAAAACTTCTGGATCTTGCACTGATTCTTCACGCTGAACATGGTGGCGGTAACAACTCGTCTTTGACTGTTCACGTTGTATCTTCTGCTGATACAGATACTTACTCTGCAATTGGTGCTGCCGTTGGTTCCCTTAAAGGTTACCGCCATGGTGGTGCAAACATTCAGGTAATGGAAATGATGGACGACATCAAGGCAAATGTTAAGGACTGGACAAGTGAAACTGAGGTTTACGCATACCTTCAGAAAATTTTAAACAAACAGGCTTACAATAGAACCGTCCTTATTTACGGTTTGGGCCACGCAATTTATACAATCAATGATCCTCGTGCTTCAATTCTCCGTGACCATGCTGCTAAATTGGCAAAGGAAAAGGGCCTTGAAGACGAATACAATCTTTACAAGCTGATTGAAAAGCTGGGACCAGAGGTTCTTTACGAAAAGCACGGTGATGAAAAGAAAATCTGTGCCAACGTTGACCTTTACTCTGGATTTGTTTACTCAATGCTGAACATTCCTCGCGAATTGTTCACACCATTGTTTGCCGTTTCCAGAATTGCAGGCTGGTCTGCTCACCGTATTGAGGAAATTATTGCAGGCGGCAGAATTTATCGTCCAGCTTACAAGAACGTTCTTCAGGAGCGTGAATATATTCCTATTGAAAAACGCTAAACTTCAGTTGGATTTTTAATATGGAAAGACTTGATAAAATTTTAGCACATCACGGTTTTGGTACCAGAAAAGATGTTAAGCGGCTCTGCCATGATCAGGTGGTTTTTGTTAATGGAAATCTTGTGACAGATCCTGGATTTAAGGTGGACATTTCCTGTGACAAGCTGGTGATTGATGGTGAAGAAATCAAGTTGCAGCACGATTTGTACATAATGATGAACAAGTGTCAGGATGTGGTTTGTGCCAATAAAGACGGCGAGCATCAGACTGTGTTTGATTTGCTGGATTCTGGCTTGCGGCACAAATTTCTTGGCGGTGACCTGCACTGTATGGGCCGTCTGGACATTGATACTGAAGGCCTGTTGATTTTGACTACTGACGGTCAGCTTACTCACAAGCTCCTTGCACCTAAAACTCATGTTCCAAAAACTTATGCGGTTGGTTTGCGTGATGAAATCCCAGTAGAAAAAAAATCTGAACTGGTAGAACTGTTCAAAAAAGGATTTCACATTGACCGGGATCAGAATGAAAGCGAATTTGAATGTGCTCCAAGTGAGTTACAATTCGCAATTCGTAATTCGCAATTCTCAATGGAAAATATGGAGAGTGGTGATTCTGTCATTTCGACTGGAGTACAGTGTAACGATTCTGTCATTTCGACTGGAGCGGAGCGTAATGGAGAAATCTCCAGAAAAATTGACTGCCTTTTGACCATTTACGAAGGAAAATTTCATCAGGTTAAGAGAATGTTCAGTCAGATTGGAAACGAAGTGGTTTATTTAAAGCGTGTAAAAATGGGAAATCTGGAGCTGGATCCTTCAATTAAAGTGGGCGAGTACAGGGAACTTACGGAAGACGAGATTAAGCTGCTCAAGATGGAATAGAAAGCTGCAATTAATAAAACAGGCTGATGTTCATTCAAACATCAGCCTGAAAAAAGGATTTTAGCTTGTAATAATAATCTCTGCTTTTTTACTCAACCCAAATTTTATAGATATGAGCACCACCTGTTGCTGACGGAGAACCATTGCTACCTGTTTTCATCATTCCTTCACGGCTGAAGAGAATGTAAGCGTCACCTGTGATTGCGACTGAATATTCTGTGGCTTGTGCAGCATCGTTTGCATCAGTTGTTGTTCCGCATGTTTCTGCCAGCAAGATTTTTCCAGTGCTGTCTGCAACTACAAATTTTCCGCAATAATCGTTGTTAGCACTTACACCGGTAAATTTGAGTGTTCCGTTTTCTTTTACTGGAACTTTTATGTAACCTTTTGCACTTGCCAGATTAACTGTGTCTGTATCGGCAATCTGTTTTGAATCAGACTGAGTTAGAATTGATTCTCCGCTAAAGTTAATGCGGACAATTTTTGTTATGTCTTCTTCATCAACATAAAGTCTCATACAGCCGTTTGCAGAAGTATTGTTTGGAGTTGATTTTACATTCAATCCGTTTATTTTCCACAAACCGGTCAACAATCTGTAACCATTATTGTCTCTTGTATCTGCGAGAGTTGAATCTTCTGAAAGTTTTGTAAAATTTGATGTCAGAACAGTTCCAAAATCAACACTTTTTCCAGCTTCAACAAATTCTTGTGCAAATGTATCATTTGTCTCGCCGTTATCCTTATTATCTTCATCTTCGACTGTTACATAATCCTCGTCATAAGAACCTGTTTCATAAATTGCCTTAAGGTTTTCAGCAAAGATTTTTACAAATTCTGGAACATCATTTCCTGCAACCTTCTGATCTACAGGCATTATGTAAACAAAATCATTATCTCTTACTTCTGGAATAAGTTTAACCCAAATGTATTTTTTGTTGTGGCCGGAAATTCCTTCTGTAAGGAATGTGGCGCGGAACAGAATCTGTGATGGAATTGTCCATCCGTTGATTTCAGTTGTTTCTTCACTTAAAATCACATCTTTGCTGAAATATTTTGCGATAGTTGCAGAAAGTGTGAGACTTTCTTTTGTGCTTGTGTCTGATGCGTTTGGATAGAATTCAACAGTCTGTTCTGTCAAAGGCTTTGTCTTGTCAGAATTTGAAGACTTTTTGAAACGGAGTCTATAGTTTACAGCCTTTGAAGCATTTTCTCCTGTCAGTAAACTTCCAGACACTTTTTTTGTAAGATCAAACAGGTCATACTGAGTATTTGTTCTGATTTGTGTTTCATTTTTATACTCAGCGGCAGATACATTTCCTTTTACTTCACCTTTACCAGATGCTGTAATCTTTACCAGATATTCTCCATTGTTTGTACCTGCTGTATAATCGCTTCTTGAAATCTGATAGAACTGATAGCTTCCATTTTCTCTAAGTGCGAACTGACGATTGTTATAAGTTCCATATGAACCTGTCATTACACTTTCTGGATAATCATAATATGCAGAAACAGCCTTATTATTGATCATCTGATAATAGAGAACCTGATACCAGCTATTCAAATTATCTTTATCAAAGCTGGTAACTTTTACACTTTTTGAGTCTCCTTCACCTTCCGTAACATATTTATATGTGTACTGAATTTCCTTTTTTTCTGAAAGCTTTGAAGGATCAATATTCTCTGGGAATGACTGGCACTTGAACACGTTTGGATCGTTGTTTTTTCTGAATTCTGCATATTTTGCCACATCAATTTCTGTATAATTGTAGCGTGAAGAAGGCAGAACGAATGTTTTTGGAAGTCCTGTCATTTCTTCAAATTTCTGTACAGCTTCCAGAGTCTTTTCTTCTGAACTTGCATTTGTGATAGCCATGTAAACTTTTGGAGATTCCCAGTTGAGCTGAAACTGAGCGATTTTCTTTTTGTTTTTGTCAAAGTAGTAGAAATAATCGCTGGCATAAACAACTCCGCCATTTAAATAAGGCATGTTGATTTTTGTGTCACCTTTTTTCCAGCCCTGAACATACTGATTGATGTTTACATCGTGCAGCATCTGGTTTACTTTTACTTTTTCCATGTAATGCTGGATAAGATTGTTCTGTTCTGGACTCAATCCTTCAACCTGAATTGCACGGGCACTTGAAGCGGCACGGCTTGATTCCTGATAGTATGTGTTTGCAAGAACTACAATTTCTTCACCATCAATTGTGATTACATCGCCTGGTGCTGCTTTTTCAATTGGAATCTCACCCCATTCGATATCTACATCCAAATCAATGGTTGGCTTTGGATTTGGTGTGATTTTTACTTTTACAATTTTCTTTTCTGCGCTGAATTTGAGTTCTTCTTCAGTGCTGCCTTTTGCAATTTCTTTTCCGTCTTTGTTAAAGGCTGCAACTTCAATTGTGTATGTTCCTTCCTCTGTAAGGCTGATTGAAACTGTTTCACCAGGCAGACCTTCTTTTGAAGCGGCTGTTGTTTCTCCAAGTTTTACGGTTACTGAATATTTTTCAGCGTCGTTCTGTGAGTAGTAGCTGGAACGGTTTTCTGTTTTTCCTGGAAATTTGATTGTAAAGCCTGTTTCCTGTTTTGTTTCTGGTGAGGTCTGGGCTGGTTCATCATTTTCCGCAATGTTCGAGCAGGCTACCAGGCTCAATGCTGAAACAATGGACGCTGCAAGTGCGATTTTTTTAAGTGTTTTCATATTTCCTCCGTAAAGTTGTTTCTTAGTTAGTTTTATTTTCCCACTCTGTTTCAATTTCCAGTTCAATTGAATCCGGGATTGGTTCAGGCTCCGGGGTTGGTTCAGGTTCAAGATCTGGGATTGGCTCAGGATCTGGAGTTGGTTCAGGTTCTGGTGCCGTGTATTTTGGACAACCTTTCTGTTTGTTGCAATTGTCTCTTTCAGATTCGCTGTTGTATTCTGTTTTGCAGTTTTCACAGGTGAATTTCTGTTCTCCATTGCTGTTGTCTTCTGCTTCACCACAACTAAAAAGTGTCAGGGCGAAAATTCCAAGAGCAATCAGCAGGAGTTGTTTAATTTTCATCAACTGTATCCTCCTAATATATTTAAATCTCTCTTGAATAATTCTAAGTCCACTTTTTTGGTAAAAAAATAGAGAAATTTTCTACATTTTATTTATTGTTAATTTGTTATACTTTTCATATATAATGAAGAAAATTTTCTCTTTTGCATTTTTGTTTTTTCTCTCAGTTTCTTTGTTTGCATTTGAAGCTTCGGATTCAGAAAGTCAGCGTTTGTTTGAGGCGGGATATGATTTTCTTAATGAATTTGAATTTTATATTGCTTCAGAAGATGATGAGCGGATTGTAATGGCTGCATCTGCGCTCCGGGATGAAATTGTTCAGTTCAAGGAAACCAGTCTTTTCAAAAAGTATTCTCTTAAGGACAGAAATTACGACCTCCTTATAAATCGAATGCTGGCAAATGCAAATATTCTGGCTGGAACTTCAACCAACAAAAAAGAATTTTCTTTCAATGAAAAAATTCGCTTTGGAACAGATATAAATCAGAATCTGCTTAAACTCAACGAATTCAATTCCTTCTTTTACAATCAGGCTCTCAGAGTTCGGCTTTATGCGCTTATTTCACTGTTCTGCTTTATTATTGCCGTTCTGATTCTGCTGTATATTTTCAAACGAAAAATTGTACGAACCAAATTTGAGCTTCAGAAAAATCAGGAATACACGGACATAGTTCTGAACGCAATTGAAACTGAGCGGGACCATATTTCCAATGAGCTGCATGACACAATTGCCCAGGAACTGCGTGCCATAAAATTTGAGGCTGAAAATTCTTCAAAATCAGTACAGAAGGAAACTGCGGAAAGTTTTCAGAAAATAAAGGAGCTTTCTTCAAAATGTATGGCACAGCTCCGTGTAATCTGCTACAACCTGCTTCCCCCTGACCTAAAGCTCGAAAAATCTTCTGTTCAGCTGGAAAACCTAATGGAATTCCTTTGCCAGAAATTCAACAAGGAAAATCATGGAAAAATAGAATGCAGTTTTCGCTCGGATGGGAATTTGCCGCAGATTAAGAGACAGAAGGTTTTGCTGAATGTGTTCAGAATCGTACAGGAAGCTTTGAACAACATAAAGATTCATTCAAAAGCTGAATTCTGTTCAATTGCCATTTGCCGTGAACGTAATTTTAACGGTGTGGTCATTTATATCACCGATGATGGAGTCGGAATTCCTAAGGAAATAATGGAAGACGGTAAAAAAATGCATTTTGGCCTGCATTCAATGAAAAGTCGTGCAGAATCCATTGGTGCAAAATTCAGCATAATAAGCGAAGAAAATGACGGAACAGAAATTGTGCTGAAGGTTGGAGCAGAATGAAAAATACTCTTTTTATTGTGGACGATCACCTTATTGTCAGTAAAGGTCTTAAAACCTGGATTGAATCTAATTCTCACTGGACCGTCATGGATATTGCCGGAGATTCTGAAGAGACTCTTTTTAAACTGGAAAATTGTCCAAAGGAAAATCTGCCGGAAGTTGTAATTTTTGATGTTCAGCTAAAGGAAGAACAAAGCTTTGATTTGATCAAGGCTGTGCTGAAAAAATTTCCTGAAATAAAGGCTGTTGTGTATTCAATGTTTGAGATTACAGGATATGCAATGCTTGCAAAGGAATGTGGTGCCATGGGATATGTTTCAAAAGCGGCATCCGAGGAAGAATTTTTAAAGTGCCTTGAAACTGTTCAGCGTGGCGAAGAATATATTCAGCAGAATCTTGTTCCAAGAATTGAAAAAGCTTTTGATGCTGCCCGTTTTCTCACAAAAAGAGAAAGACGTGTTTTTGAAGAAATCATAAATGGCTCTACAAACGAGCAGGTTGCAAAAAATCTGAATATTGGAATGCACACTGCTGAAATCTACGTAAGCAGAATCTTCATGAAGCTTGGTGTTCGTTATCGTGAAGATTTAATTGAAATGTACAAATAATAAGGAATGTATTTTTCAGAGCTGCCTGAAATTGATTAAGGTTCAGTTGCCAGATCTGTCAGAAACATTTCTGAATAAACTTTTGTATTGACACCCGGATAAAGTCCAAACTGAAAAAATCCTCTGGAGAAAGTGTCGAATTTTTCGGTTATCTTTTGAGTTACGGCTTTTTTATCGTTGTAAAAGACAGTAAGAAGATTATCTTTTATTTCAAACTTCAGTTTTGCTTCTGTTCCCTGCTTGTAATTTCCCACCGCAACTTCATCACGGTAAGAAAAGGCTCCTTTTGAAAACCTTGGCAGCATCAAATAAAGTGTGCCGTCTTTGTAAAAAATCTGATACAAGGTTCTGTTCATCGGCTTGTTCATCCAGATCCAGAATATCTGAAGAAACTCGCCGGGAGCTGATGAATACAGATTGAATGTAAAGGAAACAAAAGCATCCGTGCCGAGGGTGAAATATCCGTTGGATTTAAGCTGATTTTTCAAATAGCTGTGGCTTGTGACAGATTCCTTTGAGTCCATGGAAAGGTGAATCCATTGTCTTCCAGTATCATCATTTTGAACTTGAAAAAATTTGTTGTTGTAGACGTATTCTTTTCCAAGCCTGTAAGTTGAAGTTGCTCCATTTTGAGGAAACACATGGGAAAATTTTTCATAGTTCTCCATTGTGATTTCCGGATTTTCCAGCTCGTCCAGTTCTTTGTCTGTAAGGTACCTTTTGTTGAAGTCTAAACCTGGGAGCGGCAATGGTTTTTCTTTGGAAAAAATTACCCCTGAGAAAATTATTAGCAAAACAATTTTGAACAAAAACTTTTTTACCATAAAATTTCCTCAGGGGAAGTATAGAGAATCGTTTTATTTCTTAATAACCTTCAGAATTGCATCCAGAAGCTCGTCATATTCTGTGAAGGCTGGAATGTTTGGATAATCTGCCTTGATTTTGTCTGTTGTGCGGAAGAGGAAACCTGCTTTTGAAGCATGAATCATTCCCAAATCGTTGTAGCTGTCACCAAAGGCAACTGATTCATAGCCCATGCTCTGCAAAGCTTTAACTGTTGTGAGCTTTGACTGCGGACAACGCATTTTATGAGCTGTGATAAAGCCGTCTGCGTCTACTTCCAGTGAGTTGCAGAAAGTTGTAGGCATTCCAAGCTTTTTGATGATTGGTGCTGCAAATTCTTCAAATGTGTCGCTCAAAATGATTGTCTGACCTGCATCACGGAGCTTGTCAAGAAATTCCTTTGCACCAGGCAATGGATCAATTTTTGCGATTGTGTTCTGAATGTCCTTAAGTGTGAGTCCGTGTTCGCGAAGAATTCCGATTCTCCACTTCATCAATTTATCGTAGTCAGGTTCGTCGCGGGTTGTGCGGCTGAGTTCAGGAATTCCTGAAACCTTTGAAAATTCAATCCAAATCTCTGGGGCTACTACGCCTTCCATATCAAGACAAGTTACAAACATTTTGTTTACCTCTATGCCAAAAATAATAGCAGATTTTTTCGAAGTAATAAAGAAGAAGTGAAAAATAATGCACTGTAAAAAAATTTATACAGTTTTGATAGTGCAGAATTTTATACAGTGAAAAAATTTGTAAAAAATTCTGCAAAAAATTGAAAATCGAAAATATTGCGTTATAATTATGTGCAAATGTTAATTCCTTGTATTATAAGGAATTAGAGTTTGTATTCATTTTCTCTCGTTTTTTCTTAAGAAATCATAAAACTTGGCACGCTTATTGCATATTGATATTTGAGAAAAATTCTATCAAAGAGAGTGTGAATATGACTATTTTAGAAAACTATATCTCGGAAATAAGCAAATACCAGCTTCTGGACGCGGAGAAAGAGCAAAATCTGGCTGCAAGAATCGGCTCAGGAGATAAAAGAGCAGTTACACAACTGATCAATTCAAATCTCAGACTTGTTGTGAGCATTGCAAAAAAAGTCTGCCGTAACGGTTCAAATTCAATAATGGATTTGATTCAGGAAGGAAACCTTGGACTTATGGCCGCTGCTGAAAAATTTTCTTCAAAATACAATACCCGCTTTTCAACTTATGCCTATCCATGGATTCTGCAGTATATTCTCCGCTATGTGCACAACAAAACTTCAATGATTTCAATTCCACAGCGCAAGGAAATTCTTCTTCGTCAGCTTTCAAAGGTTCAGAACAATTTTATGCTGAAGAAGGGCCGTAATCCAACAAAAAATGAACTTTCTTCAATATTAAATGTGGATTTGCCATTGCTTGAAGAAATTATTTCGCTTGAATTTTCATTCACAAGCTTGGATGCGGAATGTTCCGATGATTCTGATGCAAGCTACGGTGAGCTGATTCCTGATTATACATTCAATCCAGAATTTCAGCTGATAAAAGATGTGGAGCGAAAACAGGTTCATCAGCTGGTGGGAACTCTGGCAGAAAAAGAACAGAAAGTGATTTATTCCCGCTACAATTTTGAAGGACGAACAACTGTGCCAACTTTGCGAGAAGTCAGTTCTGCATTGGGAATTTCAACAGAAACTGTCCGACAGATTGAAATTCGTGCCATGAAGAAGCTTAAGAAAATTGCGAATTCATACAATTATATAGAAGAATTTTCTGCATAAATGGACATTAGCCCTTAAAAATAATAAAATTAAGGACTGATGGCTGAACAGAAAAAGACTTCTGGAACTGCAAAAAAAGTTTCTGGAACTGGAAATACTCAATCAAAAAAAACAACTTCCTCACGCACTGCAACAAAGCGAAAAACAAAGGCAAAAAAGCCAAAGGTGAAGCTTTCCACAAACAAAGTTTATATTCTCACCGCTGTAATCTGTTTTCTCTGCTGTGCGGCTCTTTTCTTCAGCGTCAAATTGAATTCAGAAAATGAAAAGGAACCGGTTGCAAGAAAAGAAATTCCGGCAGTTCCTGCTGAAGAAAATAAAAAAACAGAAAGATCAGCTGAAAAAAAATCAGAAAAAGTTGTGACAAAGCCGGTTGAAAACAAAACTGTTCAAAAAGTGACAGAAACAAAACCTGAACCAAAAAAAACAGTAGTTGCAAAAACTGAAGCCGTAAAAACTGAAAATAAAACGCCGGCTCCAGTTACAAAGCCAGTTGAAAAAAAGACCAATGTAAAAGAGGTGAAGGAAAACGTGCTCAAATCTCAGCCGAGCCTCACTTCAAAAAATTCTGCTCCAGCACCAAAAGTTGAGATGAACAAGGCAGTTCCTTCTGTTGCCACTTCTTCAACCAGTTATGTGGCCAGTGCAAAGACTTCTTCCTACAGTGATGTGGTTCAGGAACAGGTGCTTAAATCACCGTTTGACATTCCTCCGGCTCAGAACGGTGCCACAATTGTGCTGATTATTGATGATGCCGGTAGAAGTGCCGCAAACACAAAGCTGTACGCTCAGCTGCCTTTCCCACTGACAATTGCGGTTCTTCCAAAGCAGCCTCAGACACGGCAATGTGCACAGACTGTTCTTGCCGGTGGCAAAGAAATGATTCTTCATCAGCCGATGCAGGCAGAAAATCTGAACATAAATCCAGGTCCGGGTGCGATTCGTGCAGATATGAGCACATTTGAAATTGCGGCAACAATCAAGGAAAATCTAGCGGAGCTGGGGCCTGGCGTAAAAGGGCTGAACAATCATGAAGGCTCCCTGATTACGGCAAATGAAATTAAAATCGGTGCTGTTCTGGATGTTTGTTCAGAAAAAGGCGTGTACTTTCTTGATTCCAGAACAACAGCAGCAACAAAAGCAAAACAGGCCGCATTGGAAAGAGATATGTTCATCTTTGAAAAAGCCGGTCCATATATCGACAATGAAATCAGCCGTGAAAAAATGCTGGAGAGAATGCTGGAAACCCTTGCGTATGCAAACCGCCACAGTCGTGCTATAGTAATAGGACATGTGGACAAAAGTGCTGCCATTCTTCCTGAATTGCTTACAGAAATGTATCCATACATGAAGAGGGCAGGGTACAAATTTGCCACACCAAGCATGATCAGATAGTATTAATATAGAGGAAATATGAAAGTTCTTGGAATTGAAAGTTCTTGTGATGAGACAGCCTGTGCCATTGTTGAGGACGGCAAGACAATATTGAGCAATGTAGTTGCAACTCAGATACCTTTCCATCAGGTTTACAAGGGAGTTGTTCCGGAAATTGCAAGCCGTAAGCATGCTGAATGGATTCTTCCTGTGGTAAGACAGGCATTAAAAGAAGCCAACATGACTTTGGATGAAGTTGACGCAATTGCAGCAACAAACAGACCTGGACTTATGGGAGCGCTTCTGGTTGGACTTACTTTTGGAAAGACCTTGGCCTGGGCTACGCACAAACCATTTATCGCTGTGAACCACATGCTGGGACACATGTACGCAGCACATCTTCAGAACAATATTCCTTATCCATATCTTGGACTTTTGGTTTCTGGCGGACATTCCATCATTGCAAAAGTGAACGGCTTTGATGATCTTGAAGTGCTTGGAACAACAATCGATGACTCAATCGGTGAAGCCTTTGATAAAGTCAGCAAATTCTACGGACTTGGATATCCGGGAGGAGTAGTTGTAGATAAACTGGCACAGCAGGGAGACCCAAAAGCCTTTGCATTCCCTGTGGCAAAAATTGACAAGGGAAATGACCATCGCTATGACGTTTCATTCAGCGGACTTAAGACAGCAGTAATTCATCAGGCAGATATGTTCCTTAAGCCAGGCTATGAAAAGACAAATGAGAATATCTGTGCGGCATTTCAGGAAACAGCCTGCAAGACAATTGTTTCAAGATTGTTCCGTGCAGTAGAAGATACAGGACTTAAAACAGTTGTTGCCGGCGGTGGTGTTGCAGCCAATTCAAGACTCCGGGCAATGCTGGCAGAACGGACAGACATAAACTGCATCTTCCCGCCACTTAAATTGTGCGGTGACAACGGTGCTATGATTGCAGGAGTAGCTTATCATTTCCTTAAGCGTGGAGATTTGAGCGACCTGGACACAACGGCCTGTGCACGCATTCCACAGTTTAAGCGTGGACTTGCAAATTTAGAGGCATTCGGCAGGAGATAATATGAAAAATTTAAAAGATTTGACTTACGGAATCGTTGGACTTGGAATTATGGGCGGTTCCATAGCAAAAGCAATCCGGCAGAACATATTGAGCCAGAACGGTGCCACAGGAAAAATCTATGTTTGCAACAGAAGCACAGCATGTCTTTCTCAGGCCATGGCAGAAGGAGTAGCAGACAAAAGCTTTACCAGCACAGAATACGACAAGCTCCTGCCAGAGTGTGACTTGGTTTACGTTTGCCTTTATCCACACGCAACATTGGACTTTCTAAAGGTAAATAAAGAATATTTTAAAAGCGGCGCAATCGTAACAGATATTTCAGGAGTAAAAGGAATTTTTGAAAAGGAACTTCCTTCAATTTTGCGCCCAGATGTGGATTTTATCATTGGCCATCCAATGGCAGGCGGTGAAAAGGAAGGTTATGCAAATTCAACAGCCAGCATGTTCATAAACAGAAACTACATCCTGTGCCAGCAGAACTTTAATAAGGAAGAAAACCTTGATTTGATGCGACGTTTCATCACAGAAATCGGCTTTACAAGAATAACAGAAACAACCTGTGACATTCACGACTACAAAATCGGTTTTACAAGCCAGCTCTGCCACGTAATAGCCTGTGCGTTGGTTGATAGTGCCCAGGACGAGCAGATTACAGCATTCGGCGGAGGCAGTTTTGAAGATTTAACCAGAATTGCAATGATCAATGCCCCATTGTGGACGGAACTTTTTACCAGCAACAAAGAAAAACTGGTTTCCCACATTGAAAATTTCGAAAAACAGATAGAAGCCTTTAAAAAAGCAGTTCAAAATGAAGACAAAGAAGCGCTGATGAAGCTCATGGAAGAAAGCCGTGAAAAGCGAATGAAAATGGGCTCAGTTCGAACAGTAGCAAAGTAGTGCAGTCCGTAAAAAAATCAAGAATCCCAGATTGATCATAAGGCAGAAAAAAATGCTTCAGGTCAAGGAGGATGCTGAAAAAGTCCCTGAATTGTCATTTCGAGCGAAGTCGAGAAATCTATAAATCGTTATAATATAATGAATTATAGACCTCTCCACTACGGTCGAGGTGACAAAAATGGTGGTTTTTCAGTGGCTTCGCATAGTCGAGAGGTCTTTAAATTCTTGTCCTGCTTGTTTGAGGTCTGAAGACACAATTATTGGCATCTTAAAAAAATCCTGAAAATATGCTAGAATTGGAACAACTTATTATTATGGAGAAACAAATGAAAATCGCTCTTATCAACGAAAATTCTCAGGCCGCTAAAAATGAAATCATCTTCAAGGCACTTAAAAAAGTTGCAGATGCACATGGCTTTGAAGTTGTGAACTACGGAATGTACTCAGCAGACTCACCATCTTTGACTTATGTTCAGAATGGTATTCTTGCTGCAACTTTGCTCAACTCAAAGGCTGTAGACTATGTAATCACAGGTTGTGGAACTGGTGAAGGCGCAATGCTGGCACTGAACTCATTCCCAGGTGTAATCTGTGGACACGTTGCAACACCTCTGGATGCATACACATTCGCTCAGATCAACGACGGAAACGCAATTTCTATTCCATTTGCACTTGGCTTTGGATGGGGCGGTGACCTGAACCTTGAATACATTTTTGAAAAACTTTTCTGTGAACCAAGCGGACAAGGATATCCAAGAGAACGCGCAGTTCCAGAACAGACAAACAAGAAAATTCTGGACGGTGTTCGCGAAGCAGCATTCAAACCATTCACAGAAATTCTCGAGTCATTGGATAAAAATCTTGTAAAAGGAGCCTTCGCCGGAGAAAAATTCAGCGAACTCTTCTTCAAAGACTGCAAAGACGAAAAAATCGCTGAAACAGTAAAGAAATTGATGTAACAAAAGACCTCTCGACTTTGCTCGAGGTGACATTCAAAGCTTCTTAACTTTGGATGCACTAAAAATCAAACATGCCTTAAATGATTTTGCGTAGCAAACGGTAATTGCATAGCAATTCAGGAATCCGTGTGGCAATAAAAAAACGGTGGTTCATTACCACCGTAAATGTTGCTAAAGTTCATCAACTTGTGAATCTTCAAAATCCGTAAAGCTGGCACGAATATCAACTGTTCTGTCAGCTTTTTCTTTTATATAGAAGACAATGTTCAAGCTTTTAATGCGGCTCACTCTGAGCTTGTCGCCGGTAACCGTTTCTTCCACCTGAACTGAATCATCCTGCTTGTAGAATCTGCGCCAGGTTCCCAGCTGAAGTTTAAAAAAGTCAACTGCAGTTTCATAGCTCATGCTTTTATCAGCGTTCTTCAGGATTCTGTCCATTATTTCATCAGCATTCTGACTAGGTTTTGCCTTTTGAACAGACATTCTGGACCAGGATTCTTCAGTCTTATTTGTTGAAGCGTAAAACATATTCTATCCTACTTTTTTGATTTTTTGTTAAGAAGCAAAATTGTTCCACAGGCAGCAGCAAAAACCACACCAACGATAATCATCACCATTAATATAGAAAGATTCAGCGATTTTGCTTCGTTCAGCATTCTGATTCCTTCCGGAAGGTTGATAAAACCAAACACAGCAAAAATGATGAAAGCCAATGCCTTAAAGAGCCAGTCCGGAGTCTTTCCATGAAGAAAATAACCAATAAGCATTCCGATAATATCAGCGGCAAAAAGACCGATTGATGAAGCAATCCAAATATTGATTGAGCTTGGATTCAAACCGTTTGTTGCACCAAAAGTGATTGCGGTAAGCTGAGTTTTGTCACCAAGTTCAGCCACAAAGAAGGTGCAGAAAACAGCAAGCGGTGCAAAATTGAATTTACTTTCTCCGGCTTCTTCTTCATCATCTTCCTTCTGCAATGAAGTCACAGAAAAATAGAAGAATGCTGCCGCTGCAATAAGTTTGATTATCCACAGATTAGATTTAAGGAATTCATTGAGCAAACCGCCGGCAATTACGGCAAGTCCATTCAGAACAAGAATGGCAATCGCTGTACCAATGCAGATGTGACGGATTTTATACTTGGAAGTCATTGCAATCAGCATGAGCTGGGTTTTGTCCCCCATTTCAGCAATGAAAACTGTAAATAAAACTGTAAAAAATAAAGAAATGTTTTCCATAAAAAAATCCTAACAGAGAAAAAACTGTTAGGATAGACTAATTGCGACGTCCTGTCGCCGATGAGTTTTTTACAAACTTTGTCTGTAGCGTTCGTACAATAAAACTCCTGCTGCAACAGATACATTAAGGCTGTCAATGTTGCCGCAAGTTGGAATTGAAACGATTGAGTCGCAGGATTCTTCCAAAAGCCTTGAAATTCCTGTACCTTCGCTTCCCATTACAATACAAGTTTTATCCGGAAATTTAAGAGTCTGAACAGATTCACCGCCTGCATCAGCACCGTAAATCCAGAAGCCAGCTTCCTTTAATTTTGTGGCAGCACGGTTTAAATTTGTAACTATGCTGAAAGGAACATAAGAGCTGGCACCTGCAGAAGATCTGGCAATGATGTCGTTTGCAGCAATATCGGCTGGACTGTTGCGCTGAGGCATAACAACCAGGCTTGCACCAAACTGATCAGCCGAACGCATGATTGCACCAACATTATGAGGGTCTGTAACAGAATCCAGAATCAGAACAGTGGCACGGTCTTCAGAAAGTTTGGCTTCCTCAACCCAAATGTCAAAATTCACTTCATTCTGGGCTTTTTCAACAACACCTTCTACAGAAAGAACAATTCCGCGGTGATCACGGGCAACTTCAGGCAAATTCTGAACCAGCTGATCCAGGCGCTTACCATCAACCTGCGAACACTGAATATTTGCAGTTCTGGCAACTTCCAGAATCTTTTTTACGCGAGGACCTATCTTAGAATAAGAAAGAGAAAGTCCCTCATTTTTGCCAGATTCGGCAGCCTTGCGAACTTTCTCTTCAATGGCATGAAAGCCAGTTATAACTTGTGACATTTTTACGAATTATCTGCCGCAGCACTTCTTGAATTTTTTGCCTGAACCACATGGGCATGGATCGTTGCGGCCAACTTTAGCACCTTCGCGAACAACAGTCATTGGCTTGATGTTTCCTACAGAGTAGAGCCATTCGCCGTTAACTTTCTTGAAGTAACCGATTTCGTGGTGAACATCGCGGAGATTTGTTTTCTTTTCTGTATAAGTAGCTTCGAATTCTACGATACCTTCTTCGTCTGCTTCAGTACCTTTTTCTGTGCGGAGAATCTTGAGTCCGTGCCAGATGGAATTTTTTGCCCATTCTTCAGTAGCCTGTCTGTCGATTTCAGCGATTTTTTCGCCTTCTTCACAAGAATTGATGATGAAGTCAATTTCCTGCTTTTCGTAAGATGTATAGCGAGCACGCATGAGGCTTTCTGCAGTAGGAGCCTTAGTTTTTCCTTTGATGATAGGTTCACAGCATTCGCCGTATGATTTTCCAGAGCCACAAGGGCACAAATCTTTGTCTGCCATTTTTGGTTTTCCTTTTAAATTGAATGTCTTTTGATTATAGTGGATTTTTTTTTGTAATTCAATTGAAAGAGATTAAATGAAAAGTAGCTAAAATTTGACAAAGTAGACATTTTAAAGTTAGTATGAGTCGGAGGAATTTATGACAACCGTTCCAGTTAAAGACGCAAAAAACAAATTAACTCAGATTTTACACAGGGTCGAAAAAGGTGAATATTTTGAAATCAAACGCCACAATAAAGTAGTTGCCATTCTTTCACCAAAAGACGCCATTGTAAAAGATGATGCAAGAAATGAATTTATGGCAGGTTTAAGAAAATGGAGAAATGAATCTGCTGAATTATTTTCAAATGAAGAAATTGATTCGATTTTTACATCTCCAAGAAAGATCGAAAACTTAAAGCGCGCTGACACCATTTCTAAAATTGCAGATTCCTGGAACTGATTATGAATCCAATTTATCTTTTAGATACAAATATATATTCAGAGCCTGCAAAACCGTCCCCTGATTCAGAACTTGTAGAACGACTTGCCAAGAATGTTAAACTTTCGGCAATTTCTGTTGTTTCCTGGTCTGAATCACTGTACGGTGTAAAAAAACTTCCAGATGGAATAAAAAAAGCAAGGCTTGAAGATTATCTTCTCAACAACATTCAAGCAAATTTTGAAATTTTGCCATTTGATGCCAATACAGCCTGGGTTTATACAGATTTAAGAACCAGACTTGAAGAAGCAGGAACTCCAGTTCCAGATGCAGATTTAAAAATTGCTGCAACGGCCATTTCAAACGGAATGATTCTAATAACAAGAAACCTTAAGGATTTTGAAAATATAAAAAAACACTCAACTCTGGCTATACTGAACTGGTTTGAAGAGGAGTAAAACTGAATTTTATTGCAAAACCATCTGGTCGTTTGTCATGCTCTGCTTTTTGATTTGTTTGAATCTTTCTGCAAGGTCATCCAGAGTTAATTTTGCTTTTTCTTCGCCTGCAATGTCCAGAATTATTTCACCGCCGTCCATCATCAAAAGACGGTTGCCGTAATCCAGAGCCTGCTGCATGTTGTGGGTTACCATCATTACGGTGAGGTTGTATTCTTCTGCAAATTTTCTGGTCAATTCCATTACGATTGCGGCATTTGTTGGATCAAGGGCAGCGGTGTGTTCGTCTAGCAGAAGAATTGCAGGTTTTGAAAGAACTGCCATCAAAAGTGTAAGTGCCTGTCTCTGACCACCTGAAAACTGCTCAACATTGTCATTGAGTCTGTCTTCCAAGCCCATGTTTAGCTGCTTCAATTTTTCTTTAAATTCTGCACGCAGTTTTCTGTTCAATGAAATGCGAAGTCCCTTCCAGCCTTTTTTGCTGCAGATTACCATGTTGTCTTCAAGAGACATTTTTCCTGCAGTTCCCAGAAGCGGGTTCTGAAAAATTCTTCCAATATATGCTGCACGTTTGTATTCAGGATCCTTTGTGATTTCCCTTGCAGCCAAGTTACCGTTCGAGTCTTCCAGTTCCAAAAAGATTTTGCCTTTTGTTGGAGTCAGGGTACCTGAAATAATATTGTAGAGAGTAGATTTACCGGCACCATTTGAACCGATTACGGTGATGAAGTCGCCCTTGTTTATGTTCAGGTTGATTGATTTGAGAGCGGTGTTCTCGTCAGGTGTACCGGGATTGAAGGTAATTCCAATGTTTTCTAATTTAATCATAGTTTTTCTTCACTAAAACGGTGGTTGAGCCCGTCGAAACCACCTGGTTGTTCTGGTCATTTCGACAGGCTCAATGACCGATGTTTTTGTTACTGCTTTGCAGGCCTTCTGAAATGTTTCATCAAATCAATCTTTCCCTTGTAGTTTGCAATTATCAGACAGACAACAATTAAAAGACCTGTAATCAATTTTAAATCATTTGCCGTAAGGTTGATGTAGTGGCCGTATTTTCTTGCAAGGAACATAAGTCCACGGTAAATGACTGAACCAACCAGCACCCTCAATGTGATCATTCCGATTTTGTTTGAGCGGATGATGAATTCACCAAGCATAAGTGAAGCAAGTCCAGAAACAATCACGCCGGTTCCACTTCCAACATCTGCAAATCCATTGTACATTGCGGCAAAAGCTCCAGACAATGCAGCCAGTCCGTCACCAAAACAAACGCCGATTCCACGAACAATCTGCGGATTCACACCCTGAGAAACTACCATCTGCTGATTTGAACCAAGCGCTCCCATTGTAAGACCAAGATCAGTATGAAAGAAAAGATCCAGAAACAGTTTGAACACAACGATGAATGCTATGAGAAAAATCAGGATTCCCATTTCAGAAGGCAGATTTGGAAAATTGGTCTGGGTGAATTC
>JAGHUJ010000013.1 GCA_018064905.1 Candidatus Treponema equifaecale
AGTATGATTTGCGGTGGTTGAGGCTCTCGAAACCACCACATATAGTGTAGCAGTCATTTCGACAAGCTCAATGAGCGCTACACTCATTACTTTTGGGACAGTCCCATTTTTTTTAGTACCTGAATCCACTTTGCTTCTTTATAGTTATTGTGGAGCTGTAGGACTCTTTTATGGTTTTGCTGGATCCGTTTCCGCTGTTATAGGTACGAATCAGAATCTTGTAAGGAACTTCAGGCGTAGCGTCATTAGGAAGATAGAATTCAAGATATTTCTGCGTGTTCCTTGTTATGACGGAGCATTCACACCAGGTGTCCTTGTCATTGATGATATTTCCGTCTTCGTCGAGTGGACACAGGAAAATGCCGCTGCCTTCTCCAGAAACTTTAAGCCTTGTTCCTTCAAGAAGAACTGATTTTTCAGCAGAAAGAACACCTTCTGTGCTGCCGGTGAACTGGTCTGTAATTTTTGCAATTACAGGTGCCTGAGTTGAAAATTTGACTTCCTTGATTTGAATGTTCTCAACAGCACTTTGAACCAGCTGGCTTGGAGTGAATTTGACGCTCAGAAGGGGCTTTTCATTTGGAAGAAGCACAGTACCGTTGAACTTGCCGTTTGCAGTGATGAAAAGGATGCCTAAATCCATTACGTTGACAGCTTCACCGGATCTGATTGCTGCGAGAATTTCTTCTTTAAGAAAACCTGCGGCCTGTTGAAGAGCAAGCTCGTTTGTTCCGGCCTTCTTGTTCTGAATTCGTGCAATCAGCGTGTTTGTGTTGACAGTGGTTCTGTCAAATCTTCCGTAGTATTTTGAACCGTTGTTGAAAGGGTTCGCATAGAGTGTGATAGTTCCGTTTTTTTCGGAATCTTCAAATTTTGTTTGTAATGTACTCATAGTATGTCCTTGTGCCGTTTTAAAAGAGAATCTGTGGAAAAAGGGCACCAAAAAATTAGATTTTGACAACAGGACATATTGTGTGATATAATTTTAAAAGTTAGTTTTTTGTCACACAATGTGTCGGCTAAGTTAAGAAGCGTTTTGTAAGAAAGTACCAGTTTTTTACAGAACGCTTTTTTTATGCGCAATTTTCATCGCTTTTAACCCCCTTAAAATGAACTTCAACGAAGTCATGAAGCTTTTTGTTCATGAAAATCATCTGAAGCATCAGCATAGCTGTGGTGAAGACATTTGCTTCAGCTTCACCGTTCACACTTTGCTGAGAATGCTCAAGAATGATATGTGAAAATTCATGCATGAGAATGATGAATTTGTGAATATCATCCTTTGTGTCGTCATAGGCAATCATCTTTAACTTATGCTTGCCGTCCGAATCAGACTGAACCAGGCACAGGCCTTCCTTCCAGAAGCTGACGTTGAATTTCTGCATTTTCTTTAGGTTTGCCTCGGAGAATTTTGAATATTTGAGTACGTTGATGTCCTTTGACTCAAGCATCCGTACTGTGTCAAAATCCTTCCTGAAGAACTCTTCCTCAATGAAAATCCTTGTTGCGAGTTCCGAAATCTGCTTGAATCTCCATGAGGGGAGCAGGTATTGAGTTCTTTCGTTTTGGTTTGGCATTATTCCTCCTGTTGTGCCTGCAGCTTGTACTCGTCCATCAGAATGCTCATAAGCTCCTTTTTCTGGTTGAGCGAAAGATCATCCTTGCTGTTTGCAAGAAGAACCCTAAGCTGCTCATACCCGTAAGCCGACTCATTTCCGAGCAAGTAGTCGCTGGTTGTGTGCAAAATATTGGCGATGTTTGCCAATATATCCGACCTTGGAGTCCGTTTGTCCGTCATATAGCGCGAGAATGCGACTTCTGAAATGTTGCAGAGCTCACAGATTTGTTTCTGCGAATATCTCTGCTTTTCCATAAGGTCCCTGACTCTCTCCCCGAACCCGGTTCTCTTCTGTACCTCTGCCATTTTAATCTCCCATAAAAGGCTGTTTCGTAAGGCTGGTAGAATCCAGACTTCTTTGTCTTTCTGAGGTTTCTCAGTTTATGGTTAAATAATATATACCAATTGGTTAATTGTCAAGTATTAAAATGGAAAGTTAGAATGTTTTAAAGTGTGAGGGGGTAATGTGATGATTTGTGAGGGCTGATGGTGATGGAGTGGGTAAGGGGAATGTGTGTGTGGGGGGATTGGTTAGACGTGTGAAATAAATATTTTAAATTAGAATAAATTTCTATTTTATTTTATTTGATTTTGAATTATAATTTAAATTGAACCCTTAGGGTTTACTCCGAATCAAAAGTTTATATAGTGCGTGTAAGATGCTGGTGTGTTAATTTTGGCAAATCAAACTATAAGTAAGAATACAGTTTTATCTTCTCTTATTTGGAAATTTCTTGAGCGTGGTGGCGTTCAAGGAGTTCAGTTTGTACTTTCTATTGTGCTTGCTCGTTTAGTGTCTCCAGATGATTATGGTGTTATTGCACTGATACTTGTGTTTATTCAGATTGCAAATGTATTCATTCAGAGTGGATTTAATACTGCATTGATTCAAAAAAAAGATAGTGATGATTTGGATTTCTCGTCTGTTTTTTATTTGAGTTTAGCAGTTTCTCTTGTTTTTTATATGACATTATTTTTTGCCTCTCCGTTTGTTGCAATTTTTTATGATAAGCCGGTACTTACATCTCTTCTTAGGGTTTTGTCAATAACATTTTTCTTTGGTGCTGTGAATAGTATTCAAAGTGCGTATGTTTCTAAGACTATGCAGTTCAAAAAATTCTTTTACAGTAGTATGGGTTCTGTGCTAGGTTCTGGAATTTTGGGTCTTGTTTTAGCATACAAAGGTTATGGTGTATGGGCTTTAGTTTTTCAACAGCTAGCTAACATTTTGCTTAATTGTCTGATAATGTGGTTTACGGTTGAATGGAAACCAAAACTTATTTTTAGTTTATCTCGTATAAGAACTCTTTTTAGTTTTGGGTGGAAACTTTTATGTTCAGGTTTGTTGGATACGATTTTCAGAAATATATATAGCCTGATAATAGGTAGAGTTTACACAAGTTCTCAGTTAGGTTTTTTTAATAGAGGTCAGCAGTTTCCGCAGGTTATAGCTACAAATTTAGATGGGTCTATTCAAAGTGTTATGCTTCCGACCTTAAGTGCAAATAATGATGATGTCGTGATGGTAAAAAGAATCACGCGAAAATCAATTTCAATGAGTGCTTTTGTACTTATGCCGTGTATGTTTGGATTGGCTGCTGTTGCGAAACCTCTTGTAGTATTGTTGTTGACTGAAAAGTGGATAGATTGTGTGCTGTATCTTCAGCTGGCATGTTTGAGTTATGCTATTTATCCACTCCATACTGCAAATCTTACTGCAATTAATGCTATGGGAAGGAGTGATTTGTTTCTAAAGCTTGAGATTGCAAAGAAAATTCTTACAGTTATAAATCTTATAGTTACAATTCCTCTTGGAATCAAAGCAATGGCAATAGGACAAGTGATTCAGGGATTTATTTGTACTTTTATAAATGGTTATCCTAATTTGAAAATTCTTGGGTATAAATTTATTGAGCAATGGAAAGATGTTTTTACAAGTATGATACTTGCGTTTGTTATGGCGGCGATAATCTATCCTATTCAGTTTATTAA
>JAGHUJ010000094.1 GCA_018064905.1 Candidatus Treponema equifaecale
TGCAGAATTTCTTAAAGATGAATCCAGGTTTAGACAGTCGCTTTGGCCACAAGATTCATATTGAAGATTACACGGCTTCAGAACTTTGTGAGATTTTTGACCTTAATGTGCGGAAAGCCAATTTTCTTTTTGGAGAAGGTGCTAGGGAAAAGACTCAGCTTGCAATTTTTGATATTTGTAAAAACAAGGGCAAGGACTTTGCAAATGCCAGAGAAATCAGAAACCTCTTTGACTCCATAAAACTCAAGATGGATTCAAGAATTTCTCTTCTCTCACCTGAAGCTTTTACAAAATCTACCCTTATAACAATTCAAAAAGAGGATATTCCATTTGAAGAGAAAAAACAGCTTTCTATTCAGGAAGTTTTTGCTGAGCTTAATGAACTTGTTGGCATGGAAAAAGTTAAAGATGCAGTTCGTGAACTTTATGACACTGTAAAGATAAATCAGGAAATGGAACAAATCGGACAAAATCCAAAGAAACCTGAAATACATATTTCTTTGACTGGAAATCCTGGTACTGGAAAAACAACTGTTGCGAGAATTTTTGGCAAATTGTTCAAGGTTATGGGGCTTTTGCCAAGCGATAAGGTTGTGGAAGCTGACCGCAGTAAAATTGTTGCAAAATTTGTTGGTCACACGGCTGGAAATATGCAACGGCTCTGTGATGAAGCAACTGGAGGAATTCTTTTTATTGATGAAGTTTATACACTTGCTACCGATGACTTCGGCCATGAAGCCAGTGATACACTCATGAAAAGAATGGAAGATGACCGTGGAAAATTCGTTGTTGTTGTTGCAGGTTATAAGGACAAGATGCATGAATGGATGAGTACAAATGACGGTCTTCCAAGCCGTTTTACTCATCATATTCATATAGAAGATTACAATGCTCAAGAACTTTGTGATTTGTTCTCGCTTTATGTTCGAAAGGAAAAACTGGTTCTAACGGAGGAATCAAAGACTGTTGCAGGCGAAATGATTCTTTCAATATGGAAAAACAGGGGAACGGATTTTGCAAACGGTAGAACAATGCGTAAGCTTTTTGATGCAGTTGTTCGAAGAAAGAATTCTCGTGTAATAAAATTATCTCAAGCAGAGCGAACAAAGGAAGTTTTGACAACAATTCTGCCTGAAGATTTTGATTTTGAGGAAGGCCTTGAATGAGTGATTTTCTGAAAACTGAAGAACTTAGCGAGGATTTACAAAAATCGGACTCAAAATCATCAGTTGTTAGATTCTGTACAAATTGTGGATCTCGCTTGGAGGAAGGTGATTTGTTTTGCGTAGAATGTGGGGCAAAAGTTGAAGCTGAATATGAAGCAGAAAATGCTTCAGAAGAATTTGCTTCATTGAATGAGAAAACTGAAAATTCAGCAGAAATTGAAAAAGCAACCATAAAAATTTCACCTGACAGATTAAATGCAATAACTGAAGGTAGAAAAGAGTATAAATCAAGTTTCAGAAATGACCTAAAAAACTTTACAGGTGAAGATATAATTTCGAAAGTTGTACCTTTGTGGAATACCACAGAAAAGAACTCAAAGAATTTGGAGATACAAAAGGAATTTGAAGAGAAAAAAGATAAGAACAAAAGACTGCTCGGTTATTATGTTCACAAAGATTCCAGAATGACTGAATACATTGTGATTAAGCACATCGAAGGAAATCAGGTTTCAGGAATTATTTCAGATAGATTTACAAATGGTGGATATGGAACTGAATATTTTTCGGGTACATTGAACGATGAATTGTTGAACCTAAGAATTGTTTCAACAGATCTACATCCCCCCGCTATGATTATTCGTAATTTTTGGGAAAAGAATTCTTTTGTGACAGAAAAAGAAACTTTTTCTATAACCGCAGATTACTCATTTTCTGGAATAATTTGCGATGGAAAGATTTCTGGCACATGGAATCGTGCAAATGGAACTTCAAAATTTTTAACCTACATAAAAAAATGAACAGGAATGGGAGGTATATTATGTTCAAAAATGTTTATAAAAGAAAAATGGTTGTTTTTGTCTTGGGTGTAATTTTAGGAGTTTTGGGAACGATAGGTGCAATAAAATTAGTTGACCATATTATGTTTCATAAAACTTTGATTGATTTAACTCTTACTGATGACGAAATATTCATGAATAAACTTCCATTGGCAGAAAAAGGCGACATAGAAGCAATTCATTTTGTCGGAAATTATTACAAGTCTAAAAAGGAATATGAAAAGGCAATTGAATGCTATGAGAAATCATTAGCTGCAGGCAAACTGGATTCTGCTTGTCAGTTGGGAACATTTTATTATTTTGGGAATGGAGTTTCAGTTGATTATCAGAAAGCAATTAAATTGTTTGAACTTTGCTTGAGTGATGATAAGATGACAACTGTATTAAAAGACAAGGCGAATTTTTATCTTGGATTGTGTTATTACTATGGAAATGGAGTTGAACAGGACAGAAATAAAGGTTTGAATTTAATTCTTGATGGTGAAAAAGAATTAATGAAAGCCTGGGTTCTTTCAGAGGTTGAAAATTATCTGAGCTTAAATGCTAATTCAGAAAAATAAGATTCCTTATGTCCAATTTCCCCAAAATCTACAATTCATCCTCTGATTGCAATGCGGCATGAATTTCCCTTTCTACTCTCATAGCCTATTTCAACTTATTCCTATATACTAAAACTCATGCCAAAGGAATTCAATGTAAATGGAACTTGTTTTCCATCAGAACATTATATGGTCGATATATCTGACCGACTTTCTCAGATTAAGGCAATGGTTGATAAGGGAAACTATTTCTGCATCAACAAAGGCCGACAATATGGAAAAACCACGACTTTTTCGCTTTTAAAAAATTTTCTTGCTGAAGACTATTGCGTTTTTTCAATCAGTTTTGAAGGCTGTGATGATGCATCTTTTGAAAACTTGGATTCTGTTGGAAGAATGTTTTTCTCAAGTCTGGAATCTGCAACCAAAAGAAAAACTCCTGTTAAAAATCTTTCTGGCAAAGCTAAAAAATTTCTGGAACGTCTGAATAAACCTTCTTTCTTGGATTCCATTTTTAATTCTGGCAGAAAAACTTTTGATACGCACAAAGCTATTATTGAACTGTGCAGTTTAAACGAAAAGCCTATTGTTGTGTTCATTGATGAGGTTGACCAGGCTGGAAGCTACGAATCTTTCTTAAAGTTTTTGGGACTCCTTCGTGATATGTATCTGGAAAGAAACAACATCAGCACTTTCCATTCTATAATTCTTGCTGGCGTATATGATGTAAAAAATCTTAAGCTCAAACTTCGCCCAACTGAAGAGCATCAGTACAATTCTCCGTGGAACATTGCAGCTGACTTCAACGTAAAAATGGAATTTGATGCGGCTGATATTTCCACAATGCTCCAAGATTATGAAAATGACCATAGGCTCGGAATCAACATTGGTGAAATTTCAGAGCTTCTGGAAGAATATACAGGTGGATATCCCTACCTTGTTTCTCGTATGTGCATGATTATTGACGGTTCTGTTTCAAAGCTTCCTGATTATGATTTGAAGAAAGCCTGGACTAAACAAGGTGTGCTTGAAGCCGTTAAACTGATTCTGAAAGATGAAAATACGCTTTTTGATGATATGAGAAAAAAACTGGATGATTTTCCAGGGATGCGAAAGGCCATTTTCGATATTCTTTATGAAGGAAAAACGATCACTTTCAATGCCTATGACAAGGATTTGAATGTTGCAAAAATGTTCTGTTTTATAAAGGATGAAAATGGAAAGGTTGCTGTTGCAAACAGAATTTTTGAGGTTTGGTTCTACAATCTTTTTGTTTCTGAAGCTTCAAAGTCTGATGAAATCTTTTCTGAAGGCTCTAAGGACAAGGTTCTTTTCATTAAAAATGGCGAACTTGACATGCCGCTGATTTTGGAGAGGTTCATTGTTCATTTTAATGACATTTATGGCGACAAGGATGAAAAATTTGTTGAAAAAGAAGGTCGTAAATATTTTTTGTTCTTCATAAAACCAATCATCAACGGCACTGGAAACTACTACATTGAAGCCCAGACTCGTGACGAGCGCAGAACGGATGTAATCATTGATTACCTTGGCCATCAGTATGTGGTTGAGTTGAAAATCTGGCATGGCGCAAAATATAACGAAAATGGTGAAAACCAGCTGATTGAATATCTGGATTCGCTTCATAAAGACACTGGTTACATGCTCACCTTCAACTTCAATAAAAATAAGTCATCCGAAGTTAAAAAAACTGAAATTCAAGGCAAAACCGTCTACGAAGCCTTTGTATAATTAAATATTCTTCACATTATTCAAATCAAACGGTGTGTCCTGGTAGACGTAATAGTTCAGCCAGTTTGAGTAGAACAGATGTGCTGTGCTTCTCCAGGTGTTGGTTGGCTTTTTCTTTGCGTCGTCTTCTGGAAAATAATTTCTTGGAATCTGAATTTCAAGGCCCTTGTTTCTGTCACGCCAGTATTCGTTGGCAAGAGTTTCTGTGTCGTATTCCAAATGACCTGTCATAAAAATTGAACGGTTGTCAGCAGACTTGCAGATTGTCACATCTCCGTCTGAATTTTCTGCAAGAATTGTCAAATCTGTTTCTGTCAGAACGTCATTTCTTGAAACTGTGGTATGGCGCGAAGTTGGAACTGGGAAAACATCATCAAAGCCTCGCAAAAGCGGATCTGTTCCAACTGTCTTGTAATTTTTGAAAATGCCGAACATCTTCTGGCTCAAATCATGCTTTTTGATTCCGTAATTGTGGTAAAGTCCCGCCTGTGCTCCCCAGCAAATGTACAAGGTTGAGTAAATGTTCTTCTTGGCGTAGTCCATTATTCTGCAAAGCTCGTCCCAATAGTCCACCTTTTCAAAAGGCATCTGCTCAACTGGTGCTCCGGTAATAATCAGGCCGTCATAGTTGTTTTCAAAAATCTGGCTTGAAGGAATGTAGAATTTTTCCAGGTGGTCTGAGCTTACATGTGTGGATTCGTGGGCTTCCATTCGAACCAGCGAAATGTCAATCTGAAGCGGTGTATTTCCCAGAAGTCTGAGCAGCTGTAGTTCTGTAGCTTCTTTTGTTGGCATAAGGTTCACTATTGCAATTTTGAGAGGACGGATTTCCTGTTTTTCAGCCCTTTCATCAGTCATTACAAATATATTCTCATCTTCTAATGCTGTGCGTGCTGGTAAATCTGACTGAATTCTGATTGGCATCCTTGTCCCCCATTGGTGAATGTTCTGTTACTGTAGCAAATTTCTTCATTTTTTACTATATTAAAAGCTATGAGTTCTTCCAAAGACAGACAGAATGCAATTAAAAAACTCAAAGCACTGCTTTTCACGCCAAAAACTGATGTGACTTCCTTCAGACAGAAAATTGACGCAACTTTTTCCAGCGTTTTTCTGCCTAACAATGTGGACTGCACTGAAAAAGAATTCGGCGGTGTAAAATGTGACGTGCTCATGCCTGAAATCTGTTCTTCCAACAGAATAATGCTCTACATTCACGGCGGTTCATTTGTGGCGGGTTCAAGAGTTTCAGCTCGTCCTTTTGCTGCATCTCTTGCAAATGCCATTGCCGGTAAAGTGATTGTTCCTGAAATTCGACTTGCACCTGCCTATCCGTTTCCGGCTGCTTTGGAAGATGTTCAGGCTGTGTTTGAAAGAGTTTACACTGAGCAGAATGTTGCACTTGTGATGAACCAGTCAGAAAATTCGCCAAAGATTCCAGAAATCATTATTGCCTCTGATACCAGTGGTGCTTCAATTGCCCTGCCATTTGTCTACGGTCTCAAAGAAAATTACCGTGCAGCAATTAAAAAGATTCTGCTTTTCAGTCCTTGGCTCAGTCTTTCTGCTGATGATGATATGTTCATTGGTAAAAAAGTTTGTGATGAAGTGTTCACTGCTGATTCAGTTCGTCTGAGTGCTGAACACTACACATATCAGGAAAACTGGAGCAATCCTCTGGTTTCTCCAATCAAAGCCACAAGGGAAATGCTTTTGGGACTACCACCTGTATACATTCAGATGGGTGAAAAGGAAATTTACTACGATGATGTGATTTCCTTCCATTCGATTCTGACAAATACAGGAGTTCAATGTGACCTGGACATCTGGCCAGAAATGATGCCAATGTTCCAGCTTGCCGACGAGCACCTGAAAGAATCCCACCTGGCCATAGAAAAAATAGGAAAACTCTTCACCACCCAAAAACGTGATGACGAATAGGAGAATATATATATGGAATTAGTATGTCCTGCTGGAAATATTGATAAACTTGCCTACGCTTACGCTTACGGTGCAGATACAGCCTACATCGGTCTTAAACGCTTTTCACTCAGAATCAAGGCCGACAACTTTTACGAAGACGAATACAAGCGCGTAATTGAACTCAAAAAGAAATATCCAAACAAGCGCCTTTTCTGTGCTTTGAACATTGCCTTTCACAACCACGACATGAAGATGTTCATGGAAAACCTGGACTACTTCAAGCTTTATCCAATCGATGCCTTCATCGTTCAGGACATTGGAATGGTTCCAATTTTGCAGAAAGAATTTCCAAACGCCCACCTTCATCTTTCAACACAGGCTTCCTGCATGAATAAAGAAGCCGTAAAAATGTACGGAAAACTGGGATTTAAGCGCGTTGTTTTGGGACGTGAAGTTTCATTGGACGAAATCCGCGAAATCAAGGACGCAAATCCAGACATTGAACTGGAATGTTTTGGTCACGGAGCAATGTGCATAGCTTACTCTGGACGCTGTCTCATGTCTGCATATCTTACAGGCCGTTCAGCACAGAGCGGATTCTGTTCACACACTTGTCGCTGGGAATATGATCTTGGTGTAGACAATGCGCAATTCGCAAAACACAATGCACAATTGTTAAAATTGAACGAAACTGGCGGAAAACTTACCGAAGCTGATGCAAAACTTATCGCTCAGTCTGGAATTCTTCGTCTTCAGGAAAGACAGAGACCTGGTGAACTTTTCCCGGTTTTTGAAGGCGACGACTTTACTGCAATTCTTTCTTCAAAAGATTTGTGCATGATTAACCACCTTGAAGACATGAAGAAAGCCGGTGTTGATGCCCTCAAAGTTGAAGGCCGAATGAAGTCCACATATTATGTTGCAATGGTTGCCCGTGCCTACAGAAAGGCAATTGATGCAATGGAAGGAAAAATTTCTGCAGAAGAAGCTGCACCATTCATCGCTTCACTTGAAGATGTTGCTCACCGTGAATCAACCACAGGCTTCTACTACAACCGTGGAAATGCCGACAAAACGACAGTTGGTGCATCTGATTCACAGTATATTCTTGCTGCTACAATCGAAAAACAACTTTCTGAAACTGAACAGGAAGAAGTTCTGGCAAAAGGTGCAAAACTCGTTGCAGACCGTGAATCAGAACTTTCTGCAATGCATCCAAACGCAAGGGCAGCAATTGAAAGAGACCTTGAACAGCATCCAGAAAAGGCAATTCGTACTGTTCAGAAGAAAGACGGCTGGAAAATCTACATTTATTCAGCATTGAACAAGGTTGATTCTGGCAGTGAACTTGAATTCGTTTCTCTATCAATTTTGAGCCAGAAGGTTCAGGGTGCAGACTACGAATTCATCAACTACAAGACAGGTGAAAAACTTGATTGGGTAAATGCCGACCACGACTGTGCCATCTACACAAACCTGAACGTAGAAGAGGGTACTTTGGTAAGAATCAAAGATCCAGAATACGTTCCAGGAACAGTAAGGGACAGCGGCAGATAATTAAAAACTTAATAACGGTGGTTGAGCCCGTCGAAACCACCACATTTAGCGTAGCAGTCATTTCGACAAGCTCAATGAGCGCTACGCTAAATACTTATTGGACAGCCCCTTAACGCTCCCTATGTCGAAACTACCATGTATAAACTGTTGCTGCAAAGATTTCCCCAGAAATTGCGTAGCAAATGGTGATTGCTTCGCAATCCATGAATCCGCGTGGCAATCCATAAATCCGTGTGGCAATTACGAATATGAAAACAAAATTTTTCATAACCTTTCTGACATTTTCAATTCTCCTTCCTCTGACCGCACTTGAACGCCCGCTTCAATATGTTCAGTCAGAAACAGGCGTTGTAAATTCCCGGGGCTATGAAAAAACTTATGTTCCATTCGACCTGCTTTACGGAATTTCAGACCCGGCACAAAAATACGAGGCACTTTCTGCCCTTCAATTTACAAAAAATGCCTTCGACCTGACCTTAACTGGAAAATATTTTATTCCAAAATTCAACTGGAACCCAGGTTCAACAGAAATAAATCTTGGAGTTGGACTGTGGTACCATTTTCAGGCCTACTACGATTTGCACAGAGAAAACGACCTGATTTTTGACACGATTTTCAGATTGAACTGGAGCCGTTTCAAATATGAGGGACATTTTGGTTATGGCGTAAAATTTGCCACTGTGAACGGACTTTCTTCTTCCGTAAATCCACTGACAGACATGACCTTAAAAATGTCCAATGAATTTTCCTGGAATTTTCAGAACGGTCTTGAACTTCATCTTCTGGTTGCTTCACATGATCTGTACAGATTTCCGCTTTTTTACAGCCCTGTCTACAATTTGGGGGCCGCTTGGAATTTTACAAACGGTTTCCGCGTAAATGCAGATTTTGGACTTAGAATGCGTGATCAGATAATCACGGCACCTTACATGGACACAATTTATTTCAGGACTGGAGTGAGGTACACATTTTGAAAAATTTCCGACTTCATTCTAAAGCCTCAAAACTTTTTCTGGCAATTCTGCTGAATTTTCTCCTTCTTTTGATTTCTTCCTGCGACAACATGGGTGCTTTTCCGTTTTTGTTCAATGAAGACAATGTGGATGAGCGGTACGGCGGATTCAAGCAGCTTTCAGAAAATGAAATTCCGTCGCTTCCATCAGATACAGACGGAATCTACACAGGACTCATTGTAACTGATGTTCACTTTGGTGGCTGGGGTTTTGACAAAGAAGAAAAAAACAGATTCCTTGAATGGATGGAAAAACAGTTCCAGAATGAAGACAAGACCAAAATTCCAAGATTTGCAATTTGTCTGGGAGATTCAGCGGACGGTGGTCACAGAAGTGAATATGAAGAATTTAATTCCTATTTTGAAGAAATCAAGTCCATGGCAAAAAAATATCTTGGAAGCAGCTATGAATTTAAAGTCTACACTGTTTTAGGAAACCACGACCTTTACAACAACGGCTGGGAAAACTGGAAAAAACAGGTCTATCCATACACTTCATCATATTTTTTCACTGCAAAAACTGATTCTTCATCGGCAGGCATCAGCTATTATTTTCTGGATTCAGCGAACGGAACATTGGGAAAAGACCAGCTGAATGATTTTGAAAAGAAAATTAAAAATGACAAAAACCCAAAGCTGATTTTCACTCATTATCCGATTTATGCAGGAAAATCTGTTCAACTTGTGCTTCTTGGAGATACAATCGAAAGAAACCGCTGTCTTTCACTTTTTGCAAAGAACAATGTAAAAATGGTTTTCGGCGGCCACAGTCACTCAAACTTCAGCCACGATTTAAATGATTTTTCACAGGAAAACACAACGGCCCTGTTCAGAAACGGATACTGCCGCCTCTTCACCGTAAATGAAAAAGCGGGTACCGTAAGCACCCGCCTAATCGAATACTAAAAGGTCACCGCACCCCCCAAGAATTGTCATCTCGACCCCAAGAATTGTCATCTCGACCCCAAGAATTGTCATCTTGACCCCAAGAATTGTCATCTCGAGCGTAAGGATTGTCACCGTGAGCGCAGGGATTGTCATCTCGAGCGCAGTCGAGAGATCTCAACTCTAATTTCGTTTTTCCCACTCCAGCTCAACCATTCTGTTTTCAATGTTCGCAATTCTCTGGAATGTGAGACAGGTTGCCTTGTGAACCATAATTCCCTTCTTCTTGCTGGCATAGCCCACCACCAGATCACCGGGTTTAGGCGCACAGCATCCAGCCAGAGTGACCATCATGTTTTTTGTGCCCTCAACAATGATTCTGCCGGTAAACAGAGCCGAACGCTTTTCTTCCTCGTTGGCACCATTCTTTGCCCGAATGTGCTTCTTCTTTTCTTCCTGAGCCTTTCTTGACCTGTCATTGTTTGCCGCAATATCCAAAGCCCTCTGAGCTTCGGCAGCCTTGTCCACAAAATTTGGATCATTTGCCACAAGCCATGAGTGAATCTTCTGGCGGGCTTTGGAAGTTTTTACAATCTTCAGCTGATTTTCTGTCGGATGAGCGTTCGGATTGGTGATAATTTCTATAATCTGAGTGTTCTGAAGCGGCACAGTAAGCGGAATGATTTTACCGTCAGCCTTTGCACCAACGATTTTTTCACCAACAGCAGAATGAACATGGTAGGCAAAGTCAATTGCAGTGCTTCCCTGTGGCAGCTGAACAACATCGCCTTTTGGAGTGAACACAAAAATTTCATCCCCCAGAAGCTCGCCCTTAAGTTCTGCAAAGAAAGACTCGTTGCTCAAATTTGCATCCTTCAGGTTCTGCAATTGATTAAAGATTCCCAGAGAATTCACATCAACCTTGTCGTGGTTCATGCCTTTTTTGTAGAGCCAGTGGGATGCAACACCATGTTCAGCCATATTGTGCATATCTTTTGTACGGATTTGAATTTCAAGAGGCTTTCCTTCACAGACAACAGTTGTGTGCAATGACTGATAGCCGTTTGCCTTAGGCATTGCAATATAGTCCTTGAATCGCCCGTCCATAGGTTTCCACAATCCGTGAACAATACCGATCAAAGTGTAACATTCAGCATTGGAATTACAGATGACACGCAAGGCCAAAAGATCATAAAGCTTGCTTGCTTCCACGTTTCGTTTCTGCATCTTCTTATATATAGAAAAAAAGTGCTTGGCACGGCTTGAAATAGAAACTTCAATACCCATTTTTGCCGCAGATTCTGTAATTGAATCCACAGCCTTTTTTAAATAAGCCGCTCGTTCATCCTTTTTCTGTGCGACAATGGCTTTAATCTGCTGAAAAACATTTGGATTTGAATATTTCAGGCTCAGGTCTTCAAGTTCATTTTTAACGCTCTGCATACCAAGACGGTCAGCCAGCGGTGCCCAAATGTCCAGAACTTCAGCCGCAATCAGTCTCTGTTTTTTTTCTTCAATGGATTTAAGGTTTCTCATTCGGTCCAGACGGTCAGCCAGCTTAACAAGAATTACGCGAACATCATTTATCATTGCAAAAAGCATTTTTCTGATGTTGTCAGCCTGCTGAATTGTAGCCGCATTGATCTTCATTCCTGTAATTTTTGAAGTGTCCCGTACGATTTTAAAAACAGTCTCACCAAAAAGTGACTTAACCTCGTCCTCAGAAACCCCTTCAACTTCAAAAATCGAATGAAGCAGACCACAGACAACGCAGTCCATGTCCATATTACGGTCAGCAAGAATGGAAGCAACCCGCATAGGATGAAGGATGTAAGGCCGACCGCATTTTCTGGAAATATCACCGGTTTTTTCGTTCAAAAATTTCCAGGCCGTAGAAAATTTAACTCTTTCATCCTCATCAAACTGAACAAAAGTAGCAAAAAATTCCCGTTCCAATACAACCGAATCAAATTCAGAATTGTTAGTGATAATGTCCAAAATATTTTCTCCCATCCCTAAAAATATAGCACATAAAGGACATTTTTATAAAGAAGGTGAGGGGAGAAGTCTCTCCCCTAGTCGCAGCCAGATATCTGTCTGCATCCATACCCCACTCGCCTGGGAGCTCGCGCCCCCAAGCCCCGCAAATAAAAAAAAGCCACGCGGATTCGGGATTTCTACGGAATCTCTGAAAAAAATTGGCGGTGATTTCAACTCAACCACCGCCATAATCACCTTTCTTCTATATAATTACTTCTTAACCTTCATTTCCTTGTAATTTGGATATGCAATTACATCGTAGTAGTAGTTGTACAGCTGGTCAGGAATAAGGTTTGCAGAGTTGTTTGTGAACAGCGGACAGATTACTGTGTCTTCGCTAACTGCAATTTTTTCAGCAGCCAGCATCAACTCCTGTCTCTTCTTTGCATCCAGTTCAAGGTTTGACTTTGCCATAAGTTCATCGTATTTTGCATTATTGTAGTTGATGTCATTGAGAGCATTGTCAGAAACAATCATCATCAGCCATGAAGTTGGATCATTGTAGTCTGCATACCACTGCATTCGAATCATCTGGCTTGTTTTCTGTCTTCTCTGTGCAACATAAACTTCATTTTCAAGAGCCTGCAATTCAACTTCTACGCCAAGCTTTTTCCACTGCTGCTGCAAAACCTGTGCAACATCGCCTTCATAGTTCATTGTTGGATAAGTGTAAGTAATCTTTGGAAGTCCTTCTCCGTTTGGATAACCAGCTTCAGCCAGAAGTTTCTTTGCTTCTTCAAGGTTTTCATCAAGAAGTTTTCCCTGCAAAACACCCCAAGGAGTTCCGTCAACCTTAGACTTAATAAAACGACCTACGAAAGTTGTAGAAGGAACACAGTTCAATCCAACTACAGAACAGATGTCAGCACGGTTGATTGCAAGAGAGAAAGCCTTGCGAACCTTTGGATTGTCAAATGGCTTAACATTTGGGTTGATGTAAATCAGGTTAGTCTGTGGAACTTCATTGAACTTAAGGTCAGGTGAGTTCTGGTATTTCTGGGCAAGTGTCAAAGAAGCACCGCCAAGAATTGTAAGTTCTCCAGTCTGGTAAGCTGCAGCCTTAGCCTGATCATCATCCATAAAACGCATTTTAATGGAAAGAATGTTTACTTTGTCTGCATCGTAATAGTGTGGATTCTTCTTGTAAAGAACATATTCGCCAGTTTTGCGTTCAGCCATGTACCATGGACCGTTGGAAAGGTTCTTTCCAGGAACCAAATCCCATGTCTTGTCTTCGTTTGTCGCATATTTGCAAGATGGGTAGAAGGTTGGAACATTTGGGAACATGTCCAGGAAGTATGCGCAAGGTTCCTTCAATGTGACTTTCAAAACCTTTGGATCGCTTGCATCGATTGCAACATCATCAAGACTTGCCTTTCCGTTAAATGCTTCTTCAGCTCCCTTGATTGGGAAAAGGAAGTCAACATACCATGCTCCGTTTGCTGGAACCAGTGCACGAATCATTGTATTTTTGTAATCGGCAGAAGTTACATCTG
Source organism: Candidatus Treponema equifaecale (assembly GCA_018064905.1). Taxonomy (GTDB): domain Bacteria; phylum Spirochaetota; class Spirochaetia; order Treponematales; family Treponemataceae; genus Treponema_D; species Treponema_D equifaecale. Next base: position 13,207 of record JAGHUJ010000094.1, read on the forward strand.
AACCGTCAGACCATTTTGCATCGTTTCTGATATGGAAAGTATATGTCAAAAGGTCGTCACTGATTTCCCATTTGTCAGCTGTTGCAGCTGTGAAAAGACCGTCCTTTGTGTAAGTAACGAGTGGGTCCAGTGCATAAGTCTGATGAGAGAAGTAAACAAAAGCTGCTGCACCGGCTGGATCGTATTCACCAGTTTCCGACTGGTTTACAACTGAAAGTTCAATGATTTCACCTTTTTCATTTACTGCAATTTTTTTAGTCTTGTTTCCGCATGATACCAGTCCCAGTGACAAAACCATTGCTGTCACACCGCCAACCAAGTTCAAAACATTCTTCAACATTTTCATAAGTGCCTCCAAATAAAAATTTAAGGCAGCCTGAACAGTTCCTGGCGGCTTATCGGCAAACCTCAAGAACTTCTGACTGCCCCTTTGCTGATTTAATTTTTAATGTTTTTTTGAAACTGACACAATTATTGAAAATACAAAAAATTCACAACTTCTTTATACAAAATCAAAAAAAATCCCCGTTTTTGGGAATCTTTCCATAAAAAATTTTGTTTTTTTGTGGAATTTACAGCGATTTTTTTAAATTTTTCGAATTTTTTCATTTCCTACAAACACATTTGTAAATTTTTCATAGAATTTATTTTTTTTACAACATAAATTGACTCTAAATTCTACGAACGGAGGCTTTAGAATGATTGATTATAAGAATTTGATGAGAGATCCACTTAAGGATTCAACCGTATATGTTGCAGGTGGATTTAAACTTGCTTTGAAAGATCCTAGAGCAATCCGACTGAATGCAAATGAAAATCCATTTGGTCCAAGTCCAGTTGCAAAGGAAGCAATGACAAAACAGCTGGAACGGGGTTCATATTATCCAGGTGACATTATGTATGATTTTAAGAATCATCTTGCAGAATTTTTGAACATGGAAACAGCAAATCTCAATCTTTACAACGGTTCTGGTTCAGCAATCAATGCAATGGGAGACTTGTTCCTGAATCCTGGCGATGAAGTCCTGATTTGTTCTCCAACTTACATGCAGTATTACGATTTGCCTTCCCATTATGCAGCAAAACTGGTTGAAGTTCCTGCAAAAGACGGACTTTATACAGATCTTGATGCAATGTATGCTGCAATTACTCCAAAAACAAAGCTGATTTTTGTCTGCAACCCCAACAATCCCACTGGAACACTTCTCGAAAATGGAAAACTTGCAGAATTTGTGGCAAAGCTTCCAAAAAACATAATCTGTGTTGTTGACGAAGCCTATTTTGACTGGGTTACGGCACCAGATTATAAAAGTGCAGTTTCCCTTGTAAGTGACGAAAATTCCCTTGTGGTTTTCAGAACCTTTTCAAAAATTTACGGAATGGCTGGTATTCGAATGGGATATGCAGTTTCAAACAAGGCTCTGAGCTCAACAATCAGCATGTCTGCAGGTATGTTCTACTCAAATAGAATTGCTGCAGCCGGTGCCATGGCAAGCATTGATGACCTGGAATTCTACAAAAAAGTGAAGGACAACAATACCGAACAGAGAAAATACCTTTCAGAAGAAATGAATAAAATGGGAATTGATGTGGTCCCAAGTCAGACAAGCTTCATTTACTTTAATCCTCATGCCGACAACGAAAAAATCATGGCAGCCCTTGAAGAAAAATTCATCTTCATCCGCCGCTTCGACGATCCATATCTGAGGGTAAGCGTAGGAAAGCCAGAACAGAACCAGATTTTCCTTGATGCATTAAAGGAAATTCTGGCTGACTTGAAGAAATAGCACTGAAAGAAAAAAAATTGCCACACGGATTCGAGATTCCTACGGAATCTCTATGGAAAATCGGTGCTTGAACTCAGTCGAAATCATCATTTATACACGGGGTGGTTGAGCTGCGTCGAAACCTCACCGTGTTGCAGTGCAATGGAGAAATCCCTTTATGAACATTTTGCAGATAAAAATTGAAGACTATCCTTCGCTGATGGAGTTATGGAACAGTGTTGGAATGAGCAAAAGGGCACTGAATTCAATCGACGACAGTCACGAAGGAATTGAACGATATTTAAAACGAAATCCGGAAACTTGTTTTAAGTCTGTTGATGAATCTGGAAATTTGCTTGGAGTTATTCTGAGTGGCCATGACGGAAGGCGGGGACTTGTTCACCATCTGTGCGTAAATCCAATGTACCAGCACAGGGGAATTGGAACTGCCCTCGTTAAAAAAGCTGAAGAAGCCCTGCAAAAAGAAGGAATTCAGAAAATTTTCCTGCTTGTTTACAATGATAACGAAAAGGGAAACAAATTCTGGGAAAAGCAGGGGTATTCCGTAAGGACAAATATTGTTTACAGAAACAAGTCCCTTAACAAGGAAATCCCTGTAGGAGAATAAATCTACTTTTCCATTACAGACTGTCCTGTTCTTTATAGTCATATTTGAGATACTTTAACAGACGCAAGACCATTTCAAATATTGACGGATAGTTTGTTTCAGTTTATAGTTAACAAAGAAACGCACCCAGTAACAAGGGTCGTCTCCACGATAGTTTGAAACTTCCCTTTCGGGAAGAATGCCGCTAATCAAGTGTTTCGGACTTGGGCGGCATTTTTTTTGCCCGTTGTAAAACGGACTCACTCAATTACATTTTACGGTAAGTGAGAATTGCAATAACCAAGTCAAAAATACCTACAACCAAAGCTGCAAGGGCAAAAATCTGATCTAAAGTCATTACAAGCCTCCAGAATTAAATTTCAGTACAAGACTGATTTTTGAGTTCGGGAGACAACCGCCAGTTATCTGGGTGCAATAAAAATATACTGAAAATTATAAAATGTATCAATAACTAGCTAAAATTAAATATTGTAAATAGCTATAAGTAAATTACTCTTTGTGTGTTAAATTTTCCATCTATCTATTTCCATTTTTTTGTGCTAAAATGGACCATTATGAACATCATTGCATCTAAATCTTCACTTTCAGGGGATATTGTAGTTCCTGGGTCAAAGTCTCATACAATTCGTGCCCTTATTCTGGCAACTTTGGCGGACGGAATTTCTCACATCAAAAATCCTCTGCCAAGCGCAGACTGCCTTTCCACAGCTGCAGCCGTTCCTCTCATGGGTTCTGAAGTTGACCTGAACATTAACACGGAAGGTGAACCTGGCACAGAATGGACAGTTCACGGTGCAGGTCCAAGACTTCATTTGCCTGAAGATGTAGTGAATGTTGGAAATTCAGGAACCTTGCTTTACTTCTTGCCCGCTGTTGCCGCAAATTTTGAAGGTGCCAGCGTTTTTACAGGAGACGAAAGCATCAGAAAGAGACCTGTTCTTCATGTTGTAGACGCTTTAAACCAGCTTGGTGCAAATTCATACACAACAATTCCTGGAAAGAACGGATGTCCAATGGTTGTGAATGGTCCAATCAAAGCTGGAACAGTTCGCACACCTGGAGAAATTTCCAGCCAGTATATTTCAGGGCTTATGATCGGTGCAATTCTTATGAATGACACCCTCACACTGGAACTTTCAAATCCAAAGGAAACACCATATCTTACAATGACCCAAAAGTGGCTGGAGAAGGTTGGAGTTGAATGTTCAATTTCTTCAGACTTCAAGCATATTCAGGTAAAACCAAAGCACGACCTTAAAGCTTTTGATGCTACAATTCCAAGTGACTGGGAAGCTGTTGCATTTCCGTTGATTGCAGCACTTGTTTCAGACAGTGACATTACAATCAAAAATATTGACGGAAGCGGAACTCAGGGTGACGATGCAGTTGTTGCAATTCTTCAGTCCATTGGTGGAGACATCGAATGGGATAAAGAAAAAGAAGAAATCAGAGTTCGTGGAGGAAAAAAAGCCAGAAACGGACATGGTCGTTTAAGCACAGAAAATCTTCCAAACGGCGAGCTTCACGTTGCAATTTCAGGATTTCCAGATGCAGTGTGCGCACTTTCTGCAATCGCCTGCTTTACAGAAGGCAAGGTTGTTATTGAAGATGCCGCAGTTTGCAGAAGAAAGGAAACAGACCGCTTAAAGGTATTGAACGCTGAGCTTACAAAGCTTGGTGCCAAAATAGAAGAAAACGAAGATTCATTGGTAATCTACGGACATTCTCCAATCAAGGCAGACGGAACACCAAATCCGGATTTTGCCATTCACGGAGGAATAGTAGAAAGCTACGACGACCACAGAATGGCTATGTCACTGGCCTGTCTTGGTCTTGGACTTCCAGAAAATGAGAAGCTCATTATTACCAACGCCGAATGTTGCAAAGTAAGCTTCCCACACTTCTACGAAGTAATGAATCAAATAAACGCCAATTATAAGGAACAGTAGATTATGTTTAGTGACATCGAAATTGCACAGCAGAACAAAATGGCTCCAATCACCGAAATTGCCGCAAAAATCGGTATTCCGGAAGAAAACCTGGAGCCATTCGGACATTATAAGGCAAAAATCAACATGGCACAGCTTCGTGCATTTCAGAAAAAGGCCGAAGATCCTGCAAACCGTGGAAAACTGATTCTCACTACAGCCGTAACACCAACACCAGCCGGCGAAGGAAAATCCACAGTTTCAATCGCTTTGGGTGATGGACTGAACAAAATCGGAAAGAAAGCTGTAATTGCTCTCCGTGAACCTTCACTTGGACCATGTTTCGGTGTAAAGGGCGGTGCCTGCGGTGGAGGTTATGCTCAGATTGTACCAATGGAAGACATCAATCTGCATTTTACAGGTGACATCCACGCAATTTCCATTGCAAACAATCTCATGTCTGCAATCATCGACAACCACATTCACCAGACAAATGCACTTCGCATTGACCCACGCACAATTACATGGAAACGATGCGTAGACCTGAATGACCGTGCCCTCAGAAACATCAACATTGGTTTTGGTGGCCGCCTTGACGGTGTTCCACGCGAGGACCACTTTACAATTGCAGTTGCATCTGAGCTTATGGCAGTTGTTTGTCTTTCAACTTCAATTACAGACCTTAAGCGAAGAATCGACAATATTACAATCGCCCAGACCTATGACAAGCGTCCTGTAAAATTTGGTGAGCTTAAATGTACAGGTGCAATTGCCACACTTTTAAAAGACGCAATCAAGCCAAATCTTGTACAGACTTTGGAAGAAAATCCGGTATTCGTTCACGGTGGACCATTTGCAAACATTGCTCAGGGAACAAACTCTGTAAATGCAACAATCTCAGCTCTTGCAACTGGCGACTATGTTGTAACGGAAGCAGGATTTGCCGCTGACTTAGGTGCAGAAAAATTCATGGATATTAAATGTCGTGCTGCTGGAATTTCACCAAGCGTAGTTGTAATTGTTGCAACAGTCCGCGCTCTTAAAATGCATGGTGGAATGGCAAAGGCAGATCTTTCAACACCAAGCACAGTAGCCCTTGAGCGCGGCTTTGAAAACCTGGCTGTTCATATTGAAAATATCGCAAAATTCGGTGTGCCATCAGTGGTTGCCGTAAATAAATTTGTCACAGACACAGAAGAAGAACTTCAGCTTCTTCAGAAACTTTGTGAGCTTAAGGGTGCAAAGGCTGTTCTCTGTGAAGGCTGGGGAAAAGGCGGCGAAGGTGCAATGGAACTTGCAAAGGTTGTTGCAGAAGTTGCAGATTCAAACAAAGCCGAATTCCATTATTTGTATCAGTCAAATCTTTCTTTTGTTGAAAAAATTAAATTGCTTGCAAAGGAAATTTATCGCGCAAAGGATGTAGAAATTCCTGCAAATGTAGTTAAAAAGCTTCGTGAATATGAAGAACAGGGCTACAAGGATCTTCCAATCTGTGTTGCCAAGACTCAGAACTCAATCAGCCATGATCCAAAATTGATGGGAGCGCCAAAGGATTATGTTTTCCCTGTGCGTGACGTTCAGCTCTATTCCGGGGCAGGATTTGTGGTAGTTCTTGCAGGCGAAATAATGACAATGCCAGGCCTTCCAAAAATGCCAGCCGCCCTCAACATAGACATTGACGACGACGGCCACATTTCGGGCTTGTTCTAAAACTTGTCATTTCGACCGAATCACAAGCAAAAAAACTTGTCATTTCGACCGAATCACAAGCGAAAAAAACTTGTCATTTCGACCGAATTACAAGCGAAAAAAACTTGTCATTTCGACCGAAGCACTAAGTGCGTAGTGGAGAAATCTATCAACAACAGAAATGGATCTCTCGACTGCGCTCGAGATGACATTTTTTCTGGAGAATATATTATGTTCAAATTTTATCTTAAAAAAAATATCGCTGACGGATGGGATAATTTCTTCTTTTTGATTTTGTCCAACATAATTCCGCTGCTGCTGGTTATCGGTTCATACTTTGCAATCGGACTTGCTGCAACTGTAAATCCACTGGCACAGGCAGGAGCATTCATTCTTTGTGCAGGACTTGTTTCAACTTCAATCTTTGCATGGGGAGCAAATGCTGCAAAAATAGCAGATTTTGGAACACCAACATTTTCCGTGTTCTTTTCTTCTATAAAATATGTTTGGAAAATCGGATTGGCTTTTGGTGCATTCCTGGCAATTGGATTTCTAGTCCTTCGCTTTGGAATCGCATATTACCTTGCAATGTATCTTCGGGATGGAACAAAAATTGGACTTTTGCTCACAGCGGTTCTTGCATGGTTTGTGCTGGTCTGCATAATTGCGCTTCAGTGGTTCATTCCTCTGTACTATCTTCAGGAAAGCAACGGTTTTGTGAAGTGCCTGAAAAAATCCTTCATCATTTTCTTTGACAATGCGGGATTTTCTGTAAAGGTTTTCTTCTATAATATATTGCTTGTGGCTCTTTCTGTTATGATAATCGGACTTGTGCCAGGATTCTGCGGAATTCTTCTTTCAAGCACAAATGCACTTCGTCTCAGACTTTACAAATATGACTGGTTCGAAAAAAAAGCAGCAGAAGATCCAGAATTTATGAACAACAGGGACAAGCGTGATGAAGTTCCATGGGACGAACTTCTATCAGACGACAAGGAAAGTCTTGGCCCAAGAAAATTGAGCTCATTCCTGTTCCCATGGAAATAAAAAAAATCGTCTGAATGTTCCCTTGAATATAAAACAACAGAATGTCACCTCGAACGAAGTTGAGAGGTCTAAAAAAGAATTTTTTTTCAAAAAAGGAGAAATATATGAAAAAAATTATGGCAGCCGTAATGGCACTTTCAGCAGTTCTTCTTGCAACTGGCTGTAAGGAAAAATCAGCAGGCAATGGAAAAATCAAAGTAGGTGTAATCCAGCTTGTTGAACATCCTGCATTGGACGCATCTTACAACGGATTTAAAGATGCACTTGCAGAAGCAGGATATGTTGATGGTCAGAACATCACAATCGACTATCAGAATGCTCAGGGCGAACAGGCAAACTGTGTAACAATCGCAAACAAACTTGTAAATGACAAGGATGATTTGATTCTCGCAATTGCAACACCAGCAGCTCAGGCTGTAGCAAATCTTACAAAAGAAATTCCAATTCTTGTTACAGCTGTAACAGATCCAGAAACAGCAAAATTGGTTAAGTCAAACAAAATGCCAGAAACAAACGTTTCAGGAACTTCAGACCTTACACCAGTAGCAGCTCAGATTAAGCTTCTCAAACAGATTGTTCCAACAGCAAAGAAAGTTGGACTTATGTTCTGTTCAAGTGAAGCAAACTCAATTTTCCAGATCAATCTTGCAAAAGAAGCTTGTGCTGCAGAAGGTCTTGAGTTTATTGAAGGTTCAGTTTCAAACTCAAACGAAATTCAGCAGGTAACACAGAGCCTTGTTGGAAAAGTTGACGCAATTTACGTTCCAACAGACAACATGCTCGCTGCAGGTATGGCAAACGTAGCAATGGTTGCAAACGAAGCAAAACTTCCAGTAATTTGTGGTGAAGACGGAATGGTACAGTCAGGTGGCTTGGCAACATTCGGAATTAACTACTACGAGCTTGGAAAACAGACTGGTAGAATGGCTGTAGAAATCCTTAAGGATGGAAAAAAGCCAGCAGAAATGCCAATTCAGTATCTTGAAAAATGCGACCTTTCTGTAAACAAAGAAACAGCCGCAAAAATTGGTGTAACAGTTCCAGAACTGTAAAAAAAAACTGCGTTGGTTGAGCCTGTCGAAACCAACGCAGCTTAACACGGGGTTGTTGAGCTTGTCGAAACCTCACCGTGTCGCTTTTACTCAATAATAAACGTTCTTCCTTCGTGGATGAACACGTTGTGATTAAAGTATCTCTTCAATCCTTCAACCAGAACTCTTCTTTCAACATCCTTACCAATTTCAACAAATTCGTGAATTGAATTTGTGTCCTTCACGCGGACCACATCCTGAAAAATAATCGGTCCTTGATCCAAATCCTGGTTGGCAAAGTGAGCAGTTGCACCAATCAACTTAACGCCTTTTTTCCAAGCCTGTTCATAAGGTCGGGCACCTTTAAAAGCTGGCAAGAAACCGTGGTGAATGTTGATGACCTTGTTGTCCCAGCGGCGGGTAAATTCAGGAGTGAGAATCTGCATGTAGCGGGCCATACAAACCACATCAATCTTGTACTGTTCAAGAAGTGATTGAATGTCAGCTTCACAGGCTTCCTTGCCCTTCTGCGTGTCAATCTGAAAATACGGAATGTGAAATTCAGTGGCAACAGAGCAAAGGTCAGGATGATTTGAAATGATTACAGGAATTTCACAGTCCAGCTGGCCGTCAGCATGTTTTAAAAGAACTTCATAAAGACAGTGACTGGTCTTGCTCACCAGAACCGCCATTCTCTGCTTAACGGATTTGTCATAGAGTTTCCATTCCATGTTGAATTTTCCGGCAAGTTCAGAAAAATCAGCGGTAAAACTTGCAGGAGAGAAAATCTTTCCGCCTTCATCTGGTTCAGAAATTGAAGGAGCCGCAAACTGGATTCTACAGAAGAACATTCCTAAATCAACGGAAGTATGCTGAGCCAGATTCAAAATGTTGCCGCCATTAGAAGCGATGCAATTTGTGATAGAAGCAATCAATCCGCTCTGGTCAGGACAGGTTGCTGTAAGTGTATAAATCGAATTCATTCTTCTATTTTATAAATTGATTGAAATACACGCAACCACAACGGAATAAGACAAAACCACACAGATATAACACAAAAGTTGAAAAATAAAGTCTAGAAATTCCAAATTTTTTCACTATCTTGTCTTTTTACGCTTTTCAAAATATTTGCTATATATAAACTAAGAATTTATCTGTTTTCAAAAAAGGGGGAAAACATGAATAAAAATATAACAAAATTCCTTGGAGGCATTCTTTCAGTATTGATGATGCTTGCACTGGGATTTACAGGATGTTCTACAAGCACAGGTAGTCGAGGTTCGATTGATGATGAGGAAGAAACTCCAAAATATACAGTTACATTCGATTTGAATGGTGGAACTGGAGAAAATTTTTCAGAAAAAGTCGAAGAAAATACAACTGTTTCTAAGCCATCAAAAGATCCAATTAAATCACATTTTGTTTTCACTGACTGGTACAAGGATAGAGAAGGAACTGCTATCTTCAATTTTGATGAAAAAATTACAGCAGACATAACAGTTTATGCAATTTATAAAAAGGACATGCATACAGTTACATTCGATTTGAATGGTGGAAGCGGAACTGCTCCTGAAGAAATGGCAGAGATAGAATGTGGTTCAGAAATCGAACTTCCTGCAACTACTGGATTTGCAAAAGAAAATGCAACTTGTCTTGGTTGGGCTACTTCTTCTGATGCGGAATCAGGACTTTCTGGAAAAGTGACAGTTTCTGGTGATGTAACCTATTATCTTGTATGGACAGATAGAACAACTTTTGACGTAACATTCAATGTTGATGGTACTACATACAACACTGCAAAAGTTGTGGACGGAAAAACTGTAACAGCTCCAACTGATCCTGTAAAAGAAGGCTACAAATTCAAAGAATGGCAGCTTAATGGAACTGCTTACAATTTTGAAACAGCTGTTACTTCAGCAATCGAACTTACAGCAGCTTGGGAAGCAGTTGAAGAAGATGATGATGAGACGTCGAATGATGAAAAATATGGCGATGTCAGCATTGAAATTGAAATTGAAGAATAAGGGGAGCAGACATGAAACTTTTTAAGAAAATCGTAACAGTTTTTGCAGCTTCGGCACTTTTGTTTGGAAGCATGATTTCTTGTTCTAATCTTTCAGACAATTCTGAATCAGAAACAACACAGACAGGATACGGTAGAGTAGTATTTACTTGTGCAAAAACACTTTCAAATATCAATTTTACTTATGCAAAAGATGAAAACAGTGAATTCACGACACTCGGTAAATGGACTGATGCAGAATCAGCTTCAAGAGCAGGAGTAATGGTTCCATTTGGTTCATGGACATTCAAATTGAGTGCTATCTACAACGAAAAAGAATACGCAGGAACAACAACTGGTGAAATTAAAGAGGGTGAAACTACTGCACTTAAATTCACACTTAGAAAAGTGGGTGGAGATGATGAACCAGCAGAACCTGTTGTAGTTGAATACAATTTTGTTGGTTTGTCGGCAAGTGATTGTGGAGTAAGCAGTTTAACTGAATCAAGTCCAACAGCGCTACCTACGAGCTCAAAGACTGTTAAAATTGCAAATGCTGATGTGCTTTGTAATGGTAAAAATGCAATCAGAATTCGTGCTGATGGAAACTTGAAATCTACAGCATTGAATTTTAATGGCGGTTCAGATTCAGATATTTCAAAATCTGTAACAATCAGTGATCTTGATAGATATGTAAGTTTCCCTGTTACAGGGACAGGAACAGTTTCTGTTTCATACAAAATAGTTAGTTCAGCATCTGCAACAAAAGACTCAGCACAACTTGGAATTTTTGATTCAAATGGAAAAGTAATTGGTAGTATTGCATCAGAATTGAAGATGAAAACAGGCGATTCTGAAGTTAAAACTTTGACTGTTTCTGTTCCATCTGCTACCGTTGCATATTTAGTGTTCTCAAGAAATGGTGCAGGTGCTGGTGGTCTTGATGTTTACTCAATCACAGTTACAGCAACTGTTGACGAAATTCCTGGAACAGATCCAGATGATTCATCTTCACAAGCTGAATACACAGTTTCATTCGACTTGAACGGCGGAACAGGAACTGCTCCAGTTGCAAAAGAAAATCTTAAGTCAGGTTCAGAAATCGAACTTCCTGCAACTACTGGATTTACAAAAGAAAAAGCAACTTGTATTGGTTGGGCTACTTCTAAAGATGCAGCATCAGGACTTTCTGGAAAAGTGACAGTTTCTGGTAATGTAACCTATTATCTCGTATGGACCACAAAACCAACATACACTGTAACATTCAAAAATGGTACAGAGGTTCTTTCTACAGCAAAAGTTGTTGAAGGTGGAAAAGCAACAGCTCCAAATAATCCTTCAAAAGACTGCTACACATTCAAGGAATGGCAGCTTAATGGAACTGCTTATAATTTTGATTCTCCAGTTAATTCTGATATTGAACTTACAGCAGCTTGGAGTGAAATTGCGGTAGCATCAGTAACAATTTCAGGCGGAACCTCTGTAAAGATTGGTTCAACACTCCAGCTTACAGCAACAGTTCTTCCAGCAAATGCAACAAATAAAAATGTAACTTGGAATGTTTCAGGTACTGGAGCAACAGTTTCTGACTCAGGCCTTGTAACAGGTTCTGCAGAAGGATCCGTAACAGTCACAGCAACTTGTGGTGGAAAGAATGGAACTGTAACTGTAAGAGTTGTAGATCCTTCAAAGATTTCTCCAATTGAAATTATTAAGGCAGAAGGCTGGCTTGAAAGCTCATATGTAACTTGGAAACCAGCTGAATATGATAGCTACAATGTTTATGTAAAGGCAACTGATGGCGATTATAAAAAACTTGATGATCAGCTTATCCGTTCTTATGCAGAAACCGCAGGAAGCAAAACTGTATCATACTGGCGTGCAGATGCACTTGGTCTTAAAGCCGGAACATATTCAATGAAAGTTGTTGGTGTAAACGACGGAGCAGAAGTAGCAGCTAGTGCCGATGAAAGAACTGGAATTATGGTTGCTGCACATGACAGATCTGGATTTGCGTTTAGTTCTCAGTCTCCTGTTAAATCCGCAAATGGTGCTTACAATGCAGATGGTACTTTAAGAGCTGGTGCAAAAGTTATTTACATTACAAATGAAAATGCTAAGACTGTAAAAGCAACAATTGATGGTGCTGAATGTACTGGTTTCCAGGGTATCGTTTATGCAAAACAGAAAAGAACATCTACAGAAATTGTTGATATCCGTATCATAGGAACAATTTATGCTGCAAATATGGATTCGTTCGGAAGTTCAGCTGAAGGTCTTCAAGTAAAAGGCGCAAATGCAAGACAGAATATGAACCTCACAATTGAAGGTGTAGGTGAGGATGCGGGTATTCACGGTTTTGGTATTCTTATCAGAAACTGTGCAAATGTTGAACTTCGTAACTTTGCAGTAATGGATTGTATGGACGATTCGATTTCCGTTGATACTGATAACTGTAACCTTTGGATTCATAATCTTGACTTGTTCTATGGGCAGGTTGGTAGTGATGCTGACCAGAAGAAGGGTGACGGTACAATTGATATTAAGAATTCTCAATTCTGTACTGTTTCATATAATCACTACTGGGACAGCGGAAAAGCAAGCTTGCTCGATGCTTCTGCACAGACTTCCAACTGGGTTGATAACATTACTTATCATCATAACTGGTTTGATCATTCAGATAGCCGTCATCCTCGTGTAAGGAACGGATATGAATTCCATATTTACAACAACTACTATGATGGTAATGCAAAATATGGTATAGGTTCTGCTTGTGGTGCTTCGATCTTCTCTGAGGCAAATTACTTCAGAAACTGTAAATATCCTATGATTAGTGGTAAACAAGGAACTGAAGAAGAAGAACGCATAAAAGATAAAAAAGATAAGGGAACTTTGTCTGGTGAATCTGGAGGAATTATCAAATCTTATAATGATTATATGACAGGTCAGAGCGGATTTATTTCATATCAGTCAAATAATTCAAGTTTTGATGCTTATGTTGTTTCTTCAAGAGATGAGGTAATTTCAGAAACAATAAAATCTGCAAGTGGAAGAGCTTATTCAAATTTTGAAACTAAAGCCACAATGTATTCTTATACAGCAGATACTCCTGAAGCTGGTAAGGAAAAAGTAATTGCTTACGCAGGTCGTGTTGGCGGCGGTGATTTGAGATGGACATTTGCTAGTTCAGAAGATACTAACTATGCTGTCATTCCTGCATTTAAAACAGCTGTTGTTGAGTACAAATCAAAACTTGTTTCAATACAGGGTGATGGAACTGGTTCTGGAAACAATGATGGTGACGGTAATAATGGTGGAGATACTACACCTCCAACACCAGGTGTTCCAGCAATCACACTTGCTGCTTCTGCAACATCTGTAGCAGTTGGTGGAAATGTTACAATTACTGTAACTCCTACAAACTTCTCTGGTACACCAACTTATGCATTCAGTTCAAGTTCTAACGGAATAGCAACTGTTAATGAATCTGGTGTTGTAAATGGTGTAGCCGCAGGTTCTGTAACAATCACAGTAACAGCAACTTATGGAAGTGAAAGTGCTACTAAGACAATTGATTTGACTGTAAAGGAAAAATCTTCAACTGTTGTTGCTGCTGGTTCTTATGGTTTTAAAACTAGTGGAACTACAGAAGGTATTGCTAATAACAATATTTTTGGTACAAAGGGTGTATCTGCTCTTGCTGGTGCATCTGCAATGGGATTTGAAGTGACATGTCAGATAAACTCAACTGGTTTGGTTTTAAAATCTCCTGAAAGTAGTTATGGTTCTGTAGTGTTTACAATTGCTTCCGGCATGAAGTTAACATTTATTAATACTAAAACTAATGGGGTTACTATCAGCACAGAGGATGGTTATATTGAAAATGCAGGTACTAAATCAAAAACTCTTGTATCTGCAGAAAACCTTGTTCTTGGAGCAGGTACTTATAAGATTGTAGGTGCAACTGGAAGCAGTGCTCAAATTGAATGTATGACTTTTGTTGCTAACTAATCTTTTTTCTTGTCACTTAAATTCACTGTAGTTGAAATGACAATCTAAATCCTTTCACCCCAACTTCCCTTACGGATTTTGGGGCGATTTTTTTTGATTTGCATGATAAACTAACTTTATGGATGAATTGTGTTTTATGTGTAAGGGACAGCTTGAAGATGGCTTTACAACTTTTATGACAGATTTGGGAACTTGCATTGTTATCATAAAGAATGTTCCTGCAAAAATCTGTTCGCAGTGTGGAGAAGTTTCTTATTCAGATGAAGTTGCAAAAAAGATTCAGAAAATCATCAATGGTTTACGTGACAGCATAACGGAAGTCGCAATAACAGATTATAAAACGGCTGCATAATATTTCGCCCCAACTTCCCTACGGATTTTGGGGCGATTTTTTTCTTTTTTTATTTCTTTTTGCATTGTATAATATTTGTTGATTGGTTTTGGGGAGTTTTGGGAGAAGTAATTGAAACTGCTTAAAGCATTGAAATTTTCACTTTTTTCACTGGTTTTTCTCACTTTTTTCAGTTGCGCTACTGATTTGACTGAAATTGATGTGTATGATGACTCAATTTCTGCTGATACTGCTGAACCTTCCGATTCTTCCACGTCTGAACCGGTTGTGAGCTTAAAAGCTGAAACTTTCTCTCTGTCAAACATCATTGATTCTCTTAAAATTAATTCTGATGTCGGTGAAGTGACTCTGAACGATATTGAAGGCAAAAAAATTCTTGTGGTGAGCCAGAACAATTCTGATAAAACCATTTCAACTGGCAAGGCCATGACTATTGCTACGGTTGCTTCGGCTGGTCGTGCCGCAATTTCTGAAAAAAACTCCGTTCCTGTTCTTTCCGAAAAAAAACTGAATGAAATTCAGGGATTTGAATCTGTTTCCATAAAACCTGTTGATTCTTCTTCAATAAAACTTGAGCCGGCCTCTTCCAGGGCTGCTGTTTCTGGAGATTTCAGCATTGGTTCTCAATTAAAAGTCGGTTCTGAAAAAGAAATCTTTCTGGACTCAAATGAAGGTCTCACGAAATTTGAATCAAAACGGGCTGTTCTCAGATATTCCGGACGAAACTGCAACATCTGGTCTGTGGTAAATGAACCGATTCTTGACGCTGTTTCCATGAAAAAACTTGCTGAAACCTTTGACCGCTTTTATGTTTCTGAACGTTCGGTTTTTGGAGAGGAAAGCAATAAAATTTATGTTTATAATGGTTCAAAATTTGTTCTGGATGATCTGACAAAACATTCAGACTGGGGAAACAAAATCAATATCGTTGTCTACAATATTTCCAAGGAAAACGTGATTGGTTATTTTCACAACAAGGATTATTATCAGTCAGCCCGTGAGCTTCTTGCTTCCAGAAATTTAAAATATACTTCAGGTGATGCTGCCAACTATTCAAATGCCGGAAAATTTATTTACCTGAATTACAGATATGCTTCCGGTGAAAAAAACAATCCGAATTATGAATTTGCCATTTCTGAACAAAACAAGCGTCTGGCGGAAAGCACATTGATTCACGAATTTCAGCATATGATAAATTTCAGTGTGAAGGGCATGAAGGGACTCAATTCTGCTGACTGGTACAATGAAATGTTGAGTATGCTTGCAGAGGATATGTTTGCGTCTCAGATTGGAACCGGCGAAAAAGCTCCGGCTGTTATGAGAATGAGCACTTTCCAGAACCATTATTTTAAAAGCGGCCTTACGGAATTCAAGACAAGTTATGCTTATGGAACGGCCTATGCTTTTGGTGCATGGCTTGTAAGAAATTTTGGTGGTGTTGATTTTATTAAAATTGTGATGAATGACGGTCTTGTAAATGAAGCATCGGTTCTTGATGCGGTCAATGCCCTTTCTCCAAAAAAATATACTTTTGATGATTTGTTTGATGTTTATGTGAAGGACTGCATAAATTCAACCGGCTTTGATGCCATTACAAGTCCATCTGAAAATTACGTCTTTGACTTTTCAAAAATCAAAACTTATCCAATCGTAAAACCTGTGGGAAAATCTGAAGGAATGGATATTGGTCCTTATGGTTTTGTGGTCAGAGAAATTGAAACTAATGAAAATTCACTTACTTTGAGTCTCTCGCAGCGAACAAAAGCTGAAACTGTGCACATCATCGTAAAATAAATCTGAATGTCGGAATTGTCCAAAATATCTTTGCTTTGTTCAGAATTGAACAGCAAATGTCAGTAATTTACAAAAAATCTTCAAGTGTGTCTTTTTACTCCAACCGAAAATTATTGTATAAAATATATGTACTCGAAAGGGTATGTATATCTAACAAAAAAAACTTGATTGATGTTTTAAAAAAGGGGTAAAACATGAAAAAAGTAGTAAAAATTATCGCAATGGCCGCAATGGCTTCATTCTTGTCAATTGGTGCAATGTCTTGTGCTGACTCAGTTACAGACGACAAACCAGAAGCTTCAATTTCAACACAGACTGGTGCTAATAAAGCTGAAGATGTGGAAGATGAAACAACAAATGATGATACAACAAATCAGGATCCAGCTGA
This sequence comes from Candidatus Treponema equifaecale, assembly GCA_018064905.1. Lineage (GTDB taxonomy): Bacteria > Spirochaetota > Spirochaetia > Treponematales > Treponemataceae > Treponema_D > Treponema_D equifaecale. The sequence goes on from JAGHUJ010000094.1 coordinate 29,843, forward strand.
TAAAACTCCAGAGAATACTGATAAGACACCTGAGAATACAACACCTGCTGCAAAAATCAATGTAACACAGGATATTACAAAACTTGATTTCACAGCAACTACAAAAGGTCTTAAAGACACAGCTGCTGCTGATAAAAACGGAACTTATATGATTCCAACTTCTGTAAAGATTTTGGATGTTCTTACACCTTCTGCAGATGACAAGGCTTTCTGGTATTCAGATAAAGCTCGCTCAAAGATTTCTGCACTTCAGTTGAACGCTGACAGTGAATTGTCATTCAAAGTTTCTGGTGCAGCAACAGTAAAAGTAACTTTCTTGAGTACAGATACTGCAAATACTTCTAAAATTACTGTAAATGAAGATGAAAAGTCTGTAACTGGAAAAACTGCTAAAGAATTTACTTGGGAACTTTCAAAGGCCGGTGATTACTCAATTAAATCATCAGGCACATCAAATGCTCGTATTACAGCACTTTCTATTGTAGAAAAATAATCTAACTAAATTCTAAAAAGCTCGAGTTGCGAGATACTTTCTTGCAACTCGTTTTTTTTACAAGTTTCGTAAATCAAAAACTTAAAATTATCATAAAAAATGTTTTTCAAAAGGGGGGAAACATGAAAAAAGTATTGGGATTGCTGGCAGGTCTTGCAATCGCGTTAGGTTTGTCGTCTTGTGGCGATGATGTAACAAAGTGGAATGTTACTGAAGAACAGTATCAACTTCCAGTAATTGAAATCAAATACAACAATGAGCTTTGGACTCCAGGCAATGCAGATATGGAGAAGCCTTCTAAGTATTTGTATCTTGACCATAAGGTTTTGCAGACTGATGTTCTTACTTTTACAGTAAAGGCTTCTAAAAAAGTTAATAATGGTGAGGCTAAAGACTGTACTGATGAAGTAAAAGATACTCTTGAATGGTATATTGGCGATAAAAAAGTTGAAGAAAAGGTTTCTTCAATGAATTTCTTCGCAAAAGATTATAATAAAGGTGATTATACAATTTATTGTAAATATTCAGTAACAGATGCTGATGGAAAAAATTGGACTTATATTTCACGCCCTTCTGAATTTTCTATGGCAAAAGCTGGCGTAAATGTTTTTGCAACTAAAGAAGAGTTGGAATTTGGTGCAAAAAATGGAACAACATCAGCAACATCGGTTTTAACAGTCGAAGATTTTGACTTCAAGGCTGATTCTTATAATTTATATTGCAAAAAAAATGAAGAAGAAGAGAAAATGATTCTTCTTGGTGAAGATGATGATCTTGAAGCTGGATACACTGTAAACTTTGAAACAGGTGACAGCGGAAAATATGTTTATAGAGTTGTTGGTATTGTAAACGGCGTTGAAACTGGAGATTCTGATACTGTTGAAATCAATGTAAATGAAATTACAATAAATGAAGATGAATATGTTGTTACTCTTGAAACTGATGTCGTAGATTCAAAAATTTATGCCGCTGATGGGCTTAAGGTTTCGGTAACTCCAAAAGTTGTTCATCATATTGCATATTCAGATTTGACAGATTCTGATGTATCGATGACAGTTCAATCTTATGATGTTTTGATTGGTGAAGGAACAACTTCCGTAGGTTCTCCATTCACTGCTGAAGGTAATCTTTCAACTGAAAATGAAGGAAACAACAAAATCACAGTAAAGAATATCGTTGTTATTACTAAACCTGCTGAAGGCGAAACTCCTGCTGAAACAGAAACATTGACAGATGAAAAATCAATTGATGTAAAATATATCGCTCCACAGGGTGAGGTAACTTATAAGGCAGTTCTTACTTTGGATTCTTCTATTGTAAAAGAAACTGTTGAAGGAAATGATGTAATTGCTGTTACTCCTGCTCTCAAAGCAACTCAAAAATACACAGATAGTGAAGATAAAACTGTTGATATTGGTTCATCGGCTTATACATATAAAATCTTCAAAGCTGATACAGAACTTGCTGTTACAGATGGCAAGATTAAAGCTTCTGATTTGGGTGATGCTGGTGATTATAAACTTAAGGCTAAGATTTCTTACAATTCAAATGATTACGGCACTGAAGAAGTTGATGTAAAATACATCAGAATCGCAAAAACTGATTACAAAGCCACTGTTACTCAGACTTCAACATCTCTTAAAGCTTCAGTTGATTTGTCAAAAATCTTCAAGCTTACTGCACAGCACACTTGGACAGATGAAACAAACGATGCTGAAACTGATGTTACAGCTTCTGTTCAAGCTGATAGTGTAAAATGGTATCAGGCTACATCTGAAACTGGTGAATATACAGAAATTGCAGCACTTAATACAGATTATGAAACAACAACGACTGTTTACCTCAAAGTAAAAGTAGGCGAAACAGAATCTGCACCTGTTGCCTTTGAAATCAGTGCAGCAAAGACTGTTATTGTAACCTTCACAAAAGATGCAACGACAGTTTCTGATGACAGAGTTGTAGCTGGACAGAAGAATTCTAATAAGACTGCAACTTACAATGGCGTAAAATATGTTGGTGGACAGAAACTTGATTCAAAAGGTTCTGTAATGGTAACTCCAAAAACTGCTTCTGCTAAGGTTGTTCTCGTTTGTGTTGGTTCTGAGAAAATTAAATATGGTGAAAATAAAACTTTAACACCTGTAAAGTCTTCTGTTTCTGGTGATACAGCTTATTTAACACCAGAACTTACTATTACAGAAAAAACTACTTTCTCGAAAGGTAGTGGAGAAAACAGTGTCGTTGCTGTAATTATTACAGAATAGTTTTGAGACTTTGGAGAAAAATTATGAAAAAAATAATTGGAACTTTTACAATTGCGGCGCTTCTTGCGGCAGGATTTATGTCTTGTTCTGACAATATAACATATAAGGACATTACACAGCTTAACACTGATTTTTCAGAGGAAACAGGTGGTTCTACAATTGCAGGACTTCCTTTGCATGCTGGCGAAGGTAATACAACAAACGGTACAGGTTTTACGCCATCTAACCCTTCTAATCCCGGAAATATCACAGATGGCCCTTCAACAGACCCTGTAGATGTGCCAAAGGGTGATGCAACTCTTACTCCTGCAACTGGAGAACAGGCTGTAACAATTACTTCTGGTGAAGGTTGGCTTAACAGTGCGTATATTTACTTCAACAAAGTTTCGGGAGCAACTGCTTATGATGTACTTGTTGATGATGTAAAGATTGATGATGAACTCATCCGTGAATATTCAAACACAATGCGCGCAGATGCTTTAGGACTTAAAGCTGGTGAACATACAATGAAAGTTGCAGTTCGTGGAAAGACAAATTATGCTTCTGCAACAATGAATGTTGTTGACCATGACCGTTCTGGTTTCGCATTTACTTCTGACAAAGTTCCAGGTGCATACAAAATGGATGGTACTTTGAAAGACAAGGCAGAAGTAATCTATGTTACTGGTGCAACTGCAAAGACTGTTAAGTTTAAGCATGTAAAAGGCGTAAATGCTGCTGATGATAATGAATATGTTGGTTTGCAGAATATTCTTTCTGAAGCTGGTCTCAAGAATATGAGGGTTCCTCTTTGTGTTCGTATCATCGGAACTATCACAAAGGCTCAGATGGATTCTCTTGGTTCGAGTGCAGAAGGATTGCAGATTAAAACAACAACAAAGGATCAGGGTGTAACAGTCGAAGGTGTTGGTAATGATGCAACAATCTGGGGCTTCGGTTTCTTGATTCGTTCAGCTTATTACACAGAGCTTTCAAATCTTGGAATTATGCTTTGTCTTGATGACGGTGTTTCAATTGATACTGGAAACTATTATCTTTGGGTTCACAACAACGATATCTTCTATGGTGGTGTAGGTTCAGATGCTGACCAGGCTAAGGGTGACGGTGCTTTGGACTTCAAGAAATCATATTCAAGTACACTTTCTTATAATCACTTCTGGGACACTGGTAAATCAAATCTTTTGGATGCTTCAGCAGGCACTGGCGGTTCAAACTATGTAACATATCATCATAACTGGTATGACCATTCAGATTCACGTCATCCACGTATTCGTAATGCTTCTGCTGTTCATGTTTACAACAACTATTATGATGGAAATGCAAAATATGGTATTGGTATAACTTCAGGTGCATCTTGTTTTGCTGAAGGAAACTACTTCCGCAATGCACATGACCCAATGATGATGGCTGGTCAGGGAACAGATGGTGATGGTGCTGGAACATTCTCTGGAGAACAGGGGGGTGTTATCAAGTCATTCAATAACAGTTTTGAAAATGAACGAGATACAAACGGTGTGAAATTCCAGTTCAGAACTAATTTGTATAACTACACAACAAAACAGCCACTTGGAGAATACAAAGAAGAAGAAAAGACTGTTGGAACACAGAATCCTGACGGTTCTTGGACAATTTATTCAGGTGAAATCACAAAAGAAAACGATACGATTGCTGGTAATTCCTTTATAACAAAAGTGGGAGCTGGTGTAAAAGAATCTAGTTCTGGTTCAAAATATTATCAGACATCAAAAGAAAAAGAAGCATTTAAACTTGCCGTTTCTGCTAAAACAACAAAAATTAGAATTACAGGTAAATCTGCTTCAAGTGGTGTAAGTTCTGTTGATGTAAAAATTGGATCTACAACTGTTCAGTTTGGTGCAGATTATGAAACAAAAGAAATTGCTGTTTCAGGTGCAAAAGATGGAGATCAGATTTCTGTAACTGTTGGAAAACAAGGTTCATTCAATGTTACAAAGATTGAAGTAATTGCAAGTGAAGGCTGGAAAACAATCGTTACAAGCGGTGCTGATATGTCTGATATCGATGCTTACGAAGTAACTAGTCGCGGTGATAAAGTTCCTGAAACAATTAAGACAAAACTCGGTGGTCATACATATTCAAACTTTGATACAGCTCTTGGTGACAACGGATTGGGCTTGAATGTTCTTCCAACTTCTCCAGAAAATGCAAAGACAATGGTTATGACATATGCTGGTCGCCACAACCCAGATTTCAAGTGGGAATTTGATAACAAAGTTGATGATGCAAGCTATGCTGTAAATGCACCATTAAAGGCTGCTCTCAATGCTTATAAGTCAGGTCTTGTAAAAGTTCAAGGACTGTAAGCTCTAATTTAGTTTTTCATTTAAAAAACGTCGTTCCCCCTTTCTACGATGTTTACGCCTCTTTGGAGAAATCCAGCGAGGCGTTTTTTTTTCGATAATGACAGTCTGTCACCTTCGGGGGTGATCCGGAGGGCTCTTTACATTTGCACAAAAATATCGGAATAATTCAAAAGTGTTGTTTTTATGCCAATTTATGACGGAATTGTTATAGAAATCAGTGTTTTTGTATTTTGATATCGGAATTGTGCAAATAGTCAGATGTCACAAAAATCCATAGAATCATTAAACTTTCCATATAATTAAAATTCTAAAAAAGTGTTCTTTTCTAAAGGGGGAAAGTTTTGAAAAGATCGGCATTTTACAAAGTTTTCATGGCAATGGCTTTGTTCGGAGCAATTGTCTTTACAGGCTGTTCAGTTGATGATTCTGAAAACTCAGCTTCTGTGAATGGTCCAAATTCTTCTAAAGGAGAGTGGTCCGAGGACACTTCTGATGATTCTGAAGATATTCCATCTGCTTCAACTGATGGTGAAGTTGAAGAAATCCCGGATTCTGCTGAGGGATTAAAGCCTTTTGTTTCTTTAAACGTGAACGATATGGCAAAAGAAACTCTTTCAGCTGAAAAAATAACAAACAACATTATTGTAATTCCTGGTCCTGCTGGTGAAGATGGAAAGCAGCCAGAAATCGTAATTGAAAGTAAAGGAGCAACTGTTGGTCAGACCAAATATACAAACAGATTGAAGCTGGGTGGATTTGGTTCAGTAAAATCAAGAGCGGTTAGGATTTATGTTGGAGCTAATCAGAAAGGAAGATTGAGTGTTGACTGTGCTTCTTCTTCTTCAAAAGATAGTACTCGTAAGCTCATGGCCAATTCAACTGAAATCGGAAATGCTCCTACAAGTGCCGGTTCAATTTCTGCCTCGGTTACTGCTGATGAAAATGGTTACATCTCTCTTTTTTCAGCAAACGGTGGTGGAATCAACATTTACGGTATTTATTGGTCTCAGGGAAATGCTGCTGCAGGTGGCGTTGATAAAATTGTTGATTCAAAACCTCAGATGCCTGTGCTGGATAATTCTGCTGTTGCTCCTGCCTTCAAATATGGAAGAAAGGTTGGAACTCGCACAAACATTTCTGAAATCGACACAGATTCTATCACTAATGTAATTTTTGTTGCTCCAAATGGTAAGCCTGAAGGAAATGGTACAAAACCTTCTCCATTGGATTTGCAGACTGCCATTACAAAAGTTGTTGCCGGTGGTGCAATTGTTTTGAAGGGCGGAGTTTACAAATTCTCTGATACTGTGAAAATTGATTATACAAATTGTGGTTCAGAGGGCGCAATGAAATACATTCTTCCAGAATCTGGAAAGGCTGCTTTGTTTGATTTTTCTGCACAGCCTGTTGCTGATTCTGCTCGTGGTTTTCAGCTGGATGGCTCATTCTGGCATATTTACGGAATCACCTGCTACAATGCCGGTGACAACGGAATGTATGTGACTGGAAAAAATAACATTGTTGAACGCTGTATTTTCCAGGCTAATCAGGATACTGGACTTCAGATTGCTCGCCGTGCTTCAACTCTGTCTGACAAAAAAGACTGGCCTGAAAATAATCTCATCTTGAACTGTACAGCTTTTGACAACAAGGATGATAAAACTGGTGAAAATGCCGATGGTTTTGCTTCAAAACTTACTTGTGGCGAAGGAAATGTTTTTGACGGCTGTATTTCCTATGCAAACTGTGATGATGGTTGGGATTTGTACGCTAAACCTGCAACGGGTCCAATTGGAATTGTAACAATCAGAAACTGTGTTGCTTATCAGAACGGAAAAACTACCAGCGGCCAGAATTATGCCAACGGTGATATGAACGGCTTTAAGCTTGGCGGTTCAAATAATGCCTGTCCAACTCCTCACATTGTTTATAACTGTGCTGCCTTCCTGAATGGAAAAGACGGTTTTACAGACAACGGGAATGGTGGTGCTCTGGATGTTTCAGACTGTACTTCCTATGGAAATGTAAATTCAAATTTCAACTTCTACAGAACCTTGGCTGGTGGAGTTTTCAAAAAACTTATTTCAATGAATGGCAGTGTTTCTCCTGCACAGGTTGATAAATTTGGTGATAAGTCAAAGGCTGCCACAATTTCAAAGAGCATTTACTATGGTGATAAAAAGGCTGAAGGCTTTATGTTTGTTGATGGAGAATCTGCAATTCATAACGGTGATAAAATCGGTACAAGAGGTGCTGATCCATTTAAGTCAGAAGTGAAGGGTACAACGGCTCCTGAAGTTTCACTTGATGTGGATTCAAAATGCAGAAACAAAGATGGAACGATAAATTTGAACGGCTTCCTGGAAACAAAAGATTCATCAAATTATGCTTCAATGGGTGCACATTTTGGCGATGAAGCTGAAACAATTATTTCAATCAATTTAAAATAAACGAACTGCACTTTAATATGATGAACACGGTGGTTGCGCTTAGGCGAGGCCACCATTTTTTTTGTCATTTCGAGTGTAGCCAATAGTTATAAAAAATATCGTTATTCTCCAATATCGCTATAATCCAAATATATCTTAAAATTGTCTTATTCATTACTTAAAAACACCTTAAATTCCTTTAAAATTAAGGAGGGAACTCCTATATAAATATCTGAAAAGTGCAAATTCTCGTAAAAACATACTATACCGACATTGGTATTATAATTTCTGCAAACAGTTAGTTTGCTAATTAAAAAAGGGGGCAAGATCTAAAATGAAAAAAAGTCTTGTTTTAAAAAGTTTTACTGGTGCCATCGCTGCTGCTGCACTGGTTATGTCGGGATGTAGCAACCTTGTAGAAATCGAGGAATCAGCATCTTCTTCAGAAAAAACTTCTGAAATTTCAAATGTATCTGGTCGTGCTGCTTATTCTGCAACAAGTGGAATTCAGGGATCAATTTCAAGCGTAAATGTTACTGGCGGAAAAGCTCAGGGCTGGCTCAACAGTGCTTACATCACATGGAGTGGCTCAAATGCTACTGTTTACTGTGATGGCGTTGCTGTTAACTCAATGCTTACCCGCAAAATCGGAAACACTTACCGCTGTGACATTCCTGGCCTCAAAGCTGGATCACACACAATCAAAGTTGGTTCAATTTCTGCAACTGTAAATGTTGCTTCTCACGACCGTTCAGGATTTGCTTTCTACGGTTCTGCAGTTCCTGGTGCTTACAAGGCTGACGGTACTCTCAAAGACGGTGCCGTAGTTCTCTACATCAACAACACTACAAAAGACACAGTTAAGCTTGATGTAACAACTGATTCAAAGGGAAACAAAACATCTTGCACTGGTCTTCAGCCAATTCTCGATGCATTCAAGAAAGGCTATGACAACCGCCCGCTTTGTATTCGTCTTATTGGAAAAGTAACTGATCCTGCTGTTACAACAGCTGGTGACATTATGATTTCTGGTTCAGGTTCTTCAAAACACCTCAAGAACGGTATCACTTTTGAAGGTATCGGACATGATGCTACTGCTTACGGATGGGGACTTCGCATTAAAAATGCTGATCTCATTGAAGTTTCAAACATTGGCTGGATGCTGGTTGATTCAGACGAAGGCGACAATGTTTCACTTCAGCAGGACTGTCAGAACGTATGGGTTCACAACAACGATATGTTCTACGGTGAAGCAGGCGGTGACAAAGACCAGGCTAAAGGTGACGGCGCTCTCGACTGTAAAAAATCTACTTATGTAACATTCTCTTACAACCGTTTCTGGGATTCTGGAAAATGTAACCTCCTCGGTTTGAGCGAAGGTACAACTTCTGGTCTCTACATCACATATCACCACAACTGGTATGACCACTCAGACTCACGCCATCCACGCGTACGCTACTACTCAGCACACGTTTACAACAACTACTACGACGGAAATGCTAAATACGGTGTTGGTGCATGTCTCGGTTCATCAGTATTCGTAGAAAGCAACTACTTCCGCAACGTTAAATACCCAATGATGACTTCTATGCAGGGTACAGACGTTTACGGAACAGGTTCTACTCGTGATCCTTCTAACAATGCTACTTTCTCTAAAGAAAACGGTGGTTCAATCAAGTCTTACAACAACACAATGACAGGAACTTACTACTATGTTCCATACGGTTCATCTAGCTCAAAAATGAGCACAACTTCTGACTTTGATGCTTACCAGGTTTCTTCTAGAACAGCAACAGTTCCTTCATCAGCAAAAGCTTATGCAGGTGGAGCAACATACAACAACTTCGACACAAGCTCAATCATGTACTCTTACGTAGCTGACGATCCAACAACAGCTATGAACAAAGTTAAGAAGTATGCTGGTCGTGTAGAAAACGGTGACTTCACATACACATGGCCTGCTGGTGCTGATTCAAGCTACAGTGTAGATTCAGCGCTTATGAGCAAACTCCGCTCATACTCAGGTGCTTCAGTTGCAACAGGTTCTTCAAGCTCTTCTGTAGAAACTGGTTCAGGTTCTTCTTCTGGATCTACATCAGGTTCAACAAGCGGATCTACTTCTGGAAGCACATCTGGCTCAACAAGTGGTTCTTCATCATCTGGAACTTCTTCTGGCTCAACAAGCGGTTCAACTTCAGGTTCAACATCTGGAACAGTTTCTGGTTCAGGTTCTTCTACATCTGGTTCTGCAGTAGCACTCAAAGCTGAAAGCCTTTCAACAGGTTCTCTCACAGCTAACACAACTTACGGAACATTCACAGTTCTCGCTTCTTCTGCAAAACCTGTAAAAGTTACAGCTAACTCACTTTCTTACAACTCGAACAACTACACAAAATGCTTCGACCTTGGTGGTGGTGCTGACGGCGTAAAACCAACATACCGCGCAATCAAGTTCACAGCTAATGCAGGTGCTTCAATCACAGTTGTAGCAAATGCTGGTTCAGACAGAACCCTCAACCTTACAGACGGTTCAAAAGTTCTCAAATCAGTAACAGTAGGAACAGGTGCAACAGCCCTCAACTACACAACAACTGCAAGTGGTACTTTCTACCTCTACAGCTCATCAAGCTCAATCAGAATCTACGAAGTATATGTTTCAGGCGGTTCAACAACACCAAGCTTTACAACAATCGAACTCAATTCAAACAGCTTGTCACACGGAACATTCTCTTCTAACGTAACAAGCGGTGCATTCACAATCTACGCTACAAGTACAAAGACTGTAACAACACCTTATGCAAACACAAGCCTCAACGGAAAGACATTCACACAGAACCTTTCCCTCAACGGTGGTGGTGTAGCAGGAACTTCACGCTGTATCGGATTCAAGGCAATTTCTGGTTGCAAAGTTGAAGCTTATGCTTACGGTGCTGCTGGTCGTTACCTGGCTCTCGTAAAGGCTGACGGTTCAATCGTAGACAAAAAGGAAGTTTCTGGAAGCCTCGCTTCTTACTCATACACAGTTCCAGCAGACGGCACATACTACTTGATGTCAACTGCATCTGGAATCAATGTTAACTACGTAAAGGTTTCTAAGTAATTAAGAATTAAGAATGCAGAATTAAGAATGTGTAGGGGAAAGGTCTTTCCCCTGCGCTGCACTTCGTTGCATCGCACCCCATTCTCCTAAGGGTTGCACCCTTAAAATCCTGCAGTCAAAAATTTCATCCCGGTAACATAGAGAACTCCTTTTTTTCAGTTTACCGGGATTTTTTTTTGCGCAATTGTCTGGAGCTTAATGACTCTGGATAAAATAAAAAAAGTTTATACATCCAAAAGGGGAATTGTATGAAAAAAAGTATTAAGACTTGGGTTGGAGCTGCCGCTGCAGCTGCTCTGATGCTGTCGGGTTGTTCAGATTTAAGTGTCTCTGAATCTGATTCTGACCTTTCTGTTGTTTCAGCTGCTGCTGAATCTCGTGCCGCTGTAAACTTTACAGGAAGCAAAGTTGTATCTGATTCTTCAGATTTGAGTGTTGCTGTTACTGGTAATTACTCAACATCAAAAGGTTCAGTTACAGTTGACGGAAAATCTTACACAACTTGTGTAAAGATGGAATCTTCTACTTCTGTAAAAGTTACTGCAAAAGCTTCCGGCACACTCAAACTTTATTTTGCTGAAGCAGGCAAAAAAGTTACAGTTGCAGGAAAAACCTACACAACAGATTCTAACGGTGTAGTTTCACTTTCAGCTTCAAGCGGAAGCACCTACGAAGTTAAAAAAGTTGATTCAATCAATCTCTTTGTAATCAAACTTGAAACTTCTGGTTCTTCATCTTCTTCAAGCGGATCAACTTCAGGTTCAACTTCAACAACAACTTCAACAGTTGTATTCAATGCTGATAATCTTTCACACGGCACATTCACTTCAAATGTAACAAGCGGTTCATTCACTGTTTATGCAACTTCTGCTAAAAATGTAACAACTCCATATGCAGCTGCAACTGTTGACGGAAAAACCTTCAAACAGCAGCTTGCTCTTGGTGGCGGCGGTGCTTATAACTCATACCGTGCAGTTGGATTCAAAGCAAATAAAGGCGATTCAATTAAAGTAATCGCTTCTGGTGCTGCAGGTCGTTATCTTGCTCTTGCTAACTCAAGCGGAATCGAAAGCAAATATGAAATGACTTCTTCTGCAAAAGCTTACTACTACACAGCAGGACAGAGCACAACTTACAACCTGTATTCAACAGCTTCAGGTATTAACATCTGGTACATTGAAATCACAACAACTTCTTCAAGCGGATCATCTTCTTCAGGAAGCACAAGTGGTTCTACAAGCGGCTCAACATCAGGAAGTACATCAGGTTCAACAAGCGGATCAACATCTGGTTCAACTTCAGGCTCAACAGGTTCTGGTCTTACAAACACTTCAAGTGCTACACAGAGCGGAATCGGTACACGTTCACGCCTTACAGAAATCACAAACAAATCACAGATCAAGAGTTACATCTACTGTCAGTCAGCTTCAGACATCACTGCAGCTGTATCAAAAGTAGCAGGTGGTCAGGCAATCGTAATCAAGGCTGGTACATACAAGTTCTCAAGCCCTCTTACAATTTCTTCATCAAACAACGGTTCTTCTTCTGCGATGAAATACATGATGGCAGAACCAGGTTCAGCAAACAAAGTAATCCTGGACTTCTCTGGAGAATCACTTTCTGACACAAACCGTGGTATTCAGCTTAACGGAGATTACTGGCATTTCTACGGTCTTAACGTAACTGGTGCCGGTGACAACGGTATGTACGTAGCAGGAAACAACAACATTGTTGAAAATTGTGTATTCTACGCAAACCGCGACACAGGTCTTCAGATTGCCCGTGAAAAGTCTTCTATGTCTTCAATGAGCGACTGGCCATCAAACAACCTTATCCTTAACTGTACAGCATACGACAACGCAGACCCTGCAACTGGTGAAAACGCAGACGGATTTGCATGTAAACTTACAGCAGGAAACGGCAACGTATTCGACGGATGTATCGCATACTGTAACTGTGACGACGGATGGGATCTTTACGCAAAAGAAGCAACAGGTTCAATCGGTGTAGTAACAATCCGCAACTGTGTTGCATTCAACAACGGACGCCTTACATCAAACTCAAGCTATGCAAACGGTGATATGAACGGATTCAAGCTTGGTGGTTCAAACGGAAAGGTTCCGACAGCTCACGTTGTAACAAACTGTCTCTCATTCGGAAACGGACACGATGGATTTACAGACAACGGAAACGGCGGCGCCCTCAATGTTTCTAACTGTACATCTTACTCAAATGCAAAAGTTAACTTTAACTTCTACCGCACAAACAAAGGTGTATTCTCAGGACTGGTAACAGGTGCTCCAAAGTCTTCAGACAAATACGGAACAACAGATGTTGCTTCTACAATTTCTAAGTCACTTTACTACACAAATTCTAAGTACTACTGGATCTCTGGTACAGCTTCAATCAAGAACGGCCAGAAAGATCTTGGAACAGTTGTAGGCGCAGCATCATTCAAGTCAACATCGACACCTGCACTTAACGCTTCTGTACACGCAAACCTCCGTAACTCAGACGGTACAGTAAAGATGAACGGTCTCTACGAATGTACAACATCTGGCTACACAGGTGCAAAGTTCGGCTCACAGGCTGCAACAATCAGAGGTATTTCTCTTAAATAAAAGAATGGGCGCCACCCCTGAAGGGGTCGGGTGTTCCGCTGCTCGGTACCCTCGGTGCTAACGCACTGGCGGTGCCACAGCTCCATACCCTGGCGCAAAAAAAGCACACAATTTGAAGCACACCATAGAAATGGAACAAAATTAATTTCAGTGGTGTGCTTTTTTACTGCCTTCTGCTGTTTTTGTCTATATTTTTGTTAGGAATGCTGGCCCAGGCTTAATTTTTATCCTTCAAGAACCAGATCTACGGTTTCAGCTCCGCTGGCTTTAACCAGGTCTGCCGGCGCAATGACAATCTGTTCTCCGCGGACGCCGGCACTGATGTACACTTTTTCGTGGTTCAGTACGGACTGATCAATGAAGGTTGGGAATTTCTTTTTCATTCCCAGCGGAGAACAACCGCCGCGAATGTAACCGGTCAGTGCCAGTAATTCTTCCGGTTTAACCGGGTTGATTTCCTTTGCGCCACAGGCATTTCTGGCTTTTTTAAGGTTTATTTCGTGAAGGGCACTCTGGCAAAAAACAAAAATCTGCTTGTCGGAACTGCGCATTACAATGGTTTTAAAGCAGGCGGCAGGATTTATTCCAAGTTTTTCTGCAATGTTTCCTGCAGCTCCGCGACTCAGTTCATGCTCGCCGTCGTCATCATAGGAAAGTGTTTCGTATTTTATCTTAAGTCCGTCAAGAATTCTCATGGCATTTGTTTTTTTCATTTATGAATCTCCCATTTGTGATATAATAACACAATGGCACAAAATATTTCAGAAGTTTTCAGTAATTTTTCTCAGAAGTTGAACCGTTTCAACAAATCATCCAGCACAGAACGCACAGTTCAGCCCACAAAGGATGAGTACTATCAGGAAAAAATCCGGGAAAAGAGCGAACGGTTCAAGCTTGGCGTAGTTTCAACTTACAGACTGTACCGGGCGCCTTTTGAGGCCTTGGGACAAAATTCAGACAGAGCCGCATCTTTAGACCGTGACGAGCAGATGCTTTTAAAGGCCTACAATTTATTCAAATCTGTAATGGACATAGACAAAGAAAATCAGGACGAGGTTGGATCAACTTTTATTTCAGCAGTGGAAATTGCAAGTCCTCTGACACAAAAAGCCAGCTACACCGACGGCGGACAGTTCATCTACCTGATGGCCTGGCTGTATTTTGAACAGGGCTGCAGCGAATATATGCCTTTATTTAAAAATGAAGATGGAAAAAACAGCCTGTGCTTTGTAAAATCCGGAAATTTTCATTTTGAAGTTCACGACAAGGAAATTTTCGACATAATAGAAGCCGAATTCTATTCCTAGTTTTTCTGAATATTGTGGTAACGGTACCACCACTGAAGCTCTTCGTTGTTTTCGGCAGTTTCTTCTTTTTTGAATTCCTTGTCGATTTTTTCGATTTCTTCACGGCAGGCAATTACTGCATCTGCAATGCATGGTTCAAAATGAGTTCCCTTTGATTCTTCAAAAACCTTCATGGCTGCATCCAGAGACATTGGTTCCTTGTAGAGACGCTGACTGATAAGAGCGTCCAGAACGTCTGCAGCTGCCATGATTCTTGCGCAAAGTGGAATTGTGTCTCCTGAGATTCTTCTTGGATAGCCTGTGCCGTTCCATTTTTCGTGGTGACAATATGCCATCTGAATTGCAATCTGGTTGAACTCACCGTCACCAATCTGTGGAAGGAATTCCAGCAGCTTTCGGCCTTCTTCCGGGTGAGATTTCATTCGTTCAAATTCTTCATCAGTGAATTTCCCAGGCTTGTTCAGAATTCCTTCAGGAATGTGAATTTTACCAATGTCGTGGAGGAATGCAGCTGAAGTGTAAAGACTGATTGTTTCATCGTTGAGAATGCCCACATACCAGCCCGCTTCTCTGAGTTTTTTACAGATTATTGATACATATTCCTTTGTGTGGATTACATGTCTTCCGGTAAAAAGATCGTGGCTTCCCAAACATTCAGCAACAAACTGGATAATCTTGAACTGGGTTTCTTCAAGTTCCTTGTTTTTTGTTTCAAGTTTTGTTTTGGTGTCCCTGAGATTTGAAAGGAATGCGTTTCTGTCATCAATGCTGGACATGAGTCTTGTAAGGATGAAGAAGTTTCGGCGTGTGAGCATTCGGGCAATCAGAAATACGAAGAAATATTCAATCGTAAAGCCTGCGACAATTGGAACATAAGATGCCAATAAACTGAGATTGTGGGCCATGTTGTCAAAGATTGCGGCATCGTTCTTGTATTTTAAATAAAGTGAAATCAAAGTGAATGCATAACTGAGCAATGTAACTCTGGTTGTGAGCTTTTTGTTGTAGTAGAGACTGGCGAGAATTGGCACGATTCCGTATGCAATATAAATACCAATGTGATTATGGCTGCCAATTGCCGCAATGAAGAATTCCAGCGCGAAAAGTCCAAAGTATACGGCAGGTTTCTTGTTCTTAAGTTTATTTACAAGAATATATTCAATTCCTGCAAAAACAAGAGTTGCGGAGAGAACAGCCAGACTTTCATAAATTTTAACAGAGAAAATGCCAGCAACCGAAAGCACGATCAATGCAACCGGAACCAAGTTTGCCAGCAGCAGAAGCTGAAGAATCAACTTGTTAATTTTGAGGACATTCTCTGCAAAAAATTCTTCGTCAGTTATAGACATACAGAATTATTTTAATACAGAAAAGTACGAAATTCAAATAAATTTGGGCTATTGGAAATTTTTTTGTAATAAGTGAAAAGGAAACGAAAATAAATTTGCTTTTTGACACTTTGTTCCGTATTTTTATTATAGAAAAAAATTTGGAGTGTAGTTTGAAAAAATTGAAGCTAAATCTTATATTTCAAAAACTGGAGAAAATCAGGACCGAATTGAGCAAAAGT
Source organism: Candidatus Treponema equifaecale (assembly GCA_018064905.1). Taxonomy (GTDB): domain Bacteria; phylum Spirochaetota; class Spirochaetia; order Treponematales; family Treponemataceae; genus Treponema_D; species Treponema_D equifaecale. The sequence goes on from JAGHUJ010000094.1 coordinate 45,969, forward strand.
CTTAAAACTCTGGAAAATCGTCTGAAAACAGCTCCGGCTGGCAGTGTAAGAATCAGCGTCTCCCATGGTGTTCCGCAGTATTATATTATTGAAGAAAAATCACAAAAAAATGGAAGATATGTGCCAAAGTCGGAAATTGAACTGGTGAAAAAACTGGTGCAAAAATCATACGATTTAAAAGTTGCAACGGCTATGAAAAAAGATTTGCGGCAAGTGGAATCATTTCTAAAGAAAGTGAACTTGGATTACGGACAATTTTACGAGAAACTTCCTGCCGTGGCGAAAGAATTGGTAAAGCCAGAGTTTGTATCGGTTGAACGCTTTGCTCAGGACTGGTGCAAGGTTCACTATGATGGCAAAAAATTTGAGGAAGGCGCACCGGAATTTTATACGGCGGCAGGTGTGCGTGTTCGTTCTAAGTCTGAAATAATAATTGCTGATGCGTTGAGCAGATTCGGTGTGCCTTATCGCTATGAATTTCCAGTTGAGCTGAAGAATGCGGTCGGCAATTTTGTAAAACTTTATCCAGATTTTTGTTGTCTGAATGTTTCCACTGGTGAAGAGTTTTTATGGGAGCATTTTGGACGCATGGATGACGGTGACTACGCTGCAAAAACTGCAAGGAAGCTGGATTTGTATCAGCGGAATGACATTTTTCCTGGAGAAAAGCTGCTGATGACAATGGAAACTTCTGAATTTCCGCTGAACAGTAAAAATGTGGAAAGAATTATCAGGAAATATCTGATGTAACAAAGTGAAGCGCCTGCAGATTGAAGAAATTTACGGAGAAATATAAGGAAATGCCAGAATGCTCCGTAAAATTTGTTCACTTTTGGGAAAGAGGCAGGCGCTTTTGGACAGATTTTACGGAGAAAAATGGCATTTTGTGAAAAATATCCGTAAAATCGCCGCAGTTTTGGACGGGGAGCAGGGAATTTTACAGAAAAATTACGGAGAAATTTTAGAAAGTGTAAGAAATCTCCGTAAAATTGCGGTTGAGACCAGAACAAATCCCCTGCGACCAATGGAATTTTACGGAGAAAATTAAGAAAAACTGAAAATGCTCCGTAAATTGGGCTTTTTTTAAGTTTGCCTGCTCAATTGTAACTCCTTTGAAATTTCATTATATTTATTGAAGAAAATGTATATTTTTGAAAAGCACTAGCGATGTGAACGGCGCGGATGCGGCCACTGGACTGAGCGTAAGCGAGGGAAGCGGCTGGAGCGGATGCGGAACCTGTAACGTAGCGGCCCGAAGCGAAGCGTAGGGAAGTGCCCAGATTATAAAGGTGGTGCAAATTATGGCAGACACAATGCATGCTTTGGAGAAAAATCCAAACTGGAAAGGCCGTCGTGGTCCTGTTGTCCTTGTTATTATGGACGGCGTTGGATATGGAAAATATGAACAGGGGGATGCTGTAAAGGCTTCTAAAATGAAGTACTTGGACTGGTTCACTGCTAACTGTCCTCACACTCAGCTTAAGGCTCACGGTACTGCTGTTGGTCTTCCTTCTGATGATGATATGGGTAACTCTGAAGTTGGTCACAATGCTATTGGTTGTGGTCGTGTTTTTGCTCAGGGTGCTAAGCTTGTTGGTGAATCAATTTCTTCTGGAACAATGTTTGAAGGCGCAACTTGGAAGAAACTTGTAAAAAATGTTCAGGACAAGAATTCTGCTTTCCACTTGATTGGTCTTGTTTCTGATGGTAACGTTCACTCACATATTGATCACCTTAAGGCTATGGTTGCACAGGCTCACAAGGAAGGTGTTAAGACTTTGCGCGTTCATGCTTTGCTTGATGGCCGTGATGTTCCTCCAACTTCTGCTCTTGAATATTTTGAGCCACTTGAAAAATATCTTGCTGAATTTACTGATGCAGACTATCAGATTGCTTCTGGTGGTGGTCGTATGTACATCACTATGGACCGTTACGGTGCTGATTGGAGCATGGTTGAACGCGGATGGCATGCACATGTTCTGGCTGATGGCCGCCAGTTTGCGTCTAGCACTGAAGCTATCAACACTTACCGTGCAGAAAACGGTGGTCTTTTGGATCAGGATATGCACGAATTCGTAGTTGCTAAAGACGGAAAACCAGTTGGTCCAATCGTTGACGGTGACTCTGTAATCTTCTTCAATTTCCGTGGTGACCGTTCTTTGGAAATCACTGCTGCTTTTGAAGAAGACAACTTCCCACACTTTGACCGCGTACGCCGCCCTGCTGTTGAATATGCTGGTATGATGGAATACGATGGCGACAACCACAAGCCAGCTCAGTTCCTTGTAAACCCACCAAGCATTGACCGCACAATGGGTGAATATCTTACAAAAACAGGCGTTCATCTTATGGCAATTTCTGAAACTCAGAAATATGGTCACGTAACATACTTCTTCAACGGTAACCGCCCAGGCGAATTCGACAAGAATCTTGAAACTTATGTTGAAATTCCTTCTGATGTTGTTCCATTTGAGCAGCGCCCATGGATGAAATGTGCTGAAATCACAGACAAAGTAATCGAAGC
>JAGHUJ010000077.1 GCA_018064905.1 Candidatus Treponema equifaecale
TCCTTAAATTTACAGAAAATCCACAGTATTATTGCTTCATTTTTTTCTTTACTTTTGGAAATTGCGTATTATAATAATAATGTTATCGAATATTCGTTAAAATCGTGAAATCTTAACAAATATTGGTTAAAATAGTTTTAAATTTTATTGCATAGTGAGGTTTGCATGGACGTCCAGTTACAGGAATTGATCGACAAGATCAAAAAAGATGGTGTCGCAGCTGCCGAAAAATCTGCTTCAGAAAAGATCGCTCAGGCTCAGGCAGAGGCTGAAAAGATCATCGCAAATGCGAAAGAAGAAGCTGATAAGATCGTAAAAGCAGCAAAAGATGAAACAACACGTTTGGAAAAAGCAAGCGAAGACGCAATTCGCCAGGCTAGCCGAAACCTTGTTTTGTCTTTCAGAGACAGTATTACAAAGGAACTTTCTGCTATTGTTACTGCAGAAACAACAAAAGCTTATTCACCAGAATTGCTTACAAAACTCATTCCAGAAACTGTAAAAGCTTGGACTTCTAAGACAGAAGCCGCTGAAGTTTCAGTTCTCCTGAATGAAAAGGATCTTAAGGATCTCGAAGATTCCCTCAAATCGGCTCTTAAGGCTGAAATTGCAAAGGGACTCACTCTTAAAGCAGATAATTCTATCAACAGTGGTTTCCGTGTTGGAGTTCAGGACGGAGCTGCTTTCTATGATTTCTCTGCAGAAGCTGTTGCTGACCTGTTCAGCGCATACTTGAATCCAAGAGTTGCTGCTCTCATGAAAGAGGCTGCAAAATAATAAACGGAGGTAGAGTATGAGTAATCAATATTATCTTATGTCACAGCTTCCAGAATTCAATGTTAGTGATGACAAGACAGTATTGCCAATTACTTATGAGTACTATTACGACCTCTGTTCGCGCTTTCTTAGCAAAAGTGAGATGAAGATTCTTGAAGGACTTTCTTTGGAACCTCCTGTAGAAGAATGTAAAACCGGCTCTGATTTTGTGGACAATTGGAATCATAAAGAAAAGAGCCTTCGTCTGGCATTGGGCCAAATTCGTGCACTTCGCATGAAGAAAAAGTTCAACGCGGGCTTTGAATCAATCGCACCTGATGCTGTTCAGGCTGCACGTACTGCTTCTGGAATGGACAGTCCTCTGGCTGCAGAACAGTTCCTTAATCAGTACAGATTGAGCGTTATAGAAAGTATGCGTCCAACAGATGGATTTTCAGTTGATGCTGTGTTCAGATACGGCTTAAGACTGATGCTTGCAACTAGAATGAAAAAATTCGATGCTGCAAATGGTATGGCTTCTTATAAGAAAATTTATACTAGAATTCTTGAAGATAAATAGGATTATTGGAGAAGAATAAATGACGGATACAAAAGGAAAGGTTAGCGGAGTAAATGGAAACATCGTTACTGTTGAATTTGACGGTATTGTTTCTATGAACGAAGTTGCCTATATTAAAGTTGATGATTCAAGCCTGAAAAGTGAAGTAATCCGTATCCGCGGAAATGCTTGTCAGCTTCAGGTTTATGAAATGACAAAAGGAATCAAGGCTGGAGATGCTGTAGAATTTACAGGTGAACTTCTCTTTGCTGAACTTGGACCAGGTCTTTTGGGAAAAGTTTACGACGGTTTGCAGAACCCTCTTCCATTGCTTGCAGAAAAAGCAGGCTGGTTCCTTGAAAGAGGTATCTATGTTGATCCTCTCGATAAAGAAGCAAAATGGGAATTTACACCAACTGCTAAGCCAGGTGATGTAGTTAAGGCCGGAGAATATGTGGGAACAGTTCCAGAAGGACCATTCACACACAAAATCTTCGTTCCATTCTCATTCCTTGGTTCATACACTGTAAAATCAGTAAAAGAAAAGGGTGAATATACACTCAAAGATACAATTGCAGTTCTTACAGACGAGAAGGGCAACGATGTAGAAATCGGACTTTCATTCAAATGGCCTGTAAAGCGTGCAGTAACTTGCTATTCAGAACGCCTTGCTCCAACAGAAACAATGGTTACTAAGGTTCGCCTTATCGACACATTCTTCCCTGTTGCCCGTGGTGGTACATACTGTATTCCTGGTCCATTCGGTGCTGGTAAGACTGTATTGCAGCACACAACTTCAAAATATGCAGACGTTGACATCGTAATCATCGCTGCCTGTGGTGAACGTGCCGGTGAAGTTGTAGAAACTCTTACTGAATTCCCAGAATTGAAGGATCCAAAAACTGGAAAATCATTGATGGAACGTACAATCATCATTTGTAACACTTCATCAATGCCTGTTGCTTCCCGCGAAGCTTCAGTCTATACAGCAGTAACTTTGGCTGAATATTATCGTCCGATGGGACTTAACGTTCTTCTTCTTGCTGACTCTACATCTCGCTGGGCTCAGGCTCTCCGTGAACAGTCAGGACGCTTGGAGGAAATCCCTGGTGAAGAAGCATTCCCAGCTTACCTGGAATCATACATCGCAGCATTCTATGAACGCGCTGGTCAGGTAGTTCTTCCAGACGGCTCAAAGGGTTCTGTAACAATTGGTGGTACAGTATCTCCAGCCGGCGGTAACTTTGAAGAACCTGTAACTCAGGCAACACTTAAAGTAGTTGGTGCATTCCATGGTCTTTCACGTGCTCGTTCAGATGCTCGTAAATACCCTGCAATCGACCCAATTCTTTCTTGGTCAAAATACTCAGGCGTTATCGCTCAGGAAAAGGTAGACTACTGTTTCAACATCATGAACAAGGGTGTTGATGTAGGATCAATGATGAAGGTAGTTGGTGAAGAAGGTACTTCTCTTGATGACTATCTCGTTTATCTTAAGGAAGAAATGCTTGATGCCGTTTACTTCCAGCAGAACTCATTCGATGCAATTGATGCAGATGCTTCTGTAGAAAGACAGCAGTATGATTTGGACAAGCTCATTGGAATTCTTGGTTCAGACTTTGAACTTAAAGATAAAGATGAAGCTCGTGCATATTTCAACCAGCTCCGCCAGAAATTCATCGACTGGAACTACACATTGTTCAACAGTGATGACTTCAAGAAAATCGAAGGTGAAATTGACTCACTTTACGCTTCTAAGTCTGGAAAACTTTCAGCTGGTGCAGAAGCACTTTTGAAGGCATAAGGGGGACGGTGAATAATGAATAAGGTATACAACAAAATCGAATCTATCGTAGGTTCAGTTATCACAGTCCGTGCAGAAGGCGTTAAATACAACGAACTTGCAGAAATCACAACACGCTTTGGTAAGTCTCTTGCCGAAGTAAACAAAATCGACGGTGATGTAGTTTCATTGCAGGTTTTCGCAGGAAGCCGTGGTGTTTCAACAGGTGATCAGATTCGCTTTTTGGGACACGAAATGCAGGTTTCTTTCAGCGATGACCTTATGGGACGTATCTTTAACGGTTCTGGTGAAGCTCGTGATAACGGTCCTGCACTTGTAGAAAACCTCAAGCCAATTGGTGGTCCTTCTGTAAACCCATCAAAACGTATTCTTGCTACTCGCATGATGCGTACAAACATTCCAATGATTGATATGTTCAACACATTGGTTGTTTCACAGAAGCTTCCAATCTTCTCTATCTCTGGTGAACCATACAACCAGCTCCTTGCTCGTATTGCTATGCAGGCTGAAGCTGATGTTATCGTTCTCGGTGGTATGGGACTTAAATACGATGACTTCCTTTACTTCAAGAAAACTCTTGAAAACGGCGGTTCATTGTCAAAGACTGTAATGTTCATCCATACAGCTGCTGACCCAACTGTAGAATGTATGAAGATTCCTGATATGTCTCTTGCTGTTGCAGAACAGTTTGCATTGCAGGGAAAAGACGTTCTGGTTCTTCTTACAGACATGACTTCTTATGCTGATTCAATGAAGGAAATCGCCATTACACAGGAACAGGTTCCTTCAAACCGTGGTTATCCTGGTGACTTGTATTCACAGCTTGCTGCCCGCTACGAAAAGGCCGTTGACTTTGACGGTGCCGGTTCTGTAACTGTTCTTGCTGTAACAACAATGCCTGGTGATGACGTAACTCATCCGGTTCCAGATAACACTGGTTACATCACAGAAGGTCAGTATTATTTGAAGGGTGGACGTATTGAGCCATTCGGTTCTCTTTCTCGTTTGAAGCAGAACGTAAACGGCAAGACACGCAAAGACCACCGTGCATTGATGGATGCTATGATTCGTCTTTATTCATCATACAAAGATACATTGGAAAAGAAATCAATGGGCTTTATGATGTCAAAGTGGGACGAAAAGCTTCTTAAATACGGTCTTGCATTCGAAAAGGAAATGATGGACTTGTCTGTTAACATTTCTTTGGAAGGTGCGCTTGATCTCGGTTGGAAGATTCTTGCAGATTGTTTCGACAAGGATGAAACTGGTATCAAGTCTGAATTGATTGCAGAATTCTGGCCAAATAAATAAGTTTGCGGAGAAGATTGAATGGCAAAAATTAAGCTGACTAAAAATGAACAGAAGGCTCAGAAAGACGCGCTGAAAATGTATCAGCGTTATCTTCCTACCCTTACGCTCAAAAAGCAGCAGCTTCAATCTGAAATCAGAACTATCGAGATAAAGGCTAAGGAAGTTCGTCAGGCACGCGTGGATCTGGAAAAAGAATTCCAGGTTTGGATCAGCGTATTTGGTGAAGAAGAAGCCTTTAAGCCCGGTATGGTTACTGTCCGCAACATAAAGAAGGGCTTTGGAAATATTGCCGGAGTTACGATTCCGGTTTATGAAGGCGCTGAATTCAGTCGTGGAGACTACGATTTGTATGCAACTCCGCTTTGGATTGACTTGGCAGCCGATAGAATGGAAAAAGCACTTTCTTTGGATTTGGAAGCCAGTGTTCTTGACGAGCAGGTAAGGCTGCTTTCTCAGGAACTTCGCACTACGTCACAGCGCGTTAACCTTTTTGAAAAGGTAAAGATTCCTGAGGCAAAGGCAAATATTAAGAAAATCGGTGTATTCCTTGGTGACCAGCAGGTAAGCGAAGTAGTACGTTCAAAAATCTCAAAGAAGAAGATTGACGCACGAAATGCAGCTGCAGCGCTTGCCCAGAAAGAAGCCGAAGAATCACAGAAGGGGGCTGAATAATGATCGTACAGATGAAGAAAGTTTCTTTGATTGTTCTTCAGAACGAAAGAAAAGAAGCCCTCAAAAATTTGAGAAAGCTTGGTGTGCTTCATGTTGAAGAAGTTCAGGGCTCAAGTGATGAGCTTGCAGCCTGCAAAGAACAGAATTCAAAAATTGAAAAGGCATTGGGTATTCTCACAGAAATTAAACTTGGCAAAAAGGAAGCTCCAAAACCAACATTGATTGGCAAGGAAGCAGCTTTTGAAGTAGCCAAAAAGGTTCTGGCACTTTCTGATGAGAAGAAGAGCTGCTATGACCGTATCACCAACGACAACATTGAGCTGGAGCGATTCAAGAACTGGGGTGAAGTAAATCCTGCTGATTTTACAGAGCTTTCAGAAAAAGAAATTTATCTTTCAATGTATGAGATTCAGTCAGACAAATATGATTTGATTGGAGAAAATGCTCGTACAGTTGTAGTTGGAAAAGATAAGACTCAGACAAGATTTGTTCTTGTAAGTGAAGCACCTCTGGCTGCAAATGAAAGACCGGAAGGAATTCCTGCAGAGGCTTATCAGGTAGTAATGCCAAGACTTTCCACAGCAGAACTTCGTGCTGAAATCAAAGCAAGTGAAGACCGTCTGGTGGAAATTGATGCTGAACTTAAATCAGCAGTACAGTTTAAGGATTCAATGAAGGATTCCATTTCTGCAATTGCAAAGGATATGGAATTTGAGAACCTTTATTCTGGAATGGGAACAGAGGACAAGCTTTCATGGCTCACCGGCTATGTGCCTGTGGACTCAATGCCTGCATTTGAAGCAGAGGCAAAGGCTCAGAAATGGGCTTATGCAGCAAGCGATCCTGCAGAAGATGACAATGTTCCAACAAAGCTCAAGAACAACAAGTTTGTAAGCCTTATTTATCCGCTCACAGACTTCTTGGGAACAGTACCTGGTTACCATGAATATGATATTTCAGGCTGGTTCCTTGCATTCTTCACAGTATTCTTCGGAATGATCTTTGGAGACGGCGGATACGGAGCTTTGGTTACTGTAATTGCCCTTGCAATGATTCTTAAGAATGTGTTTGCAGGAAAAAAGGTAGCTCCAATGCTGGGACTTGTACTCCTGCTTGGATTTGCCACAATGGCTTGGGGTGCCGTAACCTGTACATGGTTCGGATTGGCGCCTGAACAGCTTCCTGAATGGCTCAGAAACTTCTCTGTGCCACCTCTTTCAAACGCATTTGCAGACGTGCAGTGGCTTCCGTTCTGGTCAAACGACGCTTCGGCTGGAACTTTGTCTACAGCTCAGAACCTTCAGATTTTCTGTTTCACACTGGCTCTCATGCAGCTTTGTGTGGCACATCTTAAGGGAATGGGAAGATACATCAAGGACAAGGATCACAGACTTAAGTTCCTTGGTGAATTTGGTTCCTTTGTGCAGCTGATCGGTATGTACTGGGTAGTTCTTTCAATGGTAGTAGACGGAAACATTTTCCCTCTCATGGGTGGAGACGTTTACGGACTTCCTTGGGGAACAATCTCCGTTGCAATGGTCGGCGGTGGATTTGCATTGAGCTTCATCTTTGCAAATTATGAGGGAAGCATCGTTAAGTCGATTTTGGAAAGCGTTAAGAACATCATCTCGGTATTGCTGGGAGTTGTAAACGTATTCTCCGACATCGTATCTTACATCCGTTTGTGGGCTGTAGGATTGGCAGGTGCCGCAATTTCTGGAACAGTAAACAACTTTGCAGGTCCACTGGTAGGACACGCAACTATGTTCATCGTTCTGATTATCTTGCTGGTATTCGGACATGGCTTGAACATGATCCTGAACCTGCTTTCAGTAATCGTTCATGGCGTTCGTTTGAACACGTTGGAATTCTCCAACCACTTGGGAATGTCATGGTCAGGCTTTAAATATGATCCATTCAATGAAAAATAATTGAAGGACATAAAAAATATTTGAATCTTATCTAAAGGAGATAAAACTATGAATTTATTGGGTATGCTTGGTGCAGGTCTTGTAATGGGTATTGCTGCTCTTGGTTCAGCAATCGGTATTGGAATCGCAGGTCAGGGCGCTATCGGAGCTTGGAAACGCTGCTACATGGCAAATAAGCCAGCTCCATTCATCTTGACAGTATTTGCCGGTGCACCTTTGACACAGACAATCTACGGCTTCTTGTTGATGAGCCAGATGCTCGGTTCTGCAAAAATCGCAGAAAACCCATTGTTCTTCCTGGGTCTCGGAATTGCTGCTGGTTTCGCTATGTGTTTCTCTGCTATTGCTCAGGGAAAAGCTGGTGCTGCAGGTTCAGACGCTCTCGGTGAAACAGGTAAAGGTTTCTCAAACTACATCATGGTTGTAGGTCTTTGTGAAACTGTAGCTTTGTTCGCAATGGTATTCGGAATGATTCAGTGCTAAGAATGAAAATTACATCCCTGTAATTTTCATTCTAACGAGAATTTTCTGTTCACCTGAAGGCAAACAGAAAATTCTCTCTTTACGTTTGGGGGGTGTCCAATAAGTATGATTTGCGGTGGTTGAGGCTCTCGAAACCACCACATATAGTGTAGCAGTCATTTCGACAAGCTCAATGAGCGCTACACTCATTACTT
>JAGHUJ010000201.1 GCA_018064905.1 Candidatus Treponema equifaecale
AACAGTTCCGGTTTTATCCAAAGCCACAATTTTTGTCTTGCCGCAGTTTTCAAGGCTTTCTGCATTTTTAAATAAAATTCCGTTTCTGGCGGCTTTTCCACTGGCTACCATTATGGCAACAGGTGTGGCAAGTCCCAGAGCACATGGACAGCTTACAACAAGCACACAAATTCCCCGCTGCAATGCAAAACTGAATTCCTCGCCAAGAAGAATCCAGACCAGACCTGTTACCAATGCAATTCCAATCACAAATGGAACAAAAACACCAGAAACCTTGTCAGCAATTCTGGCCACAGGAGCTTTTGTCATTGTTGCTTCCTGAACCATTTTTATGATTTCAGAAAAAGTTGATTCACCAGCGGCTTTAGTAGCCCTGCACTTGATGAAGCCTGAAGCATTTATAGTGGCGGCAAAAACCTGATCTCCTGCTTTTTTTTCTGAAGGAATGCTTTCTCCAGTCAGACAAGATTCATCCACAGAAGCAGTTCCTTCAATCACTTCACCGTCAACTGAAATTTTTTCACCGGAACGCACGACAAACACATCGCCGGGTAAAACTTCTTCAACTGCAACAGAAACTTCTACTCTGTCCCGAATCACCACAGCTGTTTTTGGGGAAAGCTGAATCAATTCCTTTAGTGCAGAAGTTGTCCTGCCCTTTGAAACAGCTTCCAGGAGCTTTCCAACTGTAATCAAGGTAACAATCATTGCAGCACTTTCAAAATACAAATTTCCTGCAAAATGTGAAATGTCCTTTCCTTTTACAAGACCGTCACACATTCCAAAAAGCATTGCAAGACTGTAAATCCAAGAAATTCCTGAACCAAGAGCTACCAAAGTGTCCATATTTGGAGAGCCGTGCAGGACAGATTTAGTTCCGCTTATAAAAAATTTTCTGTTTACAAGCATTATAGAAGCGGAAAGAATCAGTTCCAAAAGTCCAACAGAAAGCGGATTGTCCTGAAAAAGTGCAGGAACCGGAAGATTCAGCATCATGTGGCCCATTGAAAAATACATCAGCACCAAAAGCAAAGCAACAGAAGAAACCAGCCGTTTTACCAGAACTGCAGCCTCACTGTTTTTGAACATTTCTTCACCATTGGGAACAGACTCAGATTTCTGCCCGCCTTTTCTTGAATTTCCACCAGTCAAAGAAGCGCCGTAACCAGCCTTTTCAACTGCCTGAATGATTTTTTCTGACTCTGCATTTCCATAAGCAAGCATTGAATTTGTAAGAAGATTTACGGAACAATTTTCCACGCCTTCCACAGCTTTTACGGCCTTTTCAACCCTTGCAACGCAGGCAGCACAACTCATTCCCGTTACATTAAATTTCTGAGGTTCACCCATTCCATTTTCCTTCTATAATTTAACCAATTATTTCATCATTTTCTGCAAAGTCAGTCAACACAACAATGTTCTTTATTATTTGAGAAAACAGTGCTAGAATTGAAGTAATATCATCTGTACAAAGGAGTACGATTTATGAAACCAACTTTATTAGTTCTTGCAGCTGGAATGGGAAGCCGCTATGGTGGCGTTAAACAGATTGATTCAGTTGGAAAAAATGGCGAATGTCTTCTTGATTTTGCTGCTTACGATGCAAAAAAAGCAGGATTTGGAAAAGTAGTTTACATCATCAGAAAAGATATTGAAAAAGATTTTAAGGAAAGACTTTTTGACCGTGTTGCACGCAATTTCAATGCTGAATACGTGTTCCAGACACCAGAAGCACTTTTAACAGAAGAAGAAGTTAAGGCAGCTCAGGGTGCAGACAGAAAAAAGCCTTGGGGAACAATCCACGCAGTTTTGTGCGCCAAAGAAAAAATCCACGAACCATTTGCAGTAATCAATGCGGACGACTATTACGGAAGAGAAGCATTTGAAACTTTGGGCAAATACCTTTCTTCAATTGACAACGACTGCACAGAACACGCAATGGTTGGCTACACTTTGGGAAAAACAATGAGCCGCAACGGTTCAGTAAGCCGTGGTGTTGCAAAAACTTCAGACGGTTACCTTGAATCAATCACAGAAAACACAAAAATCTATTACACTGGAGAAAATTTTTCCGGTGACAAGATTGAATCAGATTTGAACGGCGAAATCATTCCAATGACAGGAAAAGAAACAGTTTCAATGAACCTGTTCGGATTCTCACCAAAGGCATTTGAACGCTTTGAAAAATACTGGGCAGACTTCAAGAAAACTTCAATTACATCACCAAAAGCAGAAGCACTTCTTCCAGTTGCAGCCAGCGACATCATCAAAAATGGTGAAGGAAAAATCAAAGTGTTCACATCAGAAGAAAGCTGGTTCGGAATGACATATCCAGAAGACAAGCAGGTAGTAAAAGACGAAATCGCAAAGAAAATCGCATCAGGCTACTATCCAGAAAAACTTTGGGATAAATAACAATGTCGGGGCTGTCTTAAAAGTAATGAGTGTAGCGCTCATTGAGCTTGTCGAAATGACTGCTACACTAGATGGGGTGGTTGCGAGATCGGGAGTGGGTTGCCGCAGACAATTCGACTCATGAGATGAGTCGAAAAGCGACTCTCGAAACAGCTGTGCTATGCACGCCTCAACCACCGCAAATCATCATACTTATTGGATAACCCTTTTTTTACACAATCACTTCAACTTCGGCACCAAAGCCTTCTTCGCTGCTCCAGAGGATTTTTCCGCCGATAAAACTTACCCGCTCCTTTACATTTCTGACGCCAAAATGATTTTTTACAATTGTTGCGGAATTTACGTCATTCATTTTCAGAAGCATTTCAGGAGAGATTCCCTTGCCATCGTCTGTAATGATGAGTTTAAAATGACCGCCGTCAAAATTTCTAAAAAACACAGTAACTTCTGTTGCTTCAGCGTGCTTTGAAATGTTCTGCAAAAGCTCCTGCACAATCCTGTACAAATTGATTTTCTTCTCTTCATCAAGAAAATTAAAATCAACACCTTCAAGAATGGTAAGACGGCATTCAACTTCAGTTTCTTCAATAAACTTCTGAACCAAAGTCTGCAATGACACCTCAAATTTTGTGGAATTTATTTCAGGTAAAGCAAGATTTGAGCACATGTTCCGCGTCTTCTTAATGCAGTCAGTCTGACGGTCAAGAATCTCAGTTTTTAAAGCCTTATCATCAATTTTATTCACAAGAATTGAAACATACCGCATATCCTGAGCAATAGTGTCATGGAGTTCACGGCTCAAACGGTTCCGTTCCTGTTCCTGAGCTTCAATGATGTATTTTAAATATTCTTCGTTCGACTTAAGTTTTTTGTCCTTGTTTTTGGATTCAATCAGCATAAGGACAAAAACAAGAATTCCAAACACCAGAATCACACCAATTATGACCAGAAAATAATTGATGAAAACAGATTGAGTATCTTCAAGGAATTTGATTTTTTCTAAGGCCTGTTCCAGAGTCATTTTTCAATTTTCTGAACCAGCTTGCAGATTCCAAAGCCCAAAAATGTAGTAATGATTCTGTCGCACAGAGTAACAGGAATTCGCCCCAGAATAAGACCAATAAAAGGAAGGATTCCGGAACCAAAAAGACTCAGAAAAATTTTTTCATAGCTTGCAGCATGTTCCGCATCAATATTGGAAACGCTCATAATAAAATTGTTTACAATTCCGGCAACAACACAGCTGGCAAGAGCCGCACAGAAGCTTGCAAGCAGCAGATAAAGCACAGTGTAAAGCGGACTGATGCAGAATTTTTCTTTTTTTCGTGAAAAAAGCCAGGTAACCAGAACAATTGCAACGCCAGCCAGACCATAAAGGGCATTGATTGCACCATTGTAATTTCCAGTGATAAACATAGGAAGAAAAGCAGAAATCACATTGAACAAAATCTGCACCACCAGAGCCGGCAAAAGCCCAAAATAAAACAAAAGAGCCATTGGAAAAACAGTGTCCATAAAAAGGAAGCTTCCAAAGCCACAAAGCTTTGCCACAATAAAGTTCAGGACAAGCGCCACAAAACTAAAAAGAATGATTTTTAAAGGTGAATGTTTTTTTTCTGTCATAGCAGTATTGTAATTCATTTTTATTTTTCTCCAAACTGTTTCACAAGGTCATTTCTGTCCAGAACGCCCATTTTTTCACAAACGCGGCTGATATAATTTCCGGCCACATGAAGGTTTATTTCCATGGCATCAGAAATTTCAACATTTGTCTTTCGCTTCAGCAAAAGCTCCAGAGTCTGTTTTTCACGCTTTGTAAGGGCACTGATGGCAGTATTGTAAAGCTTAACCGATTCAGTCAAAGATTTTTCAACATGTTCCCGCCCGCAGAAAATATCCTCCACGCATTTCAACAGGTTTTCTTCGCTTTCAGTTTTGCTCACATAACCGCTGGCACCAAAACTCAACGCCTTCTGCACCATTCCAGGACTTTCATACATAGAATAGGCAGCAATTTTAATCTGAGGCCATTTTTCCTTAACTTCACTGATAATTTCAAAGCCGTCGTCAGAACCGTTTAAATTAATGTCGGTTATCAGAACAGATGGCAGAGAATTTTTCTGACACAGTTCCTCCATAGCGGCAATAAGTTCAGTTTTATTCGAAGCCTGACCTGCACAAGTCCATTCAGTACATTCCTCAAACCAGGTGGCAAGTCCCTTCCGAATCATAGTGTGATCATCAGCAATAAAAAGCGTTTTCTCCATGGCGAAAGTGTACCACATCTGGCATTAAAAAAAATATCAAAATCGATGAAAAAACACATCAAAAAGTAAAATTTAAATGCAGTATCATACAAGGGCGTTTCCGGCAACAAGTTGCCGGCCAGGCTTTTCAGGGTTTCATTCTGCTGCTGCGCATCAGAACCGCTTCGCGGCCCTTACAATCCTTAACGCAAAAAGGAGTTCAAATATGAAAAAATCAATCAGTTTGATTCTGGCATCGGTTTTGGTGCTGGGAAGTTTTGCTGGATGTGCAAATGAAACAGAAGAAAAAGAAATCAACCACTATTTTTGTCCAGAATGCACAGAAGAATTTACTACAAAGGAAGCAGCATTAAGTCATTGTGCAGATCAAAAAAGCTTCCAGACATCAATACTCGCCCTTGGTGCAGTAGTTGAACAGCTCAAAGCTTCAGAAACAGCATACAGTGTAAAAATCACAGATGACAGTGTTTCAAAATCAAAAGCAACATGGCTTACAAACACATTAAAGGAAGTTAAGGAAAATGTTCTCATTGATTTGGATCTTTCAGGATCAACACTTGAAGCAGATGTAACAGTAAATTATCAAGTTGATTGCATTCGTTCACTAAAACTTCCACAGGGTATGCAGAGAATAAAAGGTCATTCATTTGGCGGAGCTAAAAATCTTACTGAAGTCTATATTTCAGACTCTGTAACAGAACTTGATAGTTATGCATTCACAGATTGTGAAAAACTTGAAAAAATTGTAATTTCATCAACAGTAACAACAATCGATAGAAGTGCATTCTCACATTGTTCAAATCTTAAAGAAATAGAATTGCCAGAAGGACTCACAGAATTAAAAGAGGGACTTTTCTTTTCATGCTCATCTCTTGAAAAAGTAAAAATGCCTTCAAGTTTAAAAACAATTGAAAAAACTGTATTTTTTCGTTGTGACGGTCTTACAGAAATTGAAATTCCAGCATCAGTTACAACAATAGAAGCAAATGCCTTCCAGTCTTGTAGCAATCTTAAAAAAGTAATTTTTCAGAATCCAGAAGGCTGGCAAAGAAGCACAAACGAAGGAGCGCCAGTAGACTTGTCAAAGGATGACCTTTCAGATCCAGAAAAAGCCGCAAAATTACTTAGTAACTACGATGACTACTTGTACAAATGGACCCGAACAAATAAATAATTTTTTCAAAATAAGGAGAAAAACATGAAAAAAATTTCAAAATTTCTGGCAGCTGCAGTTCTTGCATTTTCAACACTGACTGGCTTCGCCACTGCAAAGGACAAGATTCCAGAACATTTCATCTGGAAAGAACCAAAATGGAAACCAACTGTTAATGCATCTGGAACTTATGAAGTATGGTGGCGAACACAAAATGACAAATGGGTTAAATTTCATTGTTCAAATGACAATAACATTGGAAGACAATCTTGGTGTTCAGACCATGATACAAGAAAACACTACGGCTTTGAGGGTACTGTTAAAAAAATAAGTGGGAATACATCAGCAGGATTAGGCTTTACTTTTTCCGGCGAATTTACTTCAGAAGGAAAGTTTATACACGGATACACATTGTTTGTAAATCCAAATGGATTTTATAACTTGCGCGAAGATGAAAAAGGTGTCCAGAGAATCATTCAGAAATGGACTAAAAACCCGGCAATCAAAACAGGTCTTAATGCAGAAAATGTAATCAAAACCCAATACACAAGGGCTGGAAACATTGAAGTTTACATAAATAATACCCTTGTAAATACAATAGAAAATCCTAAATTTATAAACGGAACTGTTCATTTTGCAACACAGATTCACAAAAATGACATTCCATCCCAGACCGCTGTAGAGAATTTATACAAGCTGAATAAAGTTTACAGCGAAGCAAAAGGCAAAAAAGAAATTGCAGCTGCAATTCAGCAGGAAGAAGAATTAAAAGCAGCAGTTCAGCAGGAAGAATCTAAAGATCCAGAATGGGTTCCTGCAGACTGGAATCCATCAATTTTACCAGATTCAACTGATACAGAAGCTTACTGGATGAAAGACGGTGAAAATACAATAATTTTCAAATGCAATAAAGATTCTGCACTTGGTACAGCAAAATGTCAGGAACTCTATCCGGAAAAAGTTCACGGGTTTGAAGTAACATATTCAAAAGAAAGTGGAAGAAATAACGGAATCATTATGTTTCATTTTGCACTGGATTCAAATCTTAAAAATGGATATGTGATATCTGTAAGACCAACAGGAGAAGCTGCTGTATGGACATTTTCAGACCCAAATACCTACAACACCATTCAGAAATGGGACACGATTGATGCATACAAAACAGGACTTAAAAAGGAAAACACCCTTAAATGCATGTTTGTTAACGGAAACTGGGAAATCTATTTCAATGATGGCCTGTTCTATACGATTGAAAATGCAGAATACAAAGAGGGTTATTTCAGACTTGCAAATGAAATTATAGAAAAAGAAGAACCAGCCAAAGTTCCAGTAATCAATAATTACAAATTCCTCCGATTCTATAAATAAAAATTGGGGCATCAAGAGAGTTTATTTTGGGAAGAGTTTTCGCTCTTCCCATTTTTATTTTAAAGAAACTAACATCAAAAACGGTGTAAAAACTCATCAAAAAGCAGCATTACAATATTGTACTATGGAAGTGCGTTTTTCAGGACGTAAAAAAGGAGATAAAATGAAGAAAAGTATCATTTCAATTCTAGCATCAGTCTTAGTGCTGGGGAATTTTATGGGCTGTGCAAATGATGAATCAAATGCAACGGACATTTCAGAAGAAACTATTTCACTGGATAAAACCAGCTACATCGTAAACTACACCGCAGCAAGTGCAGATCTCATTTCCGATATATGTAGCTATCTTGAAGAGGAAATGCCAAAAGTTAATGAATTTATGGGAATAGATAAGCCAGCACAGAAACTTAAAATATACATTTACCCAACTCTCGACAGCTGGAAAAAACACTTATCTGACATCGGAATGAGCTATGAAGAATGGATAGTAGGCCATGCATCAAACTGGCAGGTTCATATGCTGAATTTCCATGAGTATAAAAAGCTGCAATCCCATAAAAACGACACTTTTGATCATTACAAAAAGACAGTTGTTCACGAATATGTACACAATGCACATTTTCAAATAAAAACCTCAACAAATTCCTGCGGATTCCTTAACGAAGGAATTGCATCACATCTTGCACAGCAATATGACACAGCAAAAATAAATTTATCAGCTTACAGTGACGACTATTTCTTCAAAAGCAGTGGTTACAGTTACGCTGTAACTCAGGCTGCAATTGAAAAGATGGTCACTAACATGTCGCATGAAGAATTTTTGAAATATCTCAAAGATGCCAATTATTATTACAACAACAAGGAATCTCTGATAAAGCTTTGGACTGACAGGGAACTGAAAAAATATGAATGGAAAACATATAACGATGGATCACTCGAATTTTACACTGAAAACCCTGCCTTTTCTGGCAGCATGAGTAAAAAAACATTAAAAACTAACACTGATTCGTTTGAGGCTTTTGGCAAACAAGATTCAGGTGCAGCTGCGAGTGGATATGGATTTTTCTTTGCCATGCAGGACTGGCAAAATTTTTACAGAATCAGAATAACTTACGATGGAAGTTTATACATTCAGATACGAAAAGACGGTACCTACAACTATCTTGTAAATTCAGAAAATGTTGATTGCATTAAGACAGGTCTTTCACAAAGCAACAATTTTGCTGTTAAAAATAATTCTGGAAAGTTAGAATGTTATATAAACAGCAATCTTGTCTACACAATTGAAAATCCAGAGTGGACCACAGGAGAAGTTGCAGCATATGGAGCTGCTTCACCAGCCACAAGTCTGGCATATAATCCAGTCAGGCTAAAATATTTACTTAATAAATAAATATTCAGCAAACAAATATGGTTTACTTATGGGAAGAGTCAGCTCTTCCCATTTTTTATTTGCAACAAAGTTCACAAAACTGTAAAATATGTTTCATTATGTTAAACGATATTAAAAAATCTATTCTTTCTGGACTTATGATTGCTGTGGGCGGTTCCGTTTACATGGCTTGCCGAACAATTAACTGCGGTTCAATGAACCTGCTCTGGCTGGGTGCAATTCTCTTCTCTGCCGGACTTTTTACAATCTGTGTTTACGGCTTCAACCTTTACACAGGCAAGGTTGGTTACATCGCTTACAACTTCAAGGACTTTGCCTACATTCGTCTGGTTTTGCTTATCGTTATCTTCAACCTGCTTACAACCTTCCTTCTTGGAATTGTGGTTGCCTATGTTTATCCAAAAATCGGTGCAGAAGCCTTTAAGGTTTACGCACCAAAACTGAACATGCCTCTTCTGAAGGTTTTCATTTCCGGAACTTTCTGTGGACTTTTAATGTTCCTTGCAGTTGATACATGGAAACAGGGCAAAATGATTGGCTGCTTCCTTTTTGTTCCAACCTTCATCTTTGCAGGCTTTGACCACTCAATTGCCAACAGCTTCTACAACGGTGCAGCCCTTGGACACCAGATTTTTGCAGATGAAAGTTTCCTCCTTTCAAATGCATCTGATTTCAAATGCTTTTCTGTTGCAAACGCACTTTTAGTAATTGTTACAGTTCTTGGAAATGCACTGGGAGGAATGCTGGTTCCATTGATGACAAGAAAATGGAAGGAAGAAAAATAATAAAACGAAAAAAACGGGTGGTTAAGCTTGTCTAAACCACCCGTTTTTTTTTACTTGCTGATTTCAACAACCGTTTCAAGAGCCAGCTTCATCATATTTGTGAATGTGGTCTGACGCTCTTCTGCGGTTGTGGTTCCGCCTTTTAGAATGTGGTCGCTCACGGTCATAATTGCCATGGCTTTTCTGTGGTATTGTGCGGCCAATGTCAGAAGCTCAGCGGATTCCATTTCAATTCCCTTCACTCCGTAATCAGCCCACTTTTTCCAGTTATCATTAATGTCATAGAAGAAATCAGAGGAAGCAACTGAACCAACGCAATATCTGATTCCCATTTTTTCAGCAATTGAGTCCGCAGTCCTTACAAGTTTAAAATCAGAAGTTGGAGCAAAGTGAAGCCCGCCAAATCTCTGGTTCAACAGGTATGAGTCCGAGCAGGCTGAGCTTACGATTATTGTGTCACGAAGCTCAATGTCTTTTGAAACAGCACCACAGGTTCCGATTCTGATTGCGTTTTCCACGCCATAATCTTTGAACAGTTCCGTAACATAAATAGAAAGACTTGGCTGTCCCATGCCAGTTCCCATTACAGAAACAGGTGTACCCTTGTAGGAGCCTGTAAACCCGTACATTCCACGAACCTCATTAAAGCATTTTGCATCTTCAAGAAAATTTTCTGCAATGAACTTTGCCCTTAATGGATCTCCCGGCAGAAGAATTGATTTGGCGATTGCTCCTTCAGGTGCATTGATGTGTGTACTCATGGCTGAACCTCCTGTTCTGTTCTTTGATTTTTATGCCTTGTTTATTCCGATCAGTTTAAGCGCATTTTCTGCCTGTTCCAAAAGCTTTTCTGAACTTTCTGCAGCCTTTGAAACCTCGTTGGCCAGGCCTTCGTTGCTTACACGCATTGAATCAAAACTTGCGCTGGAATCATTTACACTTTCTGTAATTCCAGACAGGTTGATTCCGATTGTGTGACCAAGTGTATTCTGCTGTTCGATTGACTCAGACATTTCCTCAAAGTTTGCGTTTACATTGGCACTGTTTTCTACAATTTCTTCATAAGAATCGTGAACAGCCTCTGAGCTTTCTACCATTGAATCAATCATCTTCTGCATGTCACCAATAACCTGCTCAACCTTGTCTTCCTGATCACGGCTCTTTTCTGCCAGCTGACGAATTGCACGGGCAACAACGGCAAATCCTGCACCAAGTTCACCGGCATGGGCTGCTTCAATTGCCGCATTAAGAGCCAGCAGGTCTGTCTGAGAAGTAACATCAGCAATAAGATCATTTGCTTCAACAAGTCTCTTGGAACATTCTACAATTGCAGAAATATTCTCCTGCAAATTTACGATATGTGTCTGACCTTCTGTTGAGCTTTTTTCAAGAGCCTTGGCATTTCCAAGAGAATTTCTTCGCACGCTGTCCAAGACCTTAAGCTGCTGAAGCAAAGTCTGAATGTTCGACTGGGATTCTTCAATGCTTGCGGACTGGTTGTCCAGAATTGTTCCATATGAACCAAGAGACCTTACAGTTGTGGAAATTGTTCCCTGAACGTTTGTGATGAATTCCTTCTGTTCTGAAGCCTTGTTTTTTGTGGTTGTTACAACTTCATTCAAAGAAGCCAGAATGTTGTTGATGTATAGATTGAAGATTGTGATGATTATAAGCGTAATCACAACCAGAAGTGCAACAAGGAATGTCATTGAGCTTGTAAGAACTGTTCTGAGTGTATACGGCTTGAACACCATCATGTGCCAGCCCAAGGTTGGTAACGGATAGAAAATATACTGGCCGTCACTGCTTTCATGAATCACAGGAACGTCCTTTAAAGTGTTCACATGTTCGAGTTCAGGATATTTATAGCGGATTGTGGCCTTTGAGACAATTTCTTCCTGGTCTTCTGAACCTGTGATTTCTTCCTCGTCATTATAGAACTTAAGTGTAAGATCCTTGTCCAGATTCTCATAAACCGAATCAAAGCAACCGTCCAGAGGAATTCCTGTTCCACACATACCGATTGGATTTCCGCTTTCATCACGAACAACTGCATTTATCCAGAGCATTGTATTATTCAGCTCAGGATTGTAATTGATGTTGAAGTTGTAAACCTGTGTCTCGTACATGGTCATTTTATACCAGTATGTGTCAGGGGAATCAGGATTTATTTTGTAAGCATATTCTAAGTTCTGGTAAAACCTGAGGTCCTTGTCAGAAACCCAGAAAACTGTATCGCTCAGAAAAGAAGATTTAAATGTTCCAAATTCCTTTACAGCCATATTGAACAGCTCTGAAGAACCTGGATTTTTCATGTAATTTATGATGATTGGTGATTTTGTGAGCTGCTTTACCAATGCAATCTGGCTATTTAGTTCAGATTCAAAAGCAAGAGTCTTAAGTTCAGCCACATTTATAAGCTGGGTTCTGGTCTGATGGTCAAAAACACTTCTTGAACCAAAAACAAGTGTGACAACGGCAATCAAAAGGACGACTACTGTGATAATCGAAGAAAAGATATGACTTCTCTTTGCATATGCAACATTTTTAAAAAGGTTTATTTTCATGCTTATAATTATACATCAGAAAAGTCAAAAATAAAGTTAAATTTGTGTTATCAGGAAGAAAAAAGGCCGGAAGACCCGACCTTTATTTTAACAGAAAAATATTCCAAAAATTGCACCGGCAAGAACAACAACTACAGGATGAAGCTTTGTCTTGAACAGCACAAAAAGTGATGCAAGAAAGAAAACTGCATTCGGAGCAGGAATCATAATTCCAGAATTCCAGGTTGAAATATCAGAAAGTGAAAATGCAGGAAGAAAAACCACCATTGCAAGAAGAATTACCCTTCCCGCTGCTACAGCAATTACTCCGCTTACTGCCGGTCTCAATGTGCTGAAGGCTGCCTTTACACCCTTTCTGTCGCTGAATTTTCCAAAGAATTTTGCAATCAGAATAATTATTATAAGTGAAGGAAGAACTTCTCCCAATGTGGTGAAAAATCCACCAGAAGGCCCGTAAAGCTCAGTTCCAATGTATGTGGCTATGTTGATTCCGATTGGTCCAGGTGTGGATTCAGAAATAGCAACCATATTGAAGAATTTTTCATTTGTCAGAAGCTGAAACTGATCCACAAGAACCTGCTGCATTACTGTGATTGCAACCTGTCCTCCGCCAATTGTAATAAGTCCAACGTAAAAGAAAACTCCAATCAGACACAAAAGTCCAAGCCCAGACTGGCTCTGTATATTAGAAACTAAAAATTCTGTCATAAGAAAATATCCTTAAAATCTGGAACAATGTCATCTCGGGCATAGTCGAGAGATCTGGATTTCTCCATTCCGCTACGCTGCAGTCGAAATGACTAATCCTCAAAATCCTTCTTGTACTCACCGCGAATTCCTGCAAGAATCACACCAAGAAGAGCTGAACCAAAGATGATGTAAACAGTGCTCACATTGAACACGAAGATTGCAACAAATGAAACCACCAGCAGAACAAATCCAAAGAGATTCTTTACGGATTTCTTTGCAAATTTAATAACTGCGCTGGTAAGAATTGCAGCAACTGCCACGTTGATTCCGGTCAATGCCTTCTGCACCCAGATAATATCCGCAAAGTTGCCGATGAACATGGCAATCAAAGTGATGATAATGAGTGAAGGACAAACCATTCCAAAGGTGCCCACGCATCCACCGATGATTCCGGCCCGTTTGTGACCTACAAAGGTTGCTACATTTACTGCAATGATTCCAGGTGTGCTCTGACCAATGGCAAACCAGTCCAGAAGCTCTTCTGAAGTAGCCCAGTTTCTTTTTTCCACCAGTTCTGTTTCAAGAATCGGCAGCATTGCAATTCCGCCGCCAAAGGTGAACAAGCCCACCTTAAAAAGCACGGCAAACAATTCAAAAAGTGTTTTTAGCATAACAAATCTCATTAAGTCACCTCGAGCAAGGTCGAGAGGTCTGTCGGAAATTGATTTCTCGACTGCGCTCGAAATGACATGTTTTT
>JAGHUJ010000016.1 GCA_018064905.1 Candidatus Treponema equifaecale
GACAGTGGCTCACAACCTTCACCGGATCCTTGCCGTGGAGAACTTCTTTTCTTGCGCCGTTAGAAGCCACATTGGCAAAATCAGTGCTGACGCTTCCAGGGCAAAGTGCAGTAACCTTAATCCCCTTGTCCTTAAGTTCAGCCGCCAGAGCCACAGTAAAGCTCAGAACATAGGCCTTGGTAGCACCATAAACCGCAAAATTCCCCAAAGGCAAAAAAGCCGCCAGAGAAGCCACATTTATGATTCTGGAACCGCCCATCAAAAATGGAATGCAAATTCCACAGATGCCGGTAAGGGAAGTGCAGTTCAAATCAATCATCTGAACCTCCCTGTCCAAAGGCGTCTCCTCAAAAGGCCCATAAGTACCAAAACCCGCATTGTTAATCAGAGTGTCAATCACAAATTCCCTGGCAGCCTTTTCCCGCAGAATCAGGTCATTGAACCGTTCCACGCCTTCTCTGCCGGAAATGTCCATCGAAAAAATCTTTATTTCAGCCCGGTTCTCCGCATACTTTCCCTGAATTTCGTTTTTCAAGGCTTCCATTTTTTCATAGCTGCGGGCAATAAGCCAAAGCTCATCATTTTCCTTCAGTTCACCAAAAATCTGTCGTGCAAATTCCGCCCCCATTCCAGAGCTGGCACCAGTAATAATCGTAATTCTGTTCATAATGGAAAATTATATCACATTTTTTCATAAAAAGGACGGTCCGGCACAAAGTGCCGTCGGGCTATTCACGAGCACCTTCATTCTCGTGCTCGTTTGGGTTCCGCTTTGTAAAATAATGGCTCCACGGATGGAGCCTTGCCTCGAATTGCTTTGTGCAAGTTTTC
Source organism: Candidatus Treponema equifaecale (assembly GCA_018064905.1). Taxonomy (GTDB): domain Bacteria; phylum Spirochaetota; class Spirochaetia; order Treponematales; family Treponemataceae; genus Treponema_D; species Treponema_D equifaecale. The sequence continues at coordinate 832 of JAGHUJ010000016.1, forward strand.
GTTTCGAAAACTTGTCAGCGACAGGAGGTCGCAACTATCCCCACCGCAGAAACTTGTCAGCGACAGGAGGTCGCAACTATCCCTACCGCAAGCCCACTTTTTTTGCTAGAATAAAAGCCATGAAAAAAGCTAATTTCCTCAAAATAACAATATATTTTTTACTTCTGGCATCAGTTCAGCTTATAACCATTTCCTGCCAGAAAAAGCCCACCCCAGAACAACTTGAACAGCAGAGACAAGCCCAGATTCAGCATGCAAAAGATCTTGCACTTGAAAATTATGTTTCATCACTTTCAGACGATGTAAAACTATCCCAGCTTTTTCTCGTAAACATTGAAGGCAACCAAACTTTTAAAAACATAGAAAAAACATCCGCCCTTTACGACGATTCCTCAGAAAAACCATTGGTTCCAGGCGGTGCACTTTTGTTCTCCTACAACATTTCCAAAGACCCTCTGGAAACTGCCGATTTCATCAAGTCCATCCGCGATTTCTACATTCAGAACGACAACATTCCTCCATACATTGCAATCGACCAGGAGGGGGGAGACGTGAACAGACTTCGGGGACTTACCAGCGTCCTGTGGAGTCAGAAAAAAATCTCAGAAACTTTCACTCCAGAAAAAGCCCGCGAACTATATTCAGCCCAGGCAAAACAGATGGCTCAGCTTGGAATTCACATGAATCTGGCTCCTGTAATCGAAGTTGAAAATGAATCCAACAAAAATTTTCTCGACACAAGAACTTTTGGCAATCTTCAAAACGTACTTTCATTCGGAAAATCAGAAATCACAGCCTTCGAAGAGAATAATATCGCCACAGTCCTCAAACATTTTCCCGGAAATTCCAGCACGGACCCTCACACAGGTCTTCCAGAACTCAATTTGAGCAAATCTGAGCTGGAAGAGCAGTATTTTGCGCCTTTCAAGGCCCTTCTTCCATATTCTTCCGCAGTTTTAATGAGTCACGCCAGAGTTCATTCAGAAGGGATTGAAGAAAAATCCCCAAGCTGTCTCTCTAAATATTGGGTAACGGATATGGTCAGAGATCAGTTCGGTTTTGAAGGACTTGTCTTAAGCGACGATATTTTCATGGGAGCCCTGGCAGACAACGGATTTCCACCGGAAACAGCCGCAATTCAGGCAGTTGAGGCCGGAGTTGATGTCATAATGCTTTCAGAAAAACGCTTTTCCTCAGTTGCCAAAATTTTCCTGAAAAAGATGAAGCAGGATGAATCCTTCGCGAATAAAATAAATCAGGCCGTAAAGCGCGTAATCCAGTACAAAATAAAAGCAAACATCCTGAATCTAAAAGAACTTCCTCCCGAATCCACAACCGATACTAAACCTGTCATCCCCCCCGAATCCACAACCGATACTAAATCTGTCATTCCCCCCGAATCCGCAAAAACTACCAAACCTGTCATTTCTCCCGAATCCGCAAAAGCTACCAAACCTGTCATTTCGACCGGAGCCGCAGGCGGAGTGGAGAAATCTATCCCCCAGTTTGCAATCACCACAAATTCCAACTACAATGAGTTCAACCTGTTTGAATTCAACAAGGCCTATTCAGAGGCAATGAAACTTTACGAGTAAAAATGAAGCAGAAGGACAAAAAACAAAAGCTTTCCGGTGCAGAAGGCTTTGAAGAATACTACAAGAATCTCTACGGAGAGCGCTGGAACACATTAAAGGCAGCTCTTGCAAATCAACCTGACCACGTTGAATACAAGGCGGGCGGCTCAGAAAGCTATTTTCTGGATTCTGGAAGCGTTCGCTGCGGAGTTTCACTTCCACTGGCCGGAGCAGAAAAAATTCTGGACCTTTGTGCAGCTCCAGGCGGAAAAACATTGGTTTTAGCCAGCTGTATGGACGAAAACTCAACGCTTCTTTCAAACGAACGCTCTCCTGACCGCAAAAACAGGCTTCTTCACACTGTTCAGAACTGTCTCCCCGCAGAAATTCAGGACCGTGTCACAGTAATCTGCAAGGACGGGGCTCAGATGTGCCTTAACAATCAGGAATCCTTCGACAGAATTCTGCTGGATGCACCTTGTTCCAGTGAGAGACACGTGCTTGCCGATCCAAAATATCTCGCAGAATGGTCGCCATCAAGAATAAAGACTCTTTCCATGGCTCAGTGGGCATTGCTTTCTTCAGCCTGGAGGATGCTGGTTCCCGGTGGCTATATGGTTTATTCAACCTGCGCATTGAATCCGGATGAGAACGACAATGTGATTGCAAAACTGCTCAAAAAGTTCGACAATGTTGAAATCTGTGAGCCGAAAATTCAGCTGGATGTTTCTAAATTTACGTCAGCCCAGCTTCCGAAGTATGAAAAAACAGAATACGGTGTCCATGTGCTTCCGGATGTTCAGAACAACGCAGGTCCTCTGTATTTCTGTCTTCTTCATAAAAGGTAGGGAAAAAGCCTTTCCCCTGGTCTGAGCCAGAGATCTGTCTCAGACACACCCCATTCTCCTAGGGGAAAATCCCCTAAAACCCCTTCAATATCTATAGACATTCACTGCAAAATTTTGTTAAAATCTAAAAACATACGTTTACATTAGTGTTTAATTTTATAAACACATAGGAGGAGTGTTGGCAGACACAAAAGGTTTGCGAATCAATGAACAGATTCGTGTACGTGAGATCAGACTTGTTGACGATGAGGGTGAAAAAAATGGAATTATTTCAACCATCGAAGCACTTAAATTGGCAAAGGAAAGAGATCTTGATCTTGTAGAAGTTTCTCCAAACGCTAATCCACCAGTTTGTAAGATTTTAAACTATGGAAAGTATAAGTTCGAGCAGGAAAAGAGACTCCGTGATTCCCGCAAGGCTCAGAAGACCCTTAAGCTCAAGGAAATCCGTATGCAGCCAAAAATTGGTGCCGGCGACCTTGATACTAAGGCAAAACATGTTCAGGAATTCTTGGACGAGGGGGATAAGGTAAAGGTTACAATCCGTTTCCGCGGTCGTGAACTTGCCCATACAGAACTCGGCTTTGACGTACTGAATGAAGTATTGAAAAGGCTTAACGAAGGTACATTCGTTGTTGAAAAGCCTGCCGCAATGGAAGGGCGTTTTATGTCGTTGACACTTAACGCTAAGGCCAAATAATTTTAGAGGTAAATAGAATGCCTAAGATGAAGACAAAGAAAGCTTCTGCTAAGAGATTCTCTCTTACAGGAACTGGAAAAGTAAAGTACAAGAAAATGAATCTTCGTCATATTTTGACAAAGAAATC
>JAGHUJ010000120.1 GCA_018064905.1 Candidatus Treponema equifaecale
GTCTTAACAATGCAAATGGCAGACAGGGTGGCAGACAGTTTTCAAAGGCAACTTGTCCTTATGGCTATGAAATGAACGGAAGACAAGGCAAAAAAGGAATGAGTGGCAACGGAATGAGAATGGGTATGGGAAATTCCATTGAAAATGTTGTCGGAACTGTAAAATCAATCGATGAAAAAAACAATAAGATTTCAATTTTGAATGCTGACAACAAAGAAGTTGAAGTTTCATTAAATGGCTTTTCAAGAATCTGTAATTCTGAAAGAAAAGAAATTAAACTTTCTGAAATCAAATCAGGAACAGATATCATTGCAAAAATCTGTAACACAGGAACAACAGCAAAAGTTGCAGGAAAAGTTTTCGTAAAATAAGAGCGAATCAAATGATTTAAAGACAACTTGCCCGCAAAAGCAAGTTGTCTTTTTTACTTGTACATTTCTTTTCTGATATCTTCAATGTTTAGTCTGCCATAATTCTTTCTTGGCAATGATGTGCACGCTAGGGATTGAAGGGGCGGCGTAGCCGTTGTTCTGCGGAATTATTTCCTTTTCAGTAAACTTTTCCCAATATTTTGATTCCTGCAGAAAAAGTCCGTACACAATGGAAGGGATTCCAGTCAAAGTCTCAGTTGTCAATCGGACAAACATTACAAAACTCCATCAAAGGTTCTTCACGCATTTTCTGTGAACCTGAAAAATTCTGTAAAAATTATAAGGATAAAATGTGATACTCGCGTTAAGATTCTGTGAAATTCTGGTAAAACTGGTAAAAAAGATGAAAAGAAATCTTAAATTTGACCTGAATAATATGATTCAAGACGCTCACGACAGGCAATAAAAATACTTTTGAGCTTTGGATCAAACTGGCTTCCCATCCCTTCGCACATGATTTCGTAGGCACTTTCAAAGCTCATAGGCTGTTTATAGCAGCGGCGGCTTACAAGGGCATCGTAAACGTCGGCAATGGCCATAATTCTTGCTTCCAAAGGAATTTCTTCACCAGAAAGCTTATTTGGATAGCCATTTCCGTCCCATCGTTCATGGTGGAAACGGGCAACGTTAAAAGCCGTCTGAACAAAATGTTCTTCTTCCACATCTTTTAAAACAAGATTTACAATGTCACCGCTGTTTACGGAATGTTCCTTCATTTTTTCATATTCTTCAACTGTAAGCTTTCCAGGTTTGCACAAAATAGAAGGCGAAATGTAGATTTTTCCCAAATCGTGCATAGGTGCAGCCCTGACAATATCAAAAGCTTTCTGTTCATCGATGATTTCTTCATTCTGATTACGAATTTCATCAACAATTATTTTAATAATATCACTGGTTCTGTTTACATGGCCGCCAGTATCAGAATCACGATTACCGATTACACTTGCAAGACCAATTACAACTTTCTGCTGAATTTCTTTTATATGTTTCAATCGAAGCTTAATTTCTTCATTTAATGTCTCATTATAAGATTTCATTACCTTATTTGCGATTTCAAGCTTCTGTTTTTTCTCCATTTCATCTTTTACGATTTTATTAACATCCTGCAAAGCAACCAGAACTTCAACAGCCTCGCCTTTTTCATTGCGTTTTGCCACAATTAAATTCGTTCTGAGCCATCCTGTATATTTTCCACGAAAATCCGCAGAACAAATATCAACAGTTCTTAGCTTTTCCTTCCAGGTTTTCAAATTGAAAAATTTCTTTACAGCTTCTTTGTCCTCAGCAAGAAACATTTCCTCAGGCAAAGAATTCAATGCGAGTTCGGCACTGTCAAAACGATTGATAAACTTATAAACCATTTCATTGGCACGAACACAAGAAAAAGAATCTTTTTCCAAATCGACTTTATAGAGAGTGGTATAAATTTCGGAAATTGCACTGATTACAGAATTTGTCTCTTCAAGCTGTCTGTTAGCTTCAGTTATTTCTTCATTAAATTGCTGAAGATCACGAATTTTTTGAATATTCATCATCTTTTCAGCTTCGATTCTGGCTTTTTTGTATGCAATCTCAATCGAAAACTGAATGATTCCAGCAATTGCAAGAAAAATCAAAACTATAAAACTGACTTTTGGAACATATCCCTGAAACAGGCTTCTGTGAAACTTAAATTTCACCAGATAATCATCAAGAATAATCTGCTGATTTTTAAGATAGTAGAAAATCATTCCGATTGTTACGCTGCCAGAAGAACCGTTGAAGGAATTTACAGGAAATTCAGAAGCTTCTTTGGACGGCTGATAAACAATGTAATCACCATTTTTTAAAGAAATAAGCAAATCCTGACCGATTTCCACAAATTCAAGTTTTAAATCATCCCTTGTACAGTTACGCAAATCTAAAGTCTGAACAGATTCTTTTCCGTTGCGGAACTGATGAATTTCCATATTTCCACACCAGGCCTTGTTTACATAACAATCCATAACAGCATTTATTCTCAATTTCCAGTCAGAAACTTTGTTATCACTGTTATTTGTAAAAACACCATCGTATGTGGTTCCTGTCAAAGTGCAGATTTTTCCGCCGACATCTACATCCACTTTGTCCCAGGAATCAGTAATTCCACCGCGAGGCTTAAGTTCAAAAAGGCAATCCCGTCTATTAGGACTGATTTCCCTTTCAAGATTATTGAATTCGACAGTTCTATGAATATGAACAAGATTAACAAGACCAATAAAAATCAGAATAGAAAAAAAACTTATATTGAAAATTCTAACAAACTTTTTATCCATAATTTGATTCTAATGCACATTTTTGCAGAAATCAAATTTTGATACTTTAGTATATTTCATGAAAATTTTTCTATGATGCCGCCAGTTTTTCGTACAGTTTGAATACTTCTGCTCCACAGCTTTCTTGAATTTCGGGAAAATTTTGAGCCAAACATTCTTGATTTTCGGGAAAATTCCACATAAAACATTCTTGATTTTCGGGAATGTTTTTGTATAATAAATTCATGGCAGATATAAAATTTAAACGCAAGTTTTATGAAGAAATGCTGGACTGGAAAAATACTTCTAATGGTAGTTCAGCCCTTATGATAGATGGGGCACGCCGAATCGGAAAATCAACACTGGCAGAAACTTTTGCACAGAACGAGTACGATGATTATCTTATAATTGACTTTGCGATTGCATCTAAAGAAGTAAAAGATAATTTTGAAAATATTGGTAAACTGGATGTTTTTTTCCGCAATCTCTTTCTATTCACAGGAAAGGAACTTAAGCCAGGTCGATGTGTAATAATTTTTGATGAAGTACAGAAATTTCCTTTAGCTCGCCAGTCAATAAAATATCTTGTAAAAGATGGCAGATATGATTATATCGAAACAGGTTCTCTAATAAGCATAAAAAAGAAAAGCCAGGAAATCCTAATTCCATCAGAAGAAGATAAACGAAAAATGTATCCTATGGATTTTGAAGAATTTCTTTGGGCTACAGGAGATAAAGTAACATCTTCATTCATAAAAGAATGTTTCGAAAAGCGACAACCTGTTGGAGAACAATTGCATAGAAAATTCATGAATACATTCCGAACTTATTTTGCAGTTGGAGGAATGCCACAGGCAATATGTGCATTTGTTGAAGGCAAAACATATAAACAAATTGATTCAATAAAAAGAAATATTCTTGCGTTATATGAAGAGGATTTAAAAAAATATGATGAAGACAACACAGAAAAAGCTTCTGCAATTTTCAAATCAATTCCAGAACAGCTTTCAAATCATAACTGTAAATTCATATTTTCAGAAATCAATAAAAACGCCAGATATAAAAATTATGTGCAAGCCGTTCGCTGTATTGATGAATCAATGATAGGAAACTATTGCAGGAATGTCACAAATCCAGAATTAACCCTTGATTTATTTGCAGAATCTGGCAATTTTAAATTGTTCATGGGCGATACAGGCTTATTAATCACACAAATTTTAAAGGGATCTGGTGAAACTGCAGACGATTTATATAAAAAAATAGTTCTCGGAAAACTTAGCACAAATCTTGGAATGATTTTTGAAAATATGGTTGCGCAAATGCTTAGAGCAAAAGGCTACGAATTGTTTTTCCATGAATATAATTACAAGCCCGACGGAAATGAAAAAGAACAGAAATATGAGATTGATTTTCTTATCGTAAAAGATAATCACATTTGTCCTATTGAAGTAAAATCTTCAGCTTATAAAAAACATGAATCCTTTGATTATTTTGTAAAGAAATACCAATCAAAAAAACATGAAAGATTTATAATTTACACAAAAGATCTGGAAATTGAAGACGATATAACATATCTTCCAATTTACATGACAATGTTTTTATAAAAACTCGATTTTCACGGATAATTTATTCAGAGCTTTTTTGGACAGAATTTTGAAGGAAAAACCGCCGTCATAAGTCCAACCGGAACTCCAAAAACAATCGCACCGGCTGTCACATAAAGACTTCCCACTATCATTGGAAAAATGCCGTAAAGTTCATTTCCTGGCTTCCATTTTTGTCCAAAAAGAAAATCAACAATTCCGATTTTATGAATTGCAGGCACACCATTGGCAAAGAGAAATATACAAATTAAAAGCACCACGAGTTCCACTTCCGTCTTCACGACTCAGAACAGAAACAGCTTTTTTGCCATTAAATTTTGGAGCAGCAAAAACACAAGCTGCACCAGCCATCATAAGAAATCCAACACAGATTTTTTTAATAGATTTTTCATAAAAATAAATCTCCTGTAGAAAGGTTCACCCCTACCTTTCAGAAAAATAAGATGGCCTAACTCTACAGGAGCTGTGTTAAACTACAGCTTTTTTCATCCATCTGCCGCTTTTAAATCTCCACAGGTTGTTCACGCATCTTGCAAACCAGTCAATGAACATGGCCACCCAGACACCTACAACGCCAAGAGTTACTGTTACAGTCTGCCCTGCACTGAATTCCTTTGCTCCGGTGATTCCGATTACTTTTCCGGCGCTGTTTATTACTTCACCTGCCGCATTTTTGATTGTACCAATGTCCACGCCCCATTTTGACATGAGCCAGCCGCCAATAATGTAGGCAAGACCGATTCTGAACACCCACATTATGACCATTGAAGAAACCATCAGGTATTTTACATCTCCGCTGGCTCTGAATGTTGCGTTCATTGACCAGGCACAAGGCCACATCACCATAGCACAGATTGAATGCAGGCGAATCAGAAGCGTTGCAAGCCAGGTGCCTTCTGCAGAAAGTCCGTAAAGCCATGCAATCTGTGGCGCAATTGCCAGAATAATGATATTTTCAGCCCAAAGCATTGTGTATGCAGAGAACAGAAGTTTTTTCGTGTATTTTTTTGCTGAATCATAATCTCCGGCTCCAACGCATTGACCAACAACAGTTGTAATCGCCAGTCCTGTTGCAGAAGCCGGAATTGTTGCAAGAAGCTCAATTGTGGCAGCACAGGCATTTGCAGAAAGGCTGGCAGTTCCAAAGCTTGTAATCAACGCCTGGGTAAAAAGCTTTCCAATCTGGAACATTGCATTGTCCACACCGCTAGGGATTCCGATTCTCAGAATGCTTTTGATGATCTTAAAGTCCCATCCAAGCCTGCAGTATCTGTCAATATGAAGATCAAGCTTCTGATCGCGCAGAATAAAGAAAAGGTAGATGCAGGCAAGAGCGCGAGAAATTACAGTAGCATATGCAACACCAGCCACACCCATCTTGAACACGTAAACAAAAATCGCATTTCCAATGATGTTCAGAATGTTCATAACTGTTGAAACATACATTGAAAGCTTGGAATTTCCCATTGAGCGGAACAAAGCCGTAGAACCGTTGTACACTGCCAGAAATGGAAATGAAAATGCGTTTATAAAGAAATAAACTACTGCGGCATCCATTACTTCAGCCTCAGCATTTCCATAAATCAGCATAAGAATCTGTCTGTCCAAAAGTGCTGAAGCAACTGCAAAGGCAAGTCCAGTCACAAAACAAATCAGAATCAGCTGGTTTGAAACCGTAAGCGCAGTTTCCTTCTTTCTTGCACCCAGAGCCTGAGCCGCAACTACTGCACCACCAGTGGCAAGAGCCGCAAACACATAGATGATAAGATTGGAGATTGTGTTTACCAGCGAAATACCAGAAACAGCCGTCTCACCTGCATCACGAACCATGATCATGTCCGCCATTCCAACCATAACCGCAAGGATCTGTTCAATAATAAGGGGCAGAACCAGCTTCACAAGGAATTTTCTATCAAATTGAATTTTAGCATCCATAACTGACTCCCATAAATTGTTATCTATATGGTATTTATACAACGAAACACCGATTTTCTGAAAGAAAAGTCCATATATTTGTAATTTCTACAAAAACTCATTCTAAAATTTTGTAATGAATTTATAGGCTTTTATTTTCTGGATTATTACACTTTCTGCATAAGACGGTGGTTGAGAGATTACCACAACAGAGAAAAAATACCAGGAGCACAAATATGGACTACAAATCATTACTCAGAGACACAATCAAAGTTTTACCAGAAAGCCAGCGCGCAGCTCGTCAGCCAAAAAGCAGCAATACTACACCAGATATTTTCCGCTTGAACTACAACGAAAGCATGTACGGCCCTTCTCCAAAAGCAATCGCAGCATTGGAAGAAGCATCAAAGAGACCTTTCGTTTATCCTGACTGGTTCTCAGTTGACCTTAAAACAAACTTTGCAAAACTTCACGGACTTCCTTCAATGATGAATGTCTGTGCCGGAACAGGTTCTTCAGCACTCATCAGCATCATCGGTGAAATCTTCCTTAATCAAGGCGATGAATTCATTGTTGGTGACCCAAGCTACGAAGCATTCCGCGATGTTGCAAACGTAAACGGAGCCAGCGTAGTGGTTGTTCCACTTGATTCAGACCTTCAGTACGATCTGGACGCAATGCTGGCAGCGATCACACCAAAGACAAAGGCACTCGTAATCTGTAATCCAAACAACCCGACTGGAACATTCACAGATTCTGCAAAGCTTGAAGCCTTCATTAAAAAAGTTCCGGAGCATGTTCTTGTTGTAATTGACGAAGCATATCTTGAATTCGTAACAAAACCAGGCACATACAGCATGGTAAAACTCATCAACGAAGGCTACGAAAAGCCACTAATCGTTCTTAAGACTTTCTCAAAAGCATACGGAATGGCAGGTTTGAGAATTGGTCTTGCCGCAGCAAAAGAAGAGTTGATTACATATCTTGCAAAATCTGGTGCTGCATGGAACATCAGTGCACTTGGTCAGGCAATGGCAGCAGAAGCTTTGAAAGATCAGGAATATCTTGAAAAAATCGTTGGACTAAATGCCATTGAACGTGATAAAGTAACTAAAGCTCTTAAAGAAATGGGCTGCAAGGTTTACGAATCACAGACAAACTTCATTCTGTTCAAGGCAGATGTGGATTCGCTGGAGATTCAGGCAAAACTTGCAGAAGAAAAAGTGCTTATAGGCGCTCCAAGAGGCTTCTGCCGAGTAAGTCTTGGAACTTCAGAAATGAACGACAAATTCCTGAAGGTACTTAAGACAATCCTTGGGAAATAAAAACTAAAAATCATAGCAAACTGCGTGGCAAAGATGCCGATTTTGAGAAATCAGAATCTAAGTATCAGGCCCACGCAGTTTTTTTATTTTAAAACAAGTTGCATGTGTCATTTCGACCAAGCGAAGCGCATGGAGAAATCTGCATTTGCAATTCAAGTAGAATCAGGAGGTTTCGACAGGCTCAACCTCCGCAAAAAAATTGGAGGCAAAGATGATACAGATAAATGAGATAATGAACCTTTCCATGTTCAAGAATTTCAAAGTGCTCTGCGGAAAGGAATATCTTACAAACAACGTAAATACAGCAGTTATTCTCGAATATGAAAGCAGCAGAATAAACTACGCCGGCTACTGCTTTGGATACTTTGTTCTGGTTTCCTATTTCTTTGCCGCCACAAATCCAGAGCTTGTAAACGGCTCAATCAAAAATCTCATTCAGAAAAAAGTTTCAGGAATTGCGCTAAAAATCCATCCGGATGAAAAGCTTCCTCAGGAAATCGTGGATCTGGCCGTAGAAAATCACGTTCCAATCGTCACATTCTACGAAGAATTCATGGAAGACCTGATTATCAACATCAACGAATCCCTCAAAACCCGCTCTCAGTATGTAGTCTGGGAAGAAAAGCTTCACAAAATTCTTTCAGAAAAATGCACACCGGAAGCAATTGAACGAATAGCACTGGAAATCAACGGCGACTTCAAGAGAAAAATCATCACTGCAAACCTCATTTCCAAGGAACCTTCCTCAAATCTGCAGGTGCACACATATTTTGACAGTCTCATGTACCATCGTGCAAAACTGGAGCAGTCAAAGCCATGGATTTTTGTAAAATACGAACTGAGCGTAATCCTTATCTGCTCTTTTTCAGACGAAGATTTAAAAGAACTGAATCCTGTTTCCTATGTAAAAAATCTTCTCTCACAAAACGGATTCCTTTCCGATGCCTTCTACATTGGAATTTCAGACACGCCGCTTCTATTAAAACAGCTCAATGAAGCAATTGAAAAGGCACAGATGGCTTCCACAATCGGAAAATTCCAGAGCACAACACCAATGCTTTACTCAAACACCGGAATCTACAAATATTCAATGAAAATAATCCAGCAGGAAGTTATCTGTAACGAAATCAAGTCTAAAATAAAAATTCTCGAAGACTACGACAAGCAGCACGAAGCAAACCTGATCAAAACTCTGGTATCTTTTGTAAACAATAATGGAGACTACACCGCAATTTCCAACGAATGTTTCCAGCACACGAACACAATCCGCTACCGTATCAAAAAAGCCGAGTCACTGCTGAATCTGGACGAGTCCACAGCCGATGAAGAAATCACCATTCTGATAAGATGCTTTCTCCTGCTGAAAAATTTAAGATAAGGATTTTTGTCATCCCAACCGCAATGTTTTTTGTCACATCGACAGCTATGTTTTTTTGTCACATCGACCGAAGTGGAGATGCCTAATCCCTCATTTTTTTCACAATTTCCATTGCAGTTGGAGTCACAGCAAGGCCTTCCGTACTTGTTTCCCTTAAACAGCTTGGAATCAGACTTCCGATTGTGCCCATGCGTTCAAAAACTTCTTCAGCACGAATTGCGCTTTTAAGTCCAGCCATAGCCATCTGACAGGCAATCACCGCATATACAGCACCGCTTACATTTCTTTTGATGCAAGGAACTTCTACAAGTCCCGCCACAGGATCACAGGTCAGTCCCAGCATGTTCTTCATGGACATTGCCGCAGCGTTTACAATCTGTTCAGAGGTGCCGCCTTCAAGATAAGTTATAGCACCTGCAGCCATTGAACTGGCAGAACCAATCTCAGCCTGACAGCCACCTTCCGCACCCGAAATGCTGGCAGTATTTGCAATCACCTGACCAATACCTGCGGCCACATACAAAGCCTGAACAACAGCATCTCTTTCAGGATTTTTCAATTCCAGGTAAGTTAAAAGCACGGCAGGAATAACACCGCAGGAACCTGCAGTTGGAGCAGCAACAATTCTACCCATGCAGGCATTGGACTCGCCCATTTTTACGGCCTTTTCCATCACCATTTTTAAGAAAGTTCCCAGCAAGGTGTTTTCATTCTTTCTGAATTCCTCAAGTTTTGCTCCGTCTCCTCCAGAAAGCCCGGAAGCAGAACGAAGCTTTGGAGAATAGTTTTTATCAGCAAATTCCATGGCTTCAAGCATCTTTTCCATTTTTGAAAAAGACTCCTCAAAACTCACCTTTCTCTCGTTCAAATCATCACCAAGAATAATTTCCCAGAATTTTTTTCCAGTTTCTTTTTCTTCTTTTAGTATCTCTGCAATCTTTGAAAATGCCATCTGTGCCTCCAGTATAAAGCGGCGGTTAAGCTTGTCGAAACCACCATCTACTTCAAGCTGTAATAAGTTACTTTATTCACGCCTTCCAGTTTCATCAGCCATTTAATAGATTCTTCAGGAATTTCCTGATCACATTCCAGAATCATAACAGCGTCCCCGCCACGGTTTGCACGATAAAGCTGCATTGAAGCAATGTTCACCGACTTATGGCTCAGCATACTGGTAACTTCAGCAACATGTCCCGGCTGATCCTGGTTATGAACAATCAAAGTAGGATTGTCTCCGCTGAAATTTGCGCTGAGCCCGTCAATGCTGGCAATATTGATTATTGAACCGCCAACAGACTCACCAATAATTTCAAGATACCGTCCGTCTACTCCGGTAAGATTCAGTTGAACAGAATTTGGATGATAGTTCTTAAGATTGATCTCCCCAAAAGAAAATTCCATTCCGCACTTTTTAGCCAGTTCAAAGCTTTCAGGAATCCGAATATCATCCGTCTGCATTCCCAAAAGACCTGCCACCAGAGCAAACTGAGTTCCGTGCCCCTTACCTGTTGCCAGAAAAGAACCGTGCAGAAGAATTTCAGCCTTCTTCACATCCTCACCCAGCAATTTGCGAGAAACATATCCTATTTTTACAGCCCCTGCAGTATGGGAACTTGAAGGACCTACCATAACCGGCCCGATAATATCAAAAATATTCATTAATTTATGGTAGTTTGTAGAAAGTTAAAAGGCTATGGAATATTTGAAATAATACAGAGTAGAATTTTATAATTTTTACAAATAAAACAGCCCCGCCGCTCAAAAATTTTTCTAGCAAAATCAATTTCATTGTTATAAAATACTTTTATGGACTTTACAGAACACAGAGATCAGCATTTCAGAAAATGGCAGAAAAAAATTTCACGAATCTGCTGGATTGGCTCAACAATCGTGCTTGTAGTTGAGCTGCTGATTTTCTTTCTGTTCTGGAATTCAAACACACTCAACAGATCGCCTGAATCCTATCTTCTCATCAGAATAATTTGTCCAAGCGGAATCAATTTTTTAACATCGCTGGCACTTGCCCTGATTCTGAAGAAAATTAAAATCACGCCAAAACAAGGAAATTATTGTGCAAGCTTTGCGGTTCTGATCTGCTGTTCAACAGTTGCAATTTTTCACACAGCCTTTGAATTTCTTCTTATGAGCCTTACTTTGCCTGTTTTCATCTGCACAATTTTCGGTGACCAGAAACTCTTAAAGCATCTTGCTGTATTTGATGTGCTGGCATTTGGAATTGCAGCAACGGTTCTGCTTACAGAAAGTCAGAATAACACCATTTTTGAAGTAGTTTCCGTACTTTCTCTGGCAGCCCTTGTTGGAATCAGCTTTTTGATTGCAAATGCACTGGTAAGAACTCAGCTTGAACACCTGAAGTTCATCTACAAAAGCTACAAAAAGCAGCTGGATTTGATTCACGCACTTAAAATTGAACCATTCACCCAGCTTTATAACAAAAATGCCCTGGAAGGCTGTATGAATGCCTATCTCAGAAAATACGAGGAAAACATCTTTGATCCAACTCTGGTAATGATTGACATTGACCATTTCAAGGCGGTGAATGACACTTACGGCCACGAATCTGGAGACATCGTTCTTCTGACACTGGCGGACATAATCAAGGAACAGATGGACGGTATCCGCCACGCCTTCAGATTTGGTGGAGAAGAATTCGTACTGATTTTTGAAAAAGAAGACCGGGAATACGTTTTGAACAAGGTTCAGACAATAAAGGACATTTTCTGCGAGGCAACTTATGATTTTGCAGAAGGCCTGCATTTTTCATTCAGCGCAGGAGTTGCAAAGCCTCAGCACGGTTGGGACAGAAGCCAATGGTTCAACGCCACAGACTCTGCCCTTTACAATGCAAAGGAAACTGGCCGCAACAAAATTGTAGAAGCCTGATTACCAGCTTCCGCCGCCACCACCGCCGCCTCCGCCTCCGGAGAATCCTGAATGACCTCCAGAAGAACTTGCAGCAGCCTTTGCCATTTCCTCACGAACTTCATTTATCTGATTGCGTACACTGCTGTTCATTGAAGCAGCCATTCTTCCAAAGCTGAAATCCGAATAGCCCGCAGTCCTGTACCAGTCTGGTTTTGGAACAGAAAATTCTCCTGCCACTTTAGCCCACTTATCAGACAACCCAAAAACCATGGCAAAAGGCAAAATATTATAGAAGTAACTTGGATTTTCTTCGTAAAGAGCCTTAAGTCGAGGCATTTCTGCCTTGCTGATAAATTCCTTAAGTCCCATCAATTTACCAGAAATTTCCAGATTGTATTTTGTTGGAACAATTAACTTTGAATTCAGCAGATTCACTAGATTTACAAGAACAGCAGCAAAGAACATGATTCCAGCCGGTATGACCGCTGAATCACTTGCCAATGCAACAGCACCGAATGTCACAATCACAGAAAAACAAGTCAGCACAACACTGGCAGCCCCAGCACGTTTCTTATGAAAATTCTTCTTGAATGCCATCGAGCGCAGAATTGTACCAGTCACCAGCAGAAAAAATCCCGGGAAGATACCAAAAGGCAGGTTTTCAAGCCTTTCCTCAGCACCAGAAATAGCCAGCATAAGAGCAAAGACAAGCGTACAAATCACATTCAGGAACACGGCTTTGCCCTCCCCTGTGTACAGTTCTCTTTCGCCAACAAATTCTTCAGAAAGCTCCTTCTTAATTTCAGAAAATTTCTTCACAAAGCTCTCAGACAGATTTTGAATTCTGAACTCAGTGCTTTTCTTAAAAAACAGCTTGAACAATGACCTCATGTAGACAGGACAGTCAACCGGCAAATCCTTCAACTTTCGCACCAGAATAAAATCGTTTTCCTTTTCTTCAATTTCAAGAAATCCTTTTTCGGCAAGATATGGAAGAAGCGAAATCAAATCCACATCATCAGAAGACCGGTCAATTATATAGCCAATTTCAGCACTGGAAACACCATCAGGAGCATAAAATTCCACAGTCTGAATAGGAGTTTTTTTTCTTGTAGTGAAAATTTTAAAAAGTCCATAGACACAGAGCAAGATTGCCACAACTGCAGCAAACCACACAGGTCCGGCTCCAAGCTTTTGTGCACCTTCAAAATAGCCCTCAGGAAGCTCAGCATAGAGTGTTACAGCGGAATTTGCAGGAATATCGTAACATCTGCCATGAATGGAATTTCCTTCAAGAACCGCCTCAACTCCAAGGGCATTATCCCCTCTCCCAAAAGCACCGCTGTAAATTTTGAATTCAGTTTCCCGTGGCAAAGCTTTTTCAAAATCCACCACAAAACTAAAGCTTCCAATGTCCACATTCCATTCAGAACCAAGCACTGAATAAAAGAATAAATCACCGGAATCAACCCTGTCATCCGGCATGATATAGTCATAGGAAATCACATATCGTTTTTTGCCAAGAACAGTCTTTCCCGCATCACCAATTTTGATTGCCCCTTCTTCCCACTCAAAATTCTCATTCTGAACGGAAACATGACGAATCTTATTGCGGTATTTCAGAACCTTTGTCTCGCCATCAATTTCCCTGGCAACATGCATGGTTGAAGGAATCGTTCTGTAAAGCCCATGACGAGGTTCTGTAAAATTCACAGTGATCTCTTCAGTTACGGAAACAGAATTGTTCTCATGGAGCAAACCGTGAAACTTGTAGTCAATTATGGAATATCCCGCCTGGTCTGCAAAACAGTTCAGCTGAACAAGCCCAGCCAATACGAGAAGAATTAAAAATTTTTTCATAGTGAAAGTCCCAGACTAGAATTCAACCTTAACGTTCTTGCGCTCTTCAGCCTCATCCACAGCATAAAGCGGCTTCTTTGTGAAGTGGCCGAGATTTGCAATGAACACAGAAGGAATTGTCTCACATTTTGTGTTGAATTCCTTTACCACGGCATTGTAATATTTGCGGGAATTCGCAATGTCTTCTTCAATTTTTTTGAGCTGGCCCTGAAGGTCAATGAAATTTGTATTTGCCTTCAAATCAGGATAACTTTCGCTCAACGCAAAAATCTGTCTGATTGCACCTGTAATCTGATTTTCATCCTGAGCCTTTTCTTCAGGAGAAAGACGGGTACCGGCATTTCTTGCAGAAATCACCTTTTCCAAGGTTTCACTTTCATGCTTTGCATAGCCTTTCACAGTTGCAACAAGATTCGGAATCAAGTCAAAGCGTTTTTTAAGATAAACATCCATTGTAGAAAAAGCTTCTTCACACTGATTTTTTCCCTGAACAAAACCGTTGTAAGTCATAACAGCCCAGAGACCGATAACAGCAACAACAATCAAAACAATAATTCCAACAGACATAGTTTTCTCCATAAATTTTCGATTTATTAGATTTATTTTGCTTCCATAATTATATACCAAAAAATACACAAACGCACATTTAAAAAGGGAGCAGGAGCCATCAAAACAAATCAATAGCCTAAATGAAAGGACCAGGAATTTTCTAAAAAATCAAAAAAAAGACCTCCATGCAAAAACACGGAAGCCTTTATAATTTGTAAAAATTTTTCTATAGCAATTAAATTATTGTTTTGTGTCTCTTGATTCCAGCCAGTCCTGAAATTTGATGAAAAAATGGTCGCCTGAACGTCCGTCAATTCCAGTGGCAACCTCAATATGCTCTTCAGAAGCCACGTCTTTGTAATTTGAAACCGAATACCAGAAGGTACATTCAATTTCGTTGTCATCGTCATCCTCATAAGAAGAAGGAAGCTCAAAATAGAAGAAATTGATGCAGTCTTCCTTTTCCATGATATTGTCCACGGTCAAAGGAAGGTTCACGCCAAAATAATATTTGCAAACATTGATAGAAGCTGTAACGAATTCTTGTTTAGTCATAGGTTCATTATACAATTTTTTTAAATTTCTAAAAAGTGGCTGCATATTTTCAAATTTTTATGGAAGAAAAATGTTTCATGCATAAAAAAAAGGCAGAAGCCTGAGCCTCTGCCTTTCAATCTGTTTAAGTTCTAGATTACCAAGTCTTTTCGATATCTGGTTCACAGATGTTGATTTCTGTGTCGAGATCGAAGAACTTACACTTGTCCATTTCTGGAGCAAAGTTGATTGTGTCACCGAGCTGAACAGTTACATCTGGAGCTACGATAGCAACAACTCTTGCATCCTGAATCTGAACGAATACGTGTGTGCTTGATCCCAATGGTTCTTTATTGATAACTTTGAGCTGCATGTTGTTTTCTGCAGCTGGTGCAGACTGGTACTTAAGGTTTTCTGGGCGAACACCGAATGTAACTTCTTTACCAACATAAGCCTTAAGGTATTTCTGCTGATCGTCTGTTGGAACCAATGTGAATGAGCCTTCGTTAGCAACAACCTTTCCGTCTTTTTCTTCAATCTTGAGTTTGAAGAAGTTCATTGGAGGTGTACCGATGAAGCCAGCAACGAACTTGTTGATTGGGTGGTTGTACAAGTACAATGGGGCACCAATCTGCTGGATTCTCTTTTCAGACATTACAACGATTTTTGTACCCATTGTCATAGCTTCAACCTGGTCATGAGTTACGTAAATCATTGTTGCGTTCAAGCGGTGGTGAAGTCCTGAAATTTCAGCACGCATCTGAACACGAAGCTTAGCGTCAAGGTTAGAAAGTGGTTCGTCGAACAAGAATACTTTTGGTGAGCGAACGATAGCACGACCTACAGCAACACGCTGGCGCTGACCACCAGAGAGAGCCTTTGGCTTACGATCAAGGAATACATCCAAGTCAAGGATACGAGAAGCTTCTTTAACACGGCGGTCAATTTCATTCTTGTCCATTTTGCGGATCTTAAGACCATAAGCCATGTTGTCATAAACTGTCATATGTGGGTAAAGAGCATAGTCCTGGAATACCATGGCGATGTTGCGATCCTTTGGAGGAACGTCATTCATCAATTCACCGTCAATGCGAAGTTCACCAGCAGTGATGTCTTCAAGACCAGCAACCATACGAAGAGTTGTTGATTTACCACATCCAGATGGACCTACGAATACACAGAATTCGCGGTCTTCAATTGTTACGTTTGACTTATCTACAGCAAGTACATTGCCGCTGTAAACTTTTGTAATACCTTTAAGTTCTACTTTAGCCATTTGAATCCTCATTCAGTAAAAAATACTTAGTTCAGTTTAATATATAATTGAAAATAACACAACGAAAATAAATGAGCATTTTTTAACTTAACCGTTCTAATAGAAGAAATTTCAGATGAATTCAGGGCTGTTCTGATAGGAAAAAATTTTTAAAATGGCAGAATTTGCAGAGCTTCGTGAAAATTCAAAAAAGGCCGTAGAACGCATGCAAATTCGTCGGTAATGATATTTGTCAAATTTGAATTTTGAACGCGTATAC
>JAGHUJ010000026.1 GCA_018064905.1 Candidatus Treponema equifaecale
ATCTGAAATTTTAGAAGCAGAACATACGGATGATATACTCATGGCATGGCGAATCAGAGTAATGAATATTGCAGTTCAGGAAAAACTTCCAAAATGGAATCCAGATTCTTTGACAGAGGATTTTTACAAACAACTTGCAAATTTAAGCTACATGGAACAAGGACCAAAACTTGCAAAAGAATTCTTAAACAAGGCAGGAATTCATTTTGTTGTAGAAAAGCATCTGGAAAAAACATATCTGGACGGATCTTCCATGTTGATGCCTGATGGAAGTCCGCTAATTGCACTTACTTTACGTTATGACAGATTAGATTCTTTCTGGTTCACACTATTCCATGAACTTACCCATGTAAAGCTTCATCTCTCTGATAAATCAAAAGCTTTCTTTGATGATATGACAGATGAAATGCACAAGAAAATCGAAAAAGAAGCAAATGTTTATGCTAAACAAATGTTGATTTCAGAAAAAGAATGGAAAAGCAAAAATCTTTCTGCTTTTTCATCAGCAAGTGAAGTCAAGGCCTTTGCCAGCAGATTGAAAATCAGCCCAGCAATTCCAGCCGGAAGAATTCGTTACGAAAGCAAAAATTATAAGATTTTTACAAATTTGATTGGCAATGGAACTGTAAAGAAGATGTTTGAGGAGTAATTCATTTACTCCTCAAAATAATCACTATCAATTCGCTTAATCTCAAAAGTCCGCACAGTGCTTATACCTACATTGTGTTCAATCATAAGGGATGCAAGTTTCTGGCCATCGATAAGGACAACTTTTCTGTCTACACTGGCAGCATATTCTTCTGCTTCTTTTGTAAAGGAACTTGTGGTAATGAAAACACCTTTGGAAGCCTTCTGACCAAGCAATGCACCGGCAAACTTCTGGATTTCAGGACGCCCCACAACACCTTTCCACCTTTTAGCCTGAATGTAAATTGTATCCAGACCAAGCTTGTCTTCCTTGATTATTCCATCAATTCCTTCGTCACCGCTTTTACCAACAACCTGAGCCGCTTCGGAAAAAGAACCGCCATAACCCATGTGAACAAGCAGATCAACCACAAGATGTTCAAAAAAAGAAGGAGAACATTTTGCAATGTTTACAAGAATATCATCAACAAGATTTTCAGAAAGTTTGGTATAACCCGCCTCAAGCATTTCTTCAGGAGTAGCTTCAGAAATCACATCATTTTCAGATTTAGAATCCTTTTCGTTATGCTTTTTCTGAAACTCATTGAATTCATCAAACTTACGAAGATATTTAGTAGAAAGCCGCTCAAGATTTTCCCCAAGAACCGCCTGGCCCCGTTCTGTAATCTTAAAAACGCCACGGCGAGTATCATCCAGTAATCCAGCCTTCTTCATATAAGTTCTGGCCCACCCAATACGATTAAAAATAACCTCCTGAGTTTTAGAAGGCAGCAATTCCTTTCGTTCGTCCGCAGTGAGCCCAAACTGATCAGACAAATCTTCCACCGCATCCGCCAGCTTATGTTCTTTATTGTCCGCCGCATATTTCAAAAGTGGCAGCATACAAGTCTGATAATCAGGAATCATACAAAACTCTCCTTATGGGTAATGATTCAGGAGGGGAAAGCCTTCCCCTCGCTCCAGCCAGCAAGCTGTCTTCCGCTACCCCTTCTGCGGGCTCAAGCGCCGCCCGCAACGCTGGGCTGATTCTTTTTAAATAACAAGTAACTTCTGAAATAAAGAATATGAGGAAACAAAAGAAGTTTCTACGCTAAGTCTAAAAATATCTTCCAATTGCTCAACTGTGGTATGTTGAAATCTTTTTTTGTCTTCACTTTTTAAATATAGTAAAAGAAAATTCATAAAATAATGTCCGTTTAAATATTCCTTTGGATTTGTCAAGCTTAATGATTTTTTGATATTTAGTAATTCTGTTTTTGAATTA